>JBIICO010000006.1:0-56284 GCA_044238855.1 Caulobacter sp.
CCGGCGCCGGAACGGGGGCGCCGCCGAGCAAGGTCCAGCGCGCGCGCGCGGTTGCTGACGGCCGTGCCGGTCGCGGTCGCGCACGCCGCGTTCTTCGTGCTGATCCTGATGCACCCGCCTTCGCCGATGGAACGGGCCGTCGAGCCACCGGCGGTGGCCGCGACCCTGATCCAGCCTCCGCCGCCGCCTCCGCCTCCGCCCCCGACGCCGGCCGACGATCCCAAGCCGCCTGAGAAGAAGGTCGATGCGCCCGCGGCGGCCGGACCGAAGAAGCCGACCCCTCCGACGCCACCGAAGGCCGTCCTGAAGGTGCGCCAGCCCCGCACGCCCCCGCCGCCGGACGTTCCGACCATCGCCGCCACGCCCGGTCCGCCGGAGCCGAACGTCGTCCTCGGCGAGTCGGCGCTCGCCGGGGCCACGCTCGCCGGCGCCGGCCAGGGCGCGGGCAACGGCGGCGGCGCGGGTGGAGGCGGGGCCGGTTGCGACATGGTCCGCCGGCTGCAGGACGCCCTGCGCCAGGACCCGGAGGTCCGCTCCGCCGTCGCCCAGGCTCACCGCCCGCTCGGTCCCGGCAAGGCCATCCTGGTCTGGGACGGCGAGTGGATGCGCAACCCGGGCCAGGAGGGCAAGGGCCTGGCCGGCGTTCGCCAGGCCATCGCCATGGAGGTCGCCTTCGCGCCGGCCGCCTGCAAGGCGCAGCCGATGCGGGGCTTGGTGGTCATATCGTTCAGCGACAGCCCCGGCGCGCCGAAGCTGGCGTTGGGCGGCGGATCGTGGCGTTGGCAGGAGCTGTTGTCGGCGCGCCGCTGATCGGTCCATGGTGCGCTCCAGATTTCAGTTTCCGGGGCCTCCCATGATCCGCAACATCCTCCTCGCCGGCGTCGCGCTGGCGGTCGTCTCCGGTCCGGCGGTCGCCCAGACCACGCCTACGCCCGCGCCCGCCGCCACGCCGGCGGTCGAAAGACGCACCTCGGGGACGCTGACGATGGAGAACGTGCCGGTCGGCTCGCAGCAACTGCGCGACGAGCTGCGCCGCTATCAGAACGCCCGCAACGCGGTGTTCCAGGACTGGCTCGAGGACGGCTCGATCCTGGTCTCCACCCGCTTCGGCCAGACCACCCAGATCCACCGTGTCGCCGCGCCCGGCGCCGACCGCGCCCAACTGACCTTCTTCGACGAACCGATCGGCGGCGCCACGGCTCGCCCGGGCACGAACACCTTCCTGTTCTCGCGCGACACCGGGGGCGACGAGTACTTCCAGGGCTACCTCGCCGGCCTCAGCGGCCCCGAAAAGGCCCTGACCCAGCCCGGCACGCGCAACCAGAGCTTCGTCTTCTCGAAGGACGGCTCTCGGCTCGCCTGGGCGGAGATCGGCAAGGGCGACCCCAACTACCGGATCGTCACCGCCACCCTGGACGCCGACGGCGTGGCGACCCCGCTGGCCGCCAAGTGGCAGGGCGCGGGCTCGACCGCTCCGGTCGCCTTCTCGCCGGACGGCAAGACCCTGCTCCTGCAGCAGTACATCTCCTCGACCCTGAGCCGCCTCTACATCATGGACGTGGCGACCTCGAAGGTGACGCCGCTGCACCCGACGAAGAAGGATGTCGCCTACGACGGCGGCGCCTTCACCGCCGACGGCAAGTCGGTGCTGGTGCTCAGCGACGAGACCGGCGAGTTCAAGCGCTTGGTGGAGATCGAGATCGCCACCGGCAAGGTCACGCCGATCACCGCCGCGGACCTGAAATGGGACGTCGAGGCCTTCGACCTCTCCTTCGACGGCCGGCTGCTGGCCTATTCGATCAACGAGGGCGGCCGTTCGAAGGTGGTGATCCAGGACTTCCGCACCCGCCGCGCCCTGCCTCAGCCGACCCTGCCGGTCGGCGTGCTGACGGCGCTGGACTTCAACAAGGACGGGACAAGGCTGGCCATCGGCCTGAACGCCTCGACCTCGCCCGCCGACGTCTGGAGCTGGGATGTCGAGGGCGCGACCCTGACCCGCTGGACCACCAGCGAGACCGGCGGCCTCGACCCCGCCGCCCTGGTCGAGCCGACGCTTGAGACCTTCAAGTCCTTCGACGGCCTGGAGGTCCCAGCCTGGGTCTACCGGCCGAAGACGGCCACCGGCAAGTCGCCGGTCTACATCGACATCCACGGCGGTCCGGAGGGCCAGGCGCGGCCGGGCTTCAACAGCCGCCACCAGTATCTGGTCAACGAGCTCGGCGTGACGGTGATCGTGCCCAACGTCCGGGGCTCGGACGGCTACGGCAAGACCTACCTCCAGCTGGACAACGGGCCCAGGCGCCAGGACAGCGTCAAGGACATCGGCGCCCTGCTCGACTGGGTCGCCGCCCAGCCGGACCTCGACAAGGATCGCGTGGTCGTCGCGGGCGGCTCGTACGGCGGCTTCATGACCCTGGCTTCGCTGGCCGCCTACAGCGACAGTCTGGCCGGGGCGATCGACGTCGTCGGCATCTCCCACTTCGGTACCTTCCTGGCGAACACGGAGGGCTATCGCCGCGACAACCGCCGGGCGGAGTACGGCGACGAGCGCGATCCGAAGATGAAGGCGATCTTCGACCAGATCTCGCCGCTGAACCTGACCGCGGGGATGAAGAAGCCGCTGTTCGTGATCCAGGGCCGCAACGACCCGCGCGTCCCCTGGACCGAGGCGGAACAGATCGTCGCCAAGGTGCGCGGCCAGGGCGGCGACGTCTGGTACATGATCGCCGCCGACGAGGGCCACGGCTTCAGGAAGAAGCAGAACGTCGACGCCCAGCGCGAGGCGGAGACCCTGTTCCTGCGGAAGGTCTACGGCCTGGACTGACCTCGAGTGTCATCCCGGCCGGGTTCGAGGGCTGGGTCCCGGATCGCCTGGGGCGTCCGGGACGACACTGGGTGATCAGGCGGCCACCGCTTCCGGCTGGGCGCCCCGCGCCAGCGGCAGGTCGAGGGTGAAGCAGGAGCCTTCGCCCTCGACGCTCTCGACCGTGATCGTTCCGCCCATGGCCTGGGTCAGCTCGCGGCAGAGGGCCAGGCCCAGGCCGGAACCGCCGAACCGGCGCGTGGCCGAACCGTCGATCTGGGTGAAGTTACGGAACACGTCGGCCTGGCGGGCGATCGGGATGCCGACGCCGGTGTCGCGCACCGAGATCCGCACCCCGGTCTCGCCCCGCATGGCCTTGACGCAGACGCGGCCTTGGGCGGTGAATTTCACGGCGTTCGAGGTCAGGTGCTCGACGACCTTGCTCAGCCGTCCGGCGTCGCCCAGCCAGGCGCCGTCGACCTCGGAGTCGATCGTGACGGCGAACGCGATGCCGTGGGCCTGGGCCCGGTTCGCGAACGGCGCGGCGGCGGCCTGGACCAGTTCGCCCAGGTCGAACGGCGCGACATCCAGCTCGACCTTGCCGGACTCCATCCGCGCCAGTTCGAGCAGGTCGTCGACCATCGATAGCAGCGCCTCGGCCGAGCTCTGGATGATGCCGACCCGCTCCTGCTGGCGCGGCGACAGCTCGTCCATGCGGATGGCCTGGACCATGCCGAGCACGCCGTTCAGGGGCGTGCGGATCTCGTGGCTCATGTTGGCCAGGAACTCGCTCTTCAGCCGGTTCGAGGCCTCGGCCGCGTCTCGCGCGCCGCTCAGCTCGGCAAGCGCGCGGCGCAGCGAGGCGTCGTGCCAGCGCAGGTCGGTGACCATCTCGTTGAAGGCCACCGTCAGGCGGCCGATCTCGTCGTCGCCGGCCGGCTGGACCCGCACGTCGGCGACCACCCCGTCGCGCACCGCGTCCATGGCCCGGGACAGCCGCACGACCGGGTCGGCGATGGTCCGCGACAGCCAGACAGCCGACCACAGCGTCAGCAGGCCGACGATCAGGATGCCGGCCAGCAGCGCGACCCGCAGCTGGCGGGAGGCCTGGGCCTGGACCGCCGACTCGGCGGCGATCCGTTCGCGGGCGTCGGCGACGGCGCGGGTGATGGCGGCTTCCGCCGGCTCTATGGCCCGGTCCGCGATGCCGTCCGAGCGGACCAGATCGAAGGCCGCCCTCCGGGCCGCTTCGCCCTCGAGCCGGCCGATCGGCTCGATGACCCGGGCGCGGTAGTCGGCATAGGCGGCGGCTATAGCCGTCACCCGCGCGGCATCGCCGTCATGCTGCTTGAGGTTCGCCAGCGCTTCCTCGAAGCCCCGGCGGTGAACCATCTCGATGCGGTCGAGATAGTAGCGGTCGCCGGAGAGCAGGAAGCCGCGAACCGAATTCTCCTGGCGGGTCAGGCCATACTCGACGCGGGAAGCGGCCAGCAGCGCGGCGTTGGCCTCGGTGGTCCGCGCCACGGAGCGCTCGTGCCCGCCGATGATGGCGTGGGCGAAGAACCCGACGGCCGCGATCGTCAGCACCAGCGCGCCGAAGACCGACATCAACTTCGCAGGAATGTCCCCGAAGCGCATGGCGTCCACCCCCGTCGCGAGGACCCGCCGGCGCCCCTTCGCCCGGCATCGTCCCGCAACCCACCCGCCACAAAGCGCAAAGGTGGTTGAGGCGGGGTTAATTTTGAGAACGGCCCCGGTTTCGGAGAACCGCTTCCCCCCCGGCCCTGTCGGGTCTAGGAAGCGCGCCATGACCTACGCCGTCCCGATCCGTCCGCAACCGGTCGTGCCCGTCGAGGGTTCGGATCGGCCCTTCCCGGTGCGCCGCATCCTCTGCGTCGGCCGCAACTACGCCGCCCACCGGCGCGAGATGGGCGGCGACGACCGCGACCCGCCGTTCTTCTTCTCCAAGCCCGCCGACGCGGTGGTCCCGTCGGGTCGGGACGTTCCCTATCCCTCCGCGACCGCCGACCTGCATCACGAGATCGAGCTGGTCGTGGCCCTGGGCGAGGGCGGGTCCATCTTCGGTTTCGCGGTCGGCGTCGACCTGACCCGCCGCGACCTGCAGGCCGCCGCCAAGGCCAAGGGCCAGCCCTGGGACTCGGCCAAGGGCTTCGACGCCAGCGCGCCGATCAGCGCCATCCGCCCGTTCGACGGGACCATCCCGCAAGGCCGCATCGCCCTGTCGGTCAACGGCGAGATCCGCCAGCAGGCCGAGGTCGCCGACATGATATGGGCCGTCGAGGAAGTCATCGCCGAGGCCGGCAAGCTGTGGACGCTGGAAGCCGGCGACCTGATCTTCACCGGCACGCCGGAGGGCGTCGCCGCCGTCGTCAGGGGCGACACCGTCGCCGGCGAGGTCGAGGGCGTCGGATCGCTGTCCTTCAAGGTCGTCTGACGATGAAGCTGACCCTGCACAGCGCCTGGCGCGCCTCCGCCCCCTATCGGGTGCGCATCGGCCTGAATCTGAAGGGCCTCGCGTACGATTACTCGCCGGTCGATCTCGTGGCCAACCAGCAGCGG
Source organism: Caulobacter sp. (assembly GCA_044238855.1). GTDB lineage: Bacteria > Pseudomonadota > Alphaproteobacteria > Caulobacterales > Caulobacteraceae > Caulobacter. Next base: position 5,384 of record JBIICO010000006.1, read on the forward strand.
TCGGAAGCCTACGGCCGGGTCAATCCGCAGTCCCTGGTCCCGGCCCTGGTCGTCGATGGCGCGCGTACCCTGACCCAGTCACTGTCGATCCTGGAGTGGCTGGACGAGACCTTTCCGGAGCCGGCGCTGCTGCCGGCCGGTCCGTTCGACCGCCAGGTGGTTCGCGCCATGGCCGGCATCGTCGCCTGCGACATCCACCCACTGAACAACCTGCGCATCCTCAAGGCGCTCTCGGCCGCCGGTGTCGACGAACCGAAGCGCAACGCCTGGGTCGAGCGCTGGATCAGCGAAGGCTTCACGGCCCTGGAGCGGATGATCGAGCGCCACGGCGACGGCTATGCCTTCGGGGCGGCGCCGACCCTGGCCGACTGCTGCCTTGTTCCGCAGGTCTACAACGCCAGGCGGTTCAACGTGGATCTTGCGCCCTGGCCGCGCTTGCGTGCCGCTGCGGAAAAGGCCGAAAGCCTCCCCGCCGTGGCGGCCGCGCACCCCGACCACCAGCCCGACGCCGTCCAGTCCTAGAGGAGTTCCGATGCTCGACCACCTGAAGGAAAACAACCGCACCTGGTCGCTGCAGAAGACCGAGGTCGATCCGGACTTCTTCAAGCGGCTCGAGAACCAGCAAAGCCCGCAGTACCTCTGGATCGGCTGCTCCGACAGCCGCGTGCCGGCCAACGAGATCGTCGGCCTCGATCCGGGCGAGCTGTTCGTCCACCGCAATGTCGCCAATCTCGCCCCGCCGCAGGACGCCAACTATCTCAGCGTGCTGCAGTACGCGGTGGAGGTGCTGAAGGTGCGCCATGTGATGGTCGTCGGCCACTACGGCTGCGGCGGCGTGAAGGCGGCCTTCGACGGCACCCGCCTGGGTCTCGTCGACCACTGGCTCCACCCGATCCGCCAGGTCTACGAGGCCCATCGCGCCGACCTCGATACGCTGCCAGAGAAGGAACGCTGGGACCGCATGTGTGAGCTCAACGTCATCCGCCAGGTGGAGAATGTCGCCTCGGATCTGTTCGTGCGCGACGCCTGGGCGCGGGGCCAGAAGCTGTCGGTGCACGGCTGGTGCTATCGCCTGTCGGACGGGCTGGTGAACGACCTGAACGTCACGGTGCGGGGCCCCGGCGGCTCGGCCCAGCCAGCGCCCTAACCGCCCTTCACCCGCACCTTCGCCCGGGCCTCGCGGCCCTCGGCGTCGACGACGGTGATCTCGTAGAAGCCCGGCGCGGCCGGCCGCCAGAGGGTGCGGCCGCTGACCGCGTCGGCCTCCAGCGGCTGTCCCTCCACGTACCAGCGCAGGCCCTCGCCACCGGCCGCCAGCACCAGCCCGCGTGACGACGGGCCGAAAGCCTCGACCTGCACCGTCGCCCCATTGGGCGGGAAGATCAGGTTGGGCCCGCTGACGGGCCGCTGCAGCTTGACCAGCGCCGTCGGCGCGCCGCGCGGATCGATCCGCGGCGCCACGGCGGAGGGCGCGGCCAGCACGTCGGCGACGTCGAACAGCATCGGCAGCGCCGCCTCGCGGCCGGTCAGCCCGCCCCGCGCGCCGCCGTCGGCCCGGCCGGTCCAGACGATGATCACGTAACCGCCGACCACCCCCGCCGCGACCGCGTCCCGGAAGCCGTAGGAGGTGCCCGTCTTGTAGGCCATGCCCGGCCCGCCGATCGTCAGCGCGGTCGGCATCCGGCCCTTGGGCGCCGGCGCCTCGCGCAGGATGTCCAGCACCTGCTGGGCCGCCTCGGGCCGCACCAGCCGCACGCCCCAGGCCATCTCGCGCCGCCTCGCGTCCGCCTCGGTCCAGGCCAGCGGCTTGGCCACGCCCTCGTCGCCGAGCGCGCAGTAGAGAACGGCCAGGTCGCGCAGGGTGATGCCCTCGCCGCCCAGCGCCAGCGCCAGGCCCGGGCCCTTGGTCTCGGCCTTGGGCCGCACCAGCCGCACGTCGGCCGACTCCAGCCTGGCCAGGAAGTTGGCCGGCCCGATCCGCTCCATCATCGCCACGGCCGGCACGTTCAGTGAGTGCGACAGCGCCTCGCGCGCCGTGACCTTGCCCCGGAAGGTGCGGTCGAAGTTCTCGGGCTGGTAGTCGGCGAAGCGGGTGGCGACGTCGGCGATCTCGGTGTCGGGCGCCGCCAGCCCGTCATCGAAGGCGAAGGCATAGATGAACGGCTTCAGCGCCGACCCGGGCGACCGCAGGGCGGTGCTCATGTCGATCCAGCCGCCCGGCCGGTCGAGCCCGCCCGAGCCGACGGCCGCCCGCACGGCGCGGCCCTTGATCTCCACGACCAGGATCGCCGCCGTCGCCTCAAGCCCTTGGGTGCGGGCATAGGAGGCCGCGATCGGCTCCAGCCGCTGCTGCAGCGATGCATCGAGGGTGCTGACCACGGTCGCCTGGCTCTTCGGCGCCTTGCGGGCCAGTTCGCCCGCGGCGTGCCAGGCCACGGCCGGGAACGGCGCGCGGGACGGCATCGGCTCGGCCTTGGCCTCCTCGGCCGCCTCGCGTGTCGCCAGCCCGGCCGCGACCATCCGGTCGAGGACCAGGTCCCGCGCCTGACGCGCCGCCTGCGGATAGCGGTCGGGCCGCCGGCTCTCGGGCGCCTGGGGCAGGGCGATCAGCAGCGCCTGCTCGCCGAGCGTCAGGCTTTCGGGCTCGTGCCCAAACCAGCTCAGGCTCGCCGCCCGCACCCCCTCCAGGTTGCCGCCGTAGGGCGCCAGGGTCAGGTAAAGCGCCAGCACCTGCGCCTTGCTCAGCCGCGCCTCGATCTGGACCGCGCGGATCATCTCGACCAGCTTGGAGCCGAGGTTGCGCGGCCGGGGCTCCAGCAACCGCGCCGTCTGCATTGTCAGGGTCGAGGCTCCGGAGACCACATGCCCACGCACCACCGCCGAGCCCCCCGCCCGAACCACCGCCCGGGGATCGACGCCCAGGTGCTCGTGGAAGCGCTGGTCCTCGATGGCGATCAGGCGCTTCATGAAGCCCGGATCTGTGCGGTCCAGGTCGGCCCGGATGCGCCAGCGCCCGTCCTCGACCGGCAGGGCGCGCAGCCACCGGCCACCACGGTCCAGCGTCACCGGCGACGACCGCTCGCCGCGCGACAGATCGGGCGGCAACAGGGCGTCGAGCCCCGCCACGACCAGCTGCACGCAAAGCAGCGCGATCAGGCCGAGGACGAGACGGCGATGCGGCGCCGCCTCGATGGAACGCTCGGGCACTTACGCCTCTCTACTGCGGCGCGATGGTCGTGCGGCCGACGTCGCCGCGCGCATTCACGGCCGGCCGGTACATGTCGCGCACTTCCGGAGCCGGCAGGAAGAACTCGCCCGGCGTCACCGCCCGCGCGACATAGGCCACCGCGAACGGCCGGTTTCCGGCCAGGTCGACGGCGGCGATGTAGCGGTCGTCGCGCGCCTCCTGCACGTCCACCCCGGTCAACTCGCCGAGGAACTTGAACGGCCCCTCCTTGGCGTCCTCGGGGCTGAGCGTGGTCTCGATCTCCCAGCCGGCCGGCAGGGCGTCGTCGATGACCAGCGGCACGGTGCGCCCCTGCATCGAGCGGCCGGAGACCAGCACGATCACCCGGTCGCCCTGGCGCAAGGTCGACGGATCGATCCCGGCCCCGGCCATGGTGAAGTAACGCTTGCCGACCGACACACCATTGGCTTCGGAGGCCGGCGGGGCCACGGTCGTGCCGCGCACCGTCACCGTCCGCCACAGGGCGCCGCCGCCACGGTTCACGAACCGCGCATCGGCCGGGCGGCCGACGATCCAGCGGCTCATGCCGGCCGTCGGCGCCGCCGTCACGCCGGCCGCGTCGATGCGGATCGCCCCGGCCGCCTTGAGCATGAAGTAGGCCGCCTGCAGCAGGCGCGCCTGCTCCTGGGTGTTCAGCAGGTCGGGGTCCTTCACCGAGCCCTCGAGCCGGGCCTGGAGGCCCCGCGCGATGTCGGGCTCGCCGGCCTCGTAGGCCAGGGCGATGATCGCCGCCGTGTCGCGCAGCTGGCTCTGGTACCAGTCGGCCTCGTCGCGATAGCCGAGCGACGCCACGGCCTTGCGGAAGGCCGATCGCGCCCGCGCCCGGTCGCCCATCAGCGCCAGGCCCGCGCCGACCTGGGCCTTGGCCAGCGGCGAGGACTCGTTCTTCATCTGCACGTCGTGCCACCAGCGCAGTCGCGCCAGATCGCCACGCCCGGCCTTGGCCAGCACATAGAGGGCGTAGGCCGAGGCCCGCGAGCGCATCCGCTCGGTCGCCTTCTTGGAGTCGTCGGCGTTGCGGCCCCACCACTCCGGATACTCAAGGCGGTAGGACACGCTGGCCCAGCCGTCGGGACGGCTGATCTGGCGCATGGCGTTCAGGGCCCGGTCCATCGCCTGGTCCGGCACCGGAGCGCCACGCTGCCTGGCCTCCCACAGGAAGTCGGTGGTGTAGGCGCCCAGCCAGGCGTCCGCCTCGCCGTCGCCGACCCGCCACAGGCCGAAGGCGCCGTCCAGCGTCTGCCGGTCCAGCAGCCGCCCGACCGCGTCGTTCAGCGCCGCCGAACTCGACCGCTTCTTCGGATCGGGCGCCAGCTGGTTGGCGTAGAGCAGCGGGTAGGCGACCGAGATCACCTGCTCGGTGCAGCCATAGGGATAGCGCGACAGCGAGACCGCGATCGGCGCCGGGTCGAAGCCCTTGAACGGCGAGTAGCTGACCGTCATCGACACATCGCCCGCCGCCAGTCCGGACAGCAGCTGGGCCTGCGGCGTGAAGCTCTCGCCCGGCCGTTGCAGGTCGGTGTAGGTCCGCGTCACCGGACTCCAGCCGATCCGGGTCTGGATCGGATAGTCCTTGCCGGTCGAGAAGCCGTTTGGCCCGCTGACCTTGAATCCCACCTGCCCGATGCCCGTGCGGGTCGGGGCCAGGAACGGGATCTTCTCGGCGATCCGCTGTCCGAGGATCAGCTGGAACACCTTGCGGAACACCATCTGCACCCCGCCGGTCGAGGTGGTCTCGGCGGTGTAGCCGCCCGCGGCGCCCTCGACGTTGTGCAGCTCCAGCGTCGCCACCGGCTTGTCGCCGGGAGCCAGGAAGCGCGGCAGGTTCAGGTCGGCGACCACCGCCTCGCGGACGGTCATCGCCTTGGACGCCGAACCGACGGCTTCGTCGGTCCAGGCCACGGCCATCACCCGCAGCTCGCCATTGAACTCGGCGGCCGGCAGCTTGATCCTCGCCTTGCCGTCGAGCCCGGTCTCGACCACGCCGGACCACAGCGCCACCGATTTGATCGGCGTCACCGTCAGCCCTTCGCCGCCCAGCTGGTCGGAGCCGAAGTTGACGTTGGCCGGCGCGCCCAGGTTCGGGTCGAGCAGGCGGCCGTAGTCGTCACGGTAATCGAGCGTCAGGGCCCGCTTGCCGAAATACCACTTCACCGGATCGGGCGTGTCGAACTTGGTCAGCCGCAGGATGCCCTCGTCGACCGCCGCCACCGTGACCCGCGCCCGCTGGCCGATCCCCAGCCCCTTCACGGTCACCGGCACCTCGACGGCGGCGCGGCTGTTCAGCTTCTCGGGCGTGCCGAGCTGCACCTCCAGCTTGCGGCCCTTCGGGTCGAGCGGGACGTACAGCAGCCCCAGCGCCCGCCGCGGCTTCGGCGTCGCCACCGGGTCGCGCGGCTGGATCACGCTGACCAGCACATAGGCCCCGCCGCCCCAGGCGGCATTGGTCTTCAGGGTCACGGTCCCGCCGTTGGGTCCGACGCTGAAGGTCTTGAACTCGACCACCCGGTCGGTCGCCACGGCCACCTGCGCCTCGCCGGCGTAGGGCGCCTTGATGTTCAGGGTGATGCTGTCGCCCTGGGCATGGGACCCGGTCCCGGCGCTGATGCGCACGAAGTCCGGCGCCTCGGCGTCCTTGGCCGGCGCGCCCCAGCCGGCGGCGAAGCGGATGACGCTCTTGGCGCCGCCCGGCCCTTCGACCACCAGGCGGTAGTCGCCCCAGCCCAGCCGCCGCGCCACGCGGGCCGGCGAGCCGGCGCCGACGTTCAGCGCGCCCTTCTGCACCACCACGTCGCGGCTGGTGCGCCGCCACTGCCAACGGCCGTCCTGCTGGAACCAGTCGTAGTCCCAGTTCTCGGCCACCAGGGTATAGGTCGATCCCGGCGCGGCGATGCGATTGCCCCGCCCGTCGACGGCGATGACGTCCAGCGTCACCGGCGCGGCCTGGCCGCCCGTGGCGTCGCCCTGCTCGACCTTCACGCCAAGATAAACCGGCTTGGTGCGGACCTTCAGGAACAGGCTCTCGCGCACCGGCCGGCCGCCGGGCTCGAACACCGAGGCGGTGACCGTCGCCTTCAGCGGCGTGGCGGTTTCGGCCAGGTCGCTGGTCGAGATGTTCAGGATCGCGCGGCCGTCACCGTCGGTGACGCTCTGCCCCAGCTCGATGAACTTCTCGTCGAAGGCCGTCTGCTGGTCGCCCCATTGATAGTCCTTGAAGGCCGGGAACGGATTCGGATCGGCCATGATCCGCGCCTCGCCCTGGGTCTGCAGGCCCGCGCCCGCGGCCCCGTAGAGGAAGCGCGCGGTCACCGCCACCTGCCGCGTCTCGCCGGCCGCGACGGGATCCTTGGCCCGGCCATCGGTGTCCACGGCCAGCCGTTGCGGGGCGAAGTCCTCGACCGAGAACGACATCGCGCCGGTCGCATCCTTGATGCCCTCGATCTCCAGCGTCGCCGTCCAGCGCCCGCGCGGCGCCGACTTCGGCAGCGCCAGGTCGGAGGTCACCACCCCGCCCTCGGCGCGGTCGAAGGCGATGCGCTTGAACTCCACGCCCGAGGGGCGCTTGACCACGATCACGCCCTTGCGATCCTTGACCGCCCGGGACTGGCGGTCGCGGACCAGCGCCGCCAGGTGGACGGTCTCGCCCGGGCGATAGATGCCGCGATCCGCATAGAGGAAGCCGTCGATGTCGCTCTTCAGCGTCCGGCCGCCGGTTTCGTCGTCGCTCTCGCCGGGCGCGTTGCGGCCGCCCATCCCCTGCTTGCTGAGGTCGACCGGCGAGCGGTCGAGGTCGAGCACCGCCAGGTCACCCTGCGGTCCATAGGCCATGACCATCTTCGGCTTCATGGAACCTTCGCCCTCGAGCAGCGGCCGCAGGAAGCGCACCCGGCCCGAGCCGTCGGTCCGGGCCTCGGCCAGGTCCTCGCCGTTTCTGGCCACCAGCGCCACGCGGACGCCGGCCTGGATCCTGGCCGTCTTCAGCGAGCGGACCACCACGTCCAGCGACTCGGCGCCGTCGTAACCGACCAGCGCCATGTCGGTGAACATGATCCAGCGTCGAGCCTGCGCCGGCTGCGTGCCTTCGCCGTCCTCGTCGTCATCGCCGGTCGGCTTGCTCGCCGCCGAGGCGTCGCGCGCCTTGATGACATAGCCGCCCGGCCGCATGTCCTTCAGCACCGCGCCCAGCGGGAAGACGGTCGTCGTCCGCTCGCCCTGGCCGCCGCGCACGGCCACCTCGCCCTTCCAGACCACGCGGCCCTCGTCGTCGGGGCTGTCGTCGCCGTAGTCGCCCGGCCACTGGCCTTCGCCGGTCGCGTCCGGCGCGCTGATCGACTTGCGGACCAGGTTGCGGTCCGAGACGCGCCAGACCTCGATGGCCAGACGCGAGACGTTGACGGTCTCGATCCCGACCCCGTCGCTGTCCTCGCGCGGCAGGATCACGCCGTCGCCGGCGAAGCCCACGTAGGGGGGCTTCTCCCCAAAGGTGAAGTCGACGTCGGCGTTGGCCGCCAGCGACTGGCCGCCGGCGCCCGGCAGGCCCTTCAGCAGCGTCACCCGCCGCTCGGTCAGGCCCATGCCGCCGATGCAGAGTTCGGAGCGGTTCTTCGAATTCACGCTCACCGCCGGCGTCCCGCCCAGGTCCGGCGAGATCAGCACGAAGTCGGCGTAGGTCTTTGACGGGTCGAGCGGCTTGCTCATCTCGATACAGGCCAGCGGCTCGCTGCGGCTGGTGTCGAGGCGGGTCTTCCAGACCGCGAAGCCGTCCGGCTTAGGGATGCCACGGCGAGGCTCGTTGGCGCCGCGCGGCTTGCCGAACAGCGACCAGGGCGCGGCCTTGATATTGGGCTCGGACGCGGTGGAGCCGACCGAACCGCCGCCGCCGCCGAAACCGCCCGTCACGCCGGTGGCCGTGACGTAGCCGCCGCCGAAGCCCAGGGCCAGCGCGGCCGCGGCGGCCAGCACGGCCGGATTCTTCCAGCCACTCCAGAACGGCGGCTTCTTCTTCGCGGGCTCGGGTTGCGGGGTCAGGGGTTCGGCCGCAGGTTCCTGCGGCGTTTCGTCGGACGGCGCCATTGAGCCCACTCCCCGTGTCGTGCGTTTGGTGAACGATGTGAGCCCAAGGGCGGGGACCGGTCAATGCGAACGCCGTGAAACACCCGTGCCGGGCGAACTTCGACAGGATCGTGCTTGCCCCGCCCCGATCGGCGGGACAGTTTCTCGCGTAACAATCTTCGAGAGGACAGGACTATGCGCGTAGGGGTTCCGGCGGAGATCAAACCCGGCGAGCACAGGGTCGGCCTGACCCCGACGGCGGTCCGCGAATACGTCGCCCACGGCCACGAGGTTCTCGTCGAAGCGGGCGCGGGGCTCGGCGCTGGCTACAACGACGACGCCTACCGCCGCGCCGGGGCCAAGGTCGCACTGGACGCCACCGAGGTCTTCCAGGCCTGCGAAATGATCATCAAGGTCAAGGAGCCGCAGAAGATCGAGTGGGAGAAGCTCGATCCGCGCCACATCCTGTTCACCTACCTTCACCTCGCGCCCGATCCGGCCCAGACCGAGGGTCTGTTGAAGTCGGGTTGCGCGGCCGTCGCCTACGAGACGGTGACCGACGCGCGTGGCGGCCTGCCGCTGCTGGCCCCGATGTCGGAGGTCGCCGGACGGATCGCGGTCTTCTCGGCCGCCGAAACCCTGCTGAAGCACAACGGCGGCATGGGACTGCTGCTGTGCGGCGTGCCCGGCGTGCCTCCCGCTCGCGTGGCCGTGCTGGGCGGCGGCGTGGTCGGCATGAACGCCGCCCGCATGGCCATGGGCCTGAACGCCGAGGTGGTGGTGCTGGAGCGCTCGATCCCCCGCATGCGCGAGCTGGACGACATCTTCATGGGCCGCGTCCTGACCCGCTACTCGACCCTCGATGCGGTCGAGGAGGAGATCCTCAAGGCCGATGTCGTGATCGGCGCCGTCCTGACCGCCGGCGCCGCCGCGCCCAAGCTGGTCAAGCGCGAGCACCTTCAGCGCATGAAGCCCGGCTCGGTGCTGGTCGACGTCTCTATCGACCAGGGCGGCTGCTTCGAGACCAGCCATCCGACCACCCACGCCGAGCCGACCTACGTCGTCGACGGCGTCGTGCACTACTGCGTCGCCAACATGCCCGGCGCCGCCCCGCGCACCTCGTCGGAAGCCCTGGGCCACGCGACCCTGCCGTTCGGCCTGGCGCTGGCGGACCACGGCCTCAAGGCGCTGGAGCGCGACCCGCACCTGGCCCGGGGTCTCAACGTCCTGAAGGGCGAACTGACCCACCCGGCGGTCGCCGAGGCGCTGGGCAAGGCCTGGACCGATCCCTTCCACGTCTGGGCGCGTTAAGAGCCCCGCCACCTTCCTGTATCCGGAGTATCCATGCCGAAGCCTCTCCTCACGGCCGGCCTCGCGGCCCTGGCCATGGCCGCCGCCCTGCCCGCCGCCGCCCAGACATACGGCTCCAGGCTCGAAGGCTTCGACTATCCGCACCCGGTCCGCGTCCATGCCTTCACTTCCCAGCGCCAGCCGCTGGAGATGGCCTACATGGACATCGCCCCCACCGGCCGCGCCAATGGCCGCACGGTCGTCCTGCTGCACGGCAAGAACTTCTGCGGCGCGACCTGGGAGGAGACGATCACGGTCCTGTCGGCCGCCGGTTTCCGGGTCATCGCGCCCGACCAGATCGGCTTCTGCAAGTCGTCCAAGCCCACCGGCTACCAGTTCACGCTCGCCCAGCTGGCGGACAACACCCGCGACCTGCTCAAGGCGCTGAAGATCGAGAAGGCCATCATCGTCGGCCATTCGATGGGCGGCATGCTGGCGACCCGCCATGCCCTCGCCCACCCGGACTCCGTGGAGCGGCTGGTGCTGGTCAATCCCATCGGGCTGGAGGACTGGCAGGCCGAAGGCGTGCCCTACGCCACGCTCGACGCCGCCTATGCCGGCGAGCTGAAGACCAGCTTCGACAGCATCAAGGCCTACCAGCGCCGCATCTACTACGATGGCGACTGGAAGCCGGCCTACGACCGCTGGGTCGCCATGTCGGCCGGCATGTACGCCGGCCCCGGCAAGGAAGCGGTGGCCTGGAACCAGGCCCAGACCTCGGACATGATCTTCACGCAGCCGGTGGTCCACGAATTCGGCGACATCAGGGTCCCGACCACCCTGATGATCGGCCAGACCGACCGCACCGCGCCCGGCGCCAACCGGGCGTCACCGGAGCTTCAGGCGAAACTCGGCCTCTATCCGGAGCTCGGTCGCAAGGCGGCGAAGGCCATTCCCGGTGCGACGCTGATAGAATTTCCCGACCTCGGCCACTCGCCCCAGATCGAGGACCCGGCGGCGTTCCACAAGGCCCTGCTGGCGGCGCTGGGCTAGGCGGCGTAACGGCCCAGGTCCACCCCGCCGCCGATCAGGTCCAGCACGTCTTCCATGCCGAAGTCCGGATCGGCCGGATGCAGGGCGGCGTAGACCGAGCGGGCGAAACCGAGGTCGGCGGCCGACTTGACGCGCCACTCCAGCTTCGCGTGGTCGCCCTTGCAGGTGAAGCGCGCCTGGCTGAAGCGGCCGGCGCTGGCGCGGATGGTGGCGGTCGGCGAGACGCGGGCCAGCGGTTCGCGGACCTCGCCGGCGGCTTCCTGCAGCGCGCGGGCGGAGACGATCTCGACCTCCAGCCCCTTCGGGAACCCGGCGTCGCGGTTGGTGACGTAGTCGGCCCCGCTGGCCAGGGCCAGGCGGACGCCCTCGTCGACCAGCTTGGCGTCGACGAACGGCGCGTCGCCCTTGATCCGCACCACATGACTGACCGGGCCGGCCGAAGCGGCGCAGCGGGAGAAGCGGTCGAGCAGGTCGGTCGGCGCGCCCCGAAACACGGCCTGCCCCTTCGACACCAGCCAGCTGGCCAGGGCGTCATCGGACGGCTCGCAGCTGGTGGCGACGACGATCTTCGTCGGGCAGCGGCCGGCGCGGAGGCGCTCGAGCTGGCGCCAGATCATCGGCTGGCCGTGCAGCGAGGCCAGCGCCTTGCCAGGGAGACGTTTCGACCCCATCCGGGCCTGAACGATCGTGAGGATCATGGCGCTGCTCCTTCTGAGCTTTGCGCGTGGGGCCTTAGGCGGCGGCCCAGCGGCGAGGGTCGAGGGCGGTCTCGTCGTCGAGCGCCATCTGGTTCCAGTCGAGGTCGGGAGGCGGGCTGGACGCGGCGGCGATCACGGCCTGCAGCTCGGCGGCGGAGGCCACATTGACCAGTACGGCGCTGGCCTCGGGCCGGGAGAGGGCGAAGCCCAGGGCGGCCTGCAGCGGATCGCTGCGGCCCTCGGCGATCAGGCGGCGCACCTTCGACAGCCCGCTGGAGGCGCTCTTCAGTTGGCCGGGAATGCGGTCGATGGGCAGGAACAGCAGGCCGTTCAGGAAGATCGAGCGCAGCTGCACCTCGATGCCCATGCCGGCGATCCGCTCCAGGCTGCCGTCGGCCAGCAGCCGCTGGTCGAGCAGCGAGGCCGGAGCCTGGACCAGGTCCGGCTTGAAACGCCGGGCGACGCCGACCGGATCGTCGGAGGCGTGAACCGCCACGCCGATGCGCTTGAACAGGCCGGCGTGCTTCATCGCCTGCAGACGGGTCCACATGGCCGCGCCGTGCGGGCCGAACAGGTCGGAAACCAGCGGCACGACGATGGCGTCGGCGCGGTCCACGCCCAGGCGGGCCAGGCTGGCGCGGGCTTCGCCCTCGACGAAGTCGGGGCCGCGGTCGGGGCGCACGCTGGAGATGGTGACGCGGAACGGCACGGGACGCGGCATCATCTGGCCGATCATCGTCTCGGCGTTGCCGCGTACGCCGGCGAGGTCGAAGACCGACAGCCCGCCGCGCGCGGCGATATGCAGAATGTCCCGCGCCTCGGCCTCGGGCGAGCGGCCGCGCACCGGCGCCGAACCGCCAGGCACGAACTGGGTCGCGCCTAGGCCAAGCTTGGAAAGGGAGGGGCTCATGCAAGTCCTTCTGGACAGGCCTCGATGACGAACAGGCCGCGTTCCGCCGGCAAGCGGGGGCGGGCCTCGTCGACCATCATCGGCAGGATACGGGCATAGGCGGCGATCAGCCGCGCGATCTCGGGTTCGCCGTGCTCGGCGCACAGCGCGTGCTGGCCGACCACGTTGATGCCGCGCGCCGCCATCTCGCGCAGCCACAGGCCCTCCAGCCACGGCGCGCCGAACAGCGGCGTCGGCAGGGACGGGTCGCCGGCCAGGCGGAAGGCGCGATGGGCGGTGCAGGCGTCGGCCAGCCGGGTCACTTCGGTCTGCAGCTCGGCGCCCAGGACGTCGAGGCGTTGCGCGATCGGCGACAGCGCCAGCAGGGTCAAGGTCGCCGAGGCCGCGGCCAGGGCGTCGGGACGCGGCGCCGGCAGGTCGTCCTCGTCGAGGGCGGCGATCAGGTCCGGGCGACCGGCCACGGCGCCGAGCGGCCGGCCGTTGGCGATCTGCGAGCCGAAGACGGCCAGGTCGGGCGTGACGCCGGACAATCCCTGGACGCCGCGCTCGTGCACGCGGAAGCCGGACGCGCCCTCGTCGAAGATCAGCGCCGCGCCGGCGGCATCGGCGTCCGCGCGGGCGGCGGCCAGTTCGCTGGGGGCGATGCCGAGTGGATCAATCACCACGGCGGCCGCGTCGATCCCGCCTCCGAACAGGCCGGAGCCGGGCTCCCAGACGGCCGCGCGGCGACGGCCGGTGGCGCGGCGGGCGGCGTCGATGGCGGCGGGCAGGGCCTGGGCCTCGTCGGCGGTGAAACGGACGCGCGGCGCGCGCGGCAGAAGGGCGGACAGCGCCGCGGCGGCTTCGGCCTGCGTGCCCCGACCGGCGGCCACGGCGGCCTCCACGACCGGATGGGCGTGACCGAGAAGGACAGCCCCGCCGCCCATGTCGAAGTCGAGCCTCTCGACGCCGTCGGCATCCCACTGCCGGCAGCCGAGGGCGCGCGGACGCGATCCCCCTCGGGGGGCGGAAGGCGCGGCTATGAAGGCGGCGCGACCCATCGCGGGATCCTGACCTTCTTGGTGAAACCAGAGGTAACCATGCGCCAGAGAAGCTTAAGGAAGCGGTATCGAGACCGTTGAGCAGGGGTTAATCTCGCCCGATGGACGAAGCCCTTCCGGATTGGCCGCTCTATGGTCTGGTCGACGACCAGCGCCCGGCGCTGCGCGCGCTGCTCGGCGCCGGAAAGCCGGCGGCCCTGGCGACGATCGCCGCGCTGGACGGCGGCGGGCCCCGTCCGGTTGGCACCCAGATGATCTTCGGCGACGGCGTCGTCTCAGGGTTCCTGTCGGGCGGCTGCGTCGAGGGCGACGTCGCCGGCCATGCCCGCGCCTGCCTCGCCGATGGCGGGGCGCGGCGGCTGATCTATGGCGAGGGTAGCCCCTGGCCGGACATCCGCCTGCTCTGCGGTGCGCGCATCGAGATCCTGATCGAGCGCATCCAGCCGGGCGACCCGGCCGCCGCCGAGCTGCTGGCGCGCATGGACCGGCGTGAACCGGCCGCCTGGATCAGCGACGGCGAGCGACGCGTCTGCGGCGGAGAGGACGTCGCGCCCTGGTCGGGGGCCGTGATCGTGCGGCACGAGCCGGTCTGGAAGCTGGCCGTGCTCGGCGGCGACCCGACCGCCCTGGCGATCGCCCAGCTCGGCGCCCAGGCCGGCTTCGACGCCACCCTGATCCGCCCGCGCGGACCCTCGGCCCCACCGCCGTTGGCGGGGGTCGCCTATCGCCGCGACGAACCCGGCCAGGCGCTGGCCGCCATCGGCCTGGATCGCTGGAGCGCGGTGGCGATCTGCGGCCACGACATCGAGCTCGATCACGCCGCCCTCGCGGCGGCCCTGCCCTCGCCGGCGCCCTATGTCGGGTTGCTGGGCGCGCGGCGAAGGCTGCCGGAACGCCTGGAGCGGCTGACCGGGGCCGGCCTCACGGACCGCGACATCGTCCGCCTGCGCGCGCCGATCGGCCTCGACCTCGGCGGCAAGTCGCCCTGGGAAGTGGCGGTGGCGACCATCGCCGAGATCATCGCCGTGCGCGGCTCGCGCACCGGCGAGGCGATCTACAGGCCTTCCGCCCAGGCCAGCGCGTAGTCGGCCACCTCTTCCCAGCCGGGCTCGGCGATCAGCAGATGGGAGCGGCCCGGAAACAGGTGGTAGTCGGTCCGCGCTGGCGAGGCCTTCTGGATATGGTAGGCGGCGCGCGACATGTAGGGCGTGATCAGCCGGTCGGCGTCGCCTGCGGTGATCAGCAGGGGCGCGGTCCGCCGCGCGGGCTTCACGCCCGAATGCGTCCAGAACGCCGCCTCATGCACCGCCCGGCCCGAGGTCGGGATCACGTAGCGCGCGTAGGCGTCGTCTATCTGGTCCCTGGGCGCGGCGTTGGCGTAGCGGCGGCCGAAGCGGGCGCGGGACATGACGTAGGGCCTGTTCCAGCCGTTCGGCCGGGCGATCACCGGCAGCGCCGCGGTCAGCGTCGTCGGCCCGTGAACCACGCCGGCGATCGGCGCCGGATTGATGGCCGCCCCGGCCACGCCGAGCCCGCGGTCCAGCAGCATCTGGGCGAACAGCCCGCCGAAGCTGTGGCCCACGATCAGCGGCTTCTCCGGCAGGCTCTCGATGAAGGCCGCCTGGCGACCGACGATGTCGAGGATGCTCAACCGGCCCAGCTCGGGCGGCGGACTGGCGTTCAGCTCCGCCGCCGTCCGCCCTTCCAGCGGCGCCCAGGTCGGGGTGTGCACCGTGTAGCCCCGCGCCTCGTAGCGCGCCTTGAACGGCGCCCAGCTCTCCGTCGTCACCCACAAGCCATGGACGAGGACGATGGTCTTCGTCGCCAGGGCCATGGCTCAGGCCTTCCGGATCCAGTCGAGGACCACGTCGGCCACGCCTTCCCAACCCGGCTCTCCGAGCAGCATGTGCGAATGCTTGGGGAAGAAGTGGTAGTCGGTGCGGCCGGGGGCCTTCTTCTGGATGTTGTAGATCTGCCTGGCGACGAACGGCGTCACCGTGCGGTCGTTCTCGGCGGCGGTGATCAGCAGCGGCACGGTGCGGGTCTTCACGTCGACCTTGTTGCCGATGTTCAGCGCGGCCTGGTGGAAGATCTTCCCCGGGGTCGGAACCACGAGGCGGTCGTACTCGCGCTGCTGCAGCTCGGCCGGCGCGCCGTTGGCGAAGTTCTTCACGAAGCTCTTCCACGGCAGGGTGTAGGGTCGGTTCCAGCCGTTCCAGCGGAAGATCAGCGGCGCGGCGCCGGCCAGCGACTGCGGCCCGGCGATGACACCCGCGATCGGACCGGGGCTGATGCCGACCCCGCCGGCGGTGATCCCGAGGTCGACCAGCAGCTGCACGAACAGGCCGCCGAAGCTGTGACCGATGACGATGGGCTTTTCCGGCAGCTTGACGATGAACTCGGCGTAGCTGTCGGTGATGGTCTTGAGCGACATGCCGCCCAGCGTCTTGGGCGGATTGGCGCGCAGTTCGGCCGCCGTGCCGCTGTCGATGGTCGGCCAGGCCGGGGCGTGGCACGTGTAGCCCGCCGCCTCGAACGGCTTGCGGAAGTCGTCCCAGCAGCCGGGCGTCATCCAGGCGCCGTGGACGAAGACGATGGTCTTGGACTCGATGGTCATCGGTAGGCTCCCCGCCAGATCTGATGGTGGGAGACTAGGCGGGCGCGGTCATCCGCCGCAGCTATACGTCGCGGGCCGGGGCGTCATACCTTCGGATAGTGCGGTTCCGCGGCGCCCTCAGGCGGTGCGTGACCAGTCGCCCGACTTGCCGCCGGTCTTCGTCTCCAGCCGGACCTGATCGATGACCATGCCTTTGTCGGCCGCCTTCAGCATGTCGTAGACGGTCAGGCAGGCGACGGACACGGCCGTCAGGGCCTCCATCTCCACGCCGGTCGGACCGGTGGTCTTCACCCGCGCGGTCACGGCCAGGCCGTCGGCATGGGGCTCGACCGCCACCTCGACCTTGCTGAGCGCCAGCGGGTGGCAAAGCGGGATCAGGCTGGAGGTTTGTTTGGCCGCCATCACCCCGGCGATCTCGGCCGTGGCGCGCACGTCGCCCTTGCTGGCGTCGCCGGACAGCGCCAGGTCACGGGTCGCCGCGTCCATGCGGACCAGCCCCGTCGCCACCGCCTCGCGCACGGTCGCTTCCTTGCCGGAAACGTCGACCATCCGCGCCCGGCCGGCCTCGTCGATGTGGGTCAGCCGGCTCACTTTTCGAGAAGCCGGGGCATCAGCTCGACCATGTTGCAGGGCTTGTGGCGGCTATCGAGCTGGGCGGAGATCACCTTGTCCCAGCCGTCCTTCACCGCCCCGTTGCTGCCCGGCAGGCAGAAGACGAACACGCCCTTGATGATCCCCGCCAGCGCCCGCGACTGGAGCGTCGACAGGCCCACGGTCTGGTAGCTGACCATGTGGAAGATCACGGAGAAGCCGTCGATCTCCTTATCCAGCAGCGGCCGCACGGCCTCGGGCGTGACGTCGCGGCCGGTCAGGCCGGTGCCGCCGGTGGTGACGATGGCGTCCACCGCGCCGCTGGCGACCCAGGCCTTGATCTGGGTGCGGATCTCGTCGACGTCGTCGCGGACCAGCCGCTTCTCGGCCAACTCGTGACCGGCCGAGGTGACCCGCTCGGCCAGGATGTGGCCGGAGGTGTCGCTTTCCTCGTCGCGGGTATCGGACACCGTCAGCACCGCCACGCGGACGGGCTTCGCGGTCAGGGCCTCGTCGATCCGGCCGCCGATGGTGATGCTCATGGTGTCTCCCAGCGTTCGAGATCGGTCCTATCGCGGTCGGTCGGCTCGATCCAGCGGGCGCCGTCCGGGCCGTGCGACTTCTTCCAGAACGGCGCGCGGCTCTTGAGGTAATCCATCAGGTAGTCGCAGGCCTCGAAGGCCTCGCGTCGATGCCGCGAAGCGGTGGCCACGAAGACGATCGCCTCCCCCGGCGTGATGCGGCCGATCCGGTGGACGACCAGCCAGTCCTGCAGCCCGAACCGCTCGGCCGCCTCGCCGGCGATGCGCGCGATCTCGGCGTCGGTCAGGCCGGGATAGGCCTCCAGCTCGAGTATCTCCGTGCCACCCTGCTCCGCCCGGGCCAGGCCCGTGAAGCTGGCGATCGCGCCGGTTTCGATCCGGTCGACGGCGAAGCCGGTCAGCAACTCGCCGGGATCGAAGGGCGCTTCCTGCAGGTAGACGTTCACGCCTCAGCCCCCGCTCATCGGCGGCATGAAGGCGACCTCGGAGGCCGGGGTCAGCGCTGCCTCGCCCCGCACGATGGCCTTGTCGACAGCCACCTGCACGCCCGGCGCGGCCAGCGCCTCGGCCAGCACCGCGTCCTCGCCCAGCGCCGCCCGGAGCTCGGCCAGCGAGCCGCCGGCGACCTCCCGAAGACGCCAGCCGGCGACATCGGCCAGACGGCCGAACAGCAGCACCTTCGCCATCTCAGCCGCCCGTCGTCGACATGTGCCGCCGCGTGGCCGGGGCGGCGTCGCGGGCGATCTGGAAGTCATGGCCCTTCGGCTTGGCGTCGACGGCCAGCCGGATCGCGTCGACCAGATCCTCGTCGGTCGCCCCGGCCCGCAGCACCGCCCGAAGGTCGGCCGAATCCTCGCGGCCCAGGCAGGTGTGCAGCGTGCCGGTGCAGGTCAGGCGCACCCGGTTGCAGGCCTCGCAGAAATTGTGGCTCATGGGCGTGATGAAGCCGAGCCGCCCGCCGGTCTCCTCGACCCGCACATAGCGCGCCGGCCCGCCGGTGTTGAGCGGCAGGTCCGTCAGGGTCCAGTAGCTGGCCATCTCCCGGCGCAGTTCGCCCAGCGACAGGAACTGGTCGGTCCGGTCGGCCTCGACCTCGCCCAGCGGCATGGTCTCGATCAGCGTCATGTCGAGGCCCAGGCCGTGGGCCCACTGGATCAGGTCGGGGATCTCGGCGGCGTTGTCGTCGCGCAGGGCGACAGCGTTTATCTTGACCGCGATGCCCGCCGCCCGCGCCGCCTCGACACCCGCCAGCACCTTCTTCAGGTCGCCGCCTCGCGTCAGACGACGGAACAGATCGGGCTTGAGCGTGTCGAGCGAGACGTTGATCCGCCGCACGCCGTGACCCGCCAGCGCGTCCGCGAACTCCGCCAGCCGCGTCCCGTTGGTGGTCAGGGTCAGCTCGTCCAGCGCCCCTGATCTCAGGTGTCGCGACAGGCTCTCGACCAGCCCCATGAAGCCCTTGCGGACCAGAGGCTCGCCGCCGGTGAGCCGCAGCTTGCGCACGCCCAGGCCGACGAAGGCGGACGAAATCCGGTCCAGCTCCTCGAGCGTCAGCACCTCCGCCTTGGGCAGGAAGGTCATGTGCTCGGCCATGCAGTAGACGCACCGCAGGTCGCACCGGTCGGTGACCGACACCCGTAGATAGGTCACGGTGCGCCCGAAGCCGTCGACGAGCGTCGGCTTTGGACGTGGCGCTGCCGCCGGACTGGAGTCATACGGGGTCATCGGAGCCTTAGAATAGGCCGGGGGAGACGATGGCGACAGGGGTAGAGGCGCTCGACGCCATTGTTCTGGCCGCCGGAGCCGGAAAGCGCTTCGGCGGAGGCAAGCTGACCTCTGCCTGGGCGGACGGAATGCTGCTGGACGCCGCCATCGCCGCCGCCTTCGCCGCGCCGGTGCGCACAGTCAGCGTCGTCTGGGGCGCCGACGGCCGGGTGCTGGAAGCCGCCAGCCGCTGGGCCAGCCGCCACAAGGAAACCGCCCGCCTGCGCCTGGTCCACGCGCCGGACCACGCCGAGGGCATGGCCGCGTCGTTGCGGGCCGGCGCCGAGGCCCTGCCCCGCGACTGCGCCGGCGTGTTCGTGTTCCTGGGCGACATGCCCCGCATCCCGCATGCGATGGCCAGACGGCTGGCCGGGGCTCTGGAGAGCGGCGCCTGGGCCGCCGCGCCGGTCCACGGCGACCGCCGGGGCCACCCGGTGCTGATCGGCAGCAAGCTGTTCGCGGTGCTGAAGGCCCAGACCGGCGACCAGGGCGCCGGCAAGCTGCTCGACGCCCTCGGCCCCGACCTGGCCCTGATCCCGACCGGCGACGAGGGGGTTCTGTTCGACGTGGACACCCCGCCCGCCGTTCGCGGCTAGGTCGCCGTCCGCACGATCGGCAGACGCATGACCGGCGGCTGGCCGGCGGCCAGCATGGCGTTGGCGAGAGCGGGGGTGATCACCGGCGTGCCGGGCTCGCCGACGCCGCTCGGCGCGTTGCCCGACGGCACGATGTGGGTTTCCACGATCGGCGCCTCGTTCATGCGCAGCACGCGGTAGGTGTCGAAGTTGGTCTGCTCGACCGCCCCGTCCTTCAGCGTCACCTCGCCGTACAGGGCCGAGGACAGGCCGTAGCAGGTGCCGCCCTCGACCTGCGCCGCGATCTGGTCGGGCGCGATGGCTATGCCGCAGTCGATGGCGCTGACCACGCGCTTCACCTTCGGCTCAGCGCCGTCGACAAGCTCCACATCGGCGATCTGGGCGACCACGGAGCCGAACGATTCATGCACGGCGACGCCGCGCGACAGGCCGGCCGGCGCGGGACCGGCCTTCTCGACCGCCAGGTCCAGAACGGCCAGATGCCGGGTCGCGCCCGCCTTCTGGAACAGCGCCCGACGGTACTCGACCGGGTCCTTGCCGGCCTTGCGGGCCAGTTGGTCGATGGTGTGCTCCATCGCGTGGGCGGTGTGGGTCGCGCCCACGGAGCGCCACCACAGCACCGGCACCTCGGAGTCGGGCAGGGCCACGGCCGCGTCCACCACCGGCGTCGCCTTGAGGTAGGGCGAGCCCTTGGTCCCCTCGACCGCCGTCTCGTCCAGTTCCGGCACGCCCATCGGCGAGCCCTTCTGGACCGACTGGCCGACGATCCGGTGCCGCCAGACGGCCGGGAAGCCGTCCTTGTCGAGCGTGACCTTGATGTCGTGGTGCATGATCGGCCGGAAGTAGCCGGCCCGCATGTCGTCCTCGCGCGTCCAGACCAGCTTCACCGGCTTGCCCTTGCCGGCCTTCTTGGCGATGTGCACCGCCTCGACGACATAGTCCGACTGGAAGGTCGCGCGCCGCCCGAACGAGCCACCCGCGAACAGGGTCTTGATCTTCACCGCGCCGGGCACGTTGAGGATGATCTTGGCCGTGTTCAGCTGGTCCAGCGTCGGGATCTGGGAGGCGAAGGTCAGCGTTGCATTGTTGCCCTTCACCTGGGCCACGCAGTTCATAGGCTCCATGCAGGCATGGGCCAGATAGGGGAAGTCGTAGGCGAAGGAGACCACCTCGCCCTCGACCGGCTTGCCGGCGTCGCCCTTGCCGTCGAAGGACGCCCACTTCAGGTCCGCCGGACCCTTGCCGGCCGCGATGTCGCGGTATTGGGCCATGATCTGGTCGGAGCTTCGGGTCTCCGCCTTGGCGTCGTCCCACTCGACCTTCAGCGCGTCGCGCCCCTGGCGGGCGGCCCAGGTGTTGTTGGCCACCACGGCGACGCCGCTCGGGATCTCGACCACGTCGACGACGCCGGCGATCTTTTTCGCGTCGGCCGCGTCGAAGCTCTTCACCTTGCCGCCGAAGCGCGGGGCATGGGCGACCATCGCCACCAGCAGCCCTTCCTCCTGGACGTCCTGGGTGAACAGCGCCGCCCCGGTGACCTTGGCCGTGCTGTCCTTGCGGCGCACGCGGTCGGTCCCGATCAGGGTGAAGGCCTTGGGATCCTTCACCGGCGGGTCCGCCGGCGGAGTCACCTTGGCCGCATCGGGGAGAAGCTCGGCGAAGGTCGCCGACTTGCCGCCGCCGCTGACGACGCTGTCCTTCACGGTCAGCTGACCGGCCGGGACGTTCCATTTCGCCGCCGCGGCCTGGACGAACATCGCCCGGGCGCCCGCGCCGGCCTTGCGCAGCTGCATCCAGCTGTTGGCGATGGCCGACGAGCCGCCGGTGCCCTGAACGCCCATCCCCAGGTTGGCGTAGAGCTTGGCGTTGGCCGGGGCCTGCTCGACCTTCACGCGGGACCAGTCAGCGTCCAGTTCCTCGGCCACGATGGCGGCCAGGCCGGCGTGGTTGCCTTGCCCGAATTCGATATGCTTGGAGATGACGGTGACGGCCCCGTCCTCGCCGATCTTGATGAAGGGCCCGAACGACCCGATGTCGGACTCGGCCCCGATGCCGAACAGGTCGCCCATCGAGCAGCCGACCAGCAGGCTGGAACCGACGACCACCGCGCCGACAGCCAACACCTCGCGGCGGGACGGCTCGGCGCCTTCGATCTTCGTGATCGCGTTCATCGCGGCGCTCCTCAGACCTTGGCCGGAACGGGCGGGGCCATGCCGGCCGCGTCCTTGATGGCCGCGCGGATGCGCTGATAGGTCCCGCAGCGGCAGATATTCCCGGCCATGGCCGCGTCGATGTCGTCGTCCGTCGGCCTGGGCTTCTCGGCCAGCAGCGCCGTGGCGCTCATGATCTGGCCCGACTGGCAGTAGCCGCACTGCGGCACATCGGCCTTCACCCAGGCCTGCTGGACCGGATGGCTGCCGCCCAGACCTTCGATGGTGGTGATCTTGATCCCGGCCAGCGCCCCGACCGGCGTCGAGCAGGCGCGGATGGCCTGGCCGTCGGCGTGGACGGTGCAGGCGCCGCACTGGGCGATCCCGCAGCCGTACTTGGTGCCGGTCAGTCCCAGCTCGTCCCGCAACACCCAGAGCAGCGGGGTATCCTCGGCGGCGGTCACGTTGAGCGCCTTGCCGTTCACTTCGAGCGCGATGGCCATTCGCGGGGCATCCCTGTTGGTTTTCAGCAGCCGCGCGACCCGCTGGTCCCACGAACCACCCCTATCTTAACGTTGTTAAGCCGGGCCGACGCCAGCGAAATTTTCTGGGGTCTTCGAAGAGGCCAACGCGGTTTCCTTCGTCGCGGTCGCCGGGCTAGGGTCTGTCGACCCGCCGACGGAGCCCCTCATGCGCCCTGCCCTCGCCGCCGTTTTCGTCCTCGCCACTCTGGGACTGGCCGCCCCCGCCGTCGCCCAGGACGGCGCGGCCCTGTTCAACACCCAGTGCAAGACCTGCCACTCGGTGACCGGTCCCAGCACGCCCGCCGGCCCGACGCTGAAGGGCGTCGCCGGACGCAAGGCGGCCTCGGCGCCGGGCTACAGCTACTCGGCCGGGCTGACGAGGAAGGGCGGGACCTGGACCGACGCCAACCTCGACGCCTACCTGACCAACCCGTCGGCCTACGCCCAGGGGACCAAGATGTTCAATCGGGTGGCGAACCAGCAAGCGCGCGCCTCCATCATCGCTTATCTGAAGACGGTGAAGTAGGAAGACCGCCATGCGTCTCGCCCTGATCGCCGGCCTCGGACTGACGACCTTGACCCTGGCCGCCTGCGCCACGGTCGAGCCCGCGCCGGGGACCAACTCCAGCGCCCTCCGCTACCGCTGTGACGGCGGCAAGGGCTTCACCGCGGCCTGGAACCAGCCGGGCGACAAGGTGAAGGTCACCGCCGGTGGGGTGACGAAGTCCCTGCCGCACGCGCGCTCCGGGTCCGGCGCGCGCTACGCCGCCGGCGACTACGAGATCTGGGGCAAGGGCGAATCCGCCACGCTCTCGGGCTTCCCGGGCGGCCCCTACAGCAACTGCCGCGAGGGCTGAGCCAGCAAGTGGACGTCTTTCCCGCCTTCTTCCCCCTGGCCGGGCGCAAGGTCGTCGTCGCCGGCTCCGGCGAGGCGGCGGAAGCCAAGGCGCGGCTCTTCGACGGCTCGCCCGCGACATTGGTGCGGCTGGAGGGTCCGGACGCCTTCCTGCCCGGCGCCTACTCCGGGGCGACGCTCGCCTTCATCGCCGGCGACGACCTGTTCGTGCAGGCCGCCGCCGGCGCCGCGAGGGCGGCCAAGGCGCTGGTCAACGTCGTCGATCATCCCAAGCTGTCGGACTTCCACACCCCGGCCGTGATCGACCGGGGCGAGGTGGTGGCCGCCGTCGGCACCAGCGGTTCGGCGCCGCTGCTGGCCGCCACCATCCGCAACGCCATCGAGGCGCGCATTCCGGAAGGCTCGGGCCGCGTCGCCGCTCTGCTGCGCCGCCGTCAGGAAGAAGTCCGAAAGGCCATCCCCGACCTGACCGCGCGACGGGCCTTCCTGCGCGACATCCTTTCCAGCCCCGCGGCCGAGGCCGCCATGGCCGGCGATCAGGACACCGCCGAGCGATTGTTCACCGAGGCCCTGGCAAGTGGCGGCCAGCCGAAAGGCCGGGTGCGCTTCGTCGCCGGTCGCGGCGCGGCCGACCTGCTGACCCTGCGCGCCAGCCGGGCGCTGGCCGAGGCCGACGTGCTGGTCATTCCGTCGGGCGTCGAGCCCGGCATCCTGGCCATGGCCCGCCGCGACGCCGGCCGGCTGACCCCGTCGGACGCCGGGCCCGACTCCCTGATCGCCCTGGCCCAGGCCGGCCGGCAGGTGGCCTGGCTGATCACCGCGCCGCTCGATCCGCGCGACCTCAAGGCGCTGGCCGAAGCCGGCATCGCCGTCGAAGTGCTGCTCGCCGCGCCGTCGTGACCGCGCTGCTGACCCCCGAAGACCTGACCGCCGTCCTGCTGTCGCTGAAGGTGTCTGCGGTGGCGACGATCTTCTCCCTGCCCGTGGCCTTCGCCGCCGCCCTGGCGCTGGCGCGGGGACGGTTCGTGGGCCGCTCGCTACTGGACGCGCTGGTGCACCTGCCGCTGGTGCTGCCACCGGTCGCGACGGGCTACGCGCTGCTGGTGCTGCTGGGCCGCGCGGGGCCGCTCGGCGAGCCGCTGTCGCGGATCGGCATCGTGTTCGCCTTCGACTGGACGGGCGCGGCGCTGGCCGCCGCCGTCATGGCCTTCCCGCTGATGGTGCGTCCCATGCGGCTGGCCATCGAAGCGGTCGATATCGAGGTCGAGGAGGTCGCCCAGACCCTTGGCGCCCAGCGTTGGGCGCGGCTGTTCCGGGTCACGCTCCCGCTGGCGGCCCCCGGCATCGTCGCCGGCGCCGTGCTGGGCTTCGCCAAGGCGCTGGGAGAGTTCGGCGCGACCATCACCTTCGCGGCCGCCATTCCGGGCGAGACCGTCACCCTGCCGACCGCCATCTATCAGGCGGTGCAGGTTCCCGGCGCCGAGCAACGGGCCATGGTGCTGTGCTGTATCGCCGCCGCCATCGCGGTCATGGCGGTATTCGTGTCCAACACCCTGAGCCGGGCCGCCGAGCGCAGGGTGCGCGGCCGTTGACCTAGCCCCGAGCGCCCTCGGCGACGGGGTCGAAGCTTCGCGCCTCGGCGGACGCTTGCCAGCGCGCCATGCGCCGGCCGCGGATGATGTCGTGCAGTTCGTCGGCGAGCGCCAGAATCTGGCTGTCTGCGCAACAGACCGCTCCATTCAGGACCTGCTGGCAGAACGCGTCGAACGCCGATTCCGAAAGACCCACCTGCTTCGAGTTCATTTGGATAACCCTGATATTCCCGAAGCCGGAAATGAGCCTCGAGCACCGTGGTTCCCGTGGGCGTCCAAGTTTTTTCTTAAGCGTTGTTAACGCTTTAGCGGATGACCACTGCTTCCGTGACATGCGCGGAGGACCGCGAGCAGATGGCCGGGGACATGACCCTGTCGCCGCTCCGCCCTGTGGCCGAGGGGCGCGGCTACTCGATGCCGGAAGTCCGCGGATCGTGTCAGAAGTCCAGCGACCGGCCCTTCGTCTCGGGCAGGAACAGCATGGTGCAGACGACGCTGATCAGGGTGAAGATGAACGGGTACCACAGGCCGGCGTAGATATCCCCCGTCGCCGCCACGATGGCGAAGGCGGAGAAGGGCACGAAGCCGCCGACCCAGCCGGTGCCGACGTGATAGGGCAGCGACAGCGCCGTGTAGCGCACCCGGGTCGGGAACAGCTCGACCAGCGCCGAGGCCTGCGGCCCGTAGAGGGCGGTCGCGCCGACCACGAACACCAGCAGCACCGCGAACAGCGCCGGCAGGTTGGCCCGCGCCGGATCGGCCTTGTCCGGGTAGCCGGCGGTGACGAGCGCCGCCTTCAGCCGCTTGTCGAAGTCGGCCTTGGCCGCCTTCAGCGCCGCGCCATCCATCCCGGAGCCTTCGAACGCCGCCACGGTGGTCGCGCCGACGGTCACGGAGGCCGTCGTCCCGGGCAGGGCGTCCTTGTTCTGGTAGGAGATGCCGGCGTTGGCGAGCGTGCTCTTGGCGATATCGCAGGAGGTGGTGAACCTGGCCTTGCCCACCGGGTCGAACTGCAGCGTGCAGGCGGCCGGGTCGGCGATGACCATCACCGGCGTGCGGCGCTCAGCCTCGGCCAGGGCCGGGTTGGCGTACTTGGCCATCAGGTGAAAGCCGGGGAAGAAGAACACCAGCGACAGGGCCATACCGCCCCACAGCACCCACTTGCGGCCGATTCGGTCCGACAGCCAGCCGAAGAATACGTAGAGCGGCGCGCTGGCGGCGGCCGCCGCCATGATCAGCAGGTTCACCGTCCTCGGATCGACCTTCAGGAACTTCTCCAAGAAGATCGGGATGTAGAAGAAGGCGCAGTACCAGACGGCGCCCTGGGCGAACATCACGGCCGTCAGCGCGATCAGAACGGTCTTGAGGTTCTTCCACTGGCCGAAGGCTTCCTTGAACGGCGCCTTTGTTTCCTCGCCCGCTTCCTTGAGCTTCTTGAACGACGGGCTCTCGGACAGCTTCATTCGCATGAAGATCGAGATGATCAGCAGACCGGCCGAAATCAGGAACGGAATGCGCCAGCCCCAGGCGGTGAACGCCTCCTCGCCCATGGCCGTGCGCGTGCCGAGGATGACGATCAGCGCCGCGAACAGGCCGAACGAGGCCGAAGTCTGGATCCAGGCGGTCATCTGGCCGCGCTTGTCGTTCGGCGCGTGCTCGGCGACGTAGATCGCCGCCCCGCCGTACTCGCCGCCCAGCGCCGTGCCCTGCACGATGCGCATCAGGATCAGCAGGATCGGCGCGAGGATCCCCGCCTGCCCGAAGGTCGGCAGCAGGCCGATGGCGAAGGTCGCCGCGCCCATCATGATGACGGTGATCAGGAAGGCGCCCTTGCGGCCCGCCTTGTCGCCGATGCGGCCGAAGATCAGCGCGCCGAGCGGACGGAAGAAGAAGCCGGCCCCGAACAGCGCCAGCGCCGCCAGAACCCCGGCCGTCTCGCCCAGTTCGGAGAAGAAGTTCTTGCCGATGATCGGGGTCAGGGCCCCGAATACGAAGAAGTCGTACCACTCGAACGTCGTGCCGGCCGACGAGGCCGTCACCACGGTGCGCATGGACGCCGGCTGTTCCTCGGCGAGCGGCTTCCGCGCCGTCGTATCCGCCATGACCTGTCTTCCCCCAAACTGAGGCGGCAAGGTCTAGCATCCGGTCCGGCCGGAGCGAAAGCGGGTCGGGTGACGCGGATCTTCGAGGCCCTACGCGACGCGGCTCTCGGAACGCTCGCTCTCCGCCAGGCGGCCGACCTCCGCCAGGAGGGCGGCGGGCGAAATCGGCTTGCCGATCACCCCGTCCATGCCGGCGGCGAGATAGGCGTCGCGCTGGTGCGACAGCACATTGGCGGTCAGTGCGAGGATCGGCGTCCTCGCCGCCTGTCCGCCCAGGCCCCGAATCCGGCGCGCCGCCTCGACCCCGTCGATACCCGGCATCTGGATGTCCATCAGGATCAGGTCGAAGGGCGAGATCGCGGCGGCCTCGACGCCGGACAGGCCATCGACGGCGGTGCTGACTTGCGCGCCCAGGGCCTCCAGCATCTTGGTGGCGATGGTGCGGTTGGTCGCGTTGTCCTCGACCAGAAGCACGCTGACCCCGCCCAGCGCCTCGCCGACATGCGTCGCCGTATCGGCCGGCGCTTCCGCGGCCGGCGCGGCGATCTCGAGCCGGAAGATCGAGCCCCGGCCCGGCGCCGAGTCGAAGGTCACCTCGCCGTCCATCATCCGGGCCAGCTTGCGGGTGATGGCCAGCCCCAGCCCCGAGCCTCCGAACCGACGGGTCGTCGAGGCGTCGGCCTGGTGGAAGCGCTCGAAAAGCCTGGCCTGGGCGTCGAAGGGAATGCCGACGCCGGTGTCGACGATCAGGAACCGCAGACGGTCCTGCCCCTCGCGGGCGCAACGGACCGTCACCCGGCCCTTGAGCGTGAACTTCACCGCGTTGCCGATCAGGTTGAACAGGCATTGGCGCAGGCGCACGGGGTCGGCGGTCACCCAGCCGGGTTCGTCGTCGAAGCGCAGCTCCAGCGACAGGCCCTTTTCCTTCGCCTGTGGCTCGAGCAGCCGCACGACGCTGCGGGCCAGCTCGCCAACCTCGACGGCGCGGGGAGACAGCTCCAGCCGCCCGGCCTCGATCCGCTCGACGTCGATGATGTCGTCCAGCAGGGTGGACAGCATCTCGCCGCAGCTCAGCGCCTCGTCGATCAGCCGGCCGCCCTCAGGACTCATCGGCTCGGTCTTCAGCAGGTGCAGGACGCCCAGCACGCCGTTCATCGGCGTGCGGATCTCGTGGCTCATGTTGGCCAGGAAGCGGGCCTTGGCTTCCGCCGCCGCCTCGGCCGCGCGCTGGGCCTCGACCAGCGCCAGCTCCTGGCGCTTGCGGGCGTCGATGTCGAGCACCAGCCCAACGCCCTTACGGGTCGGTCGGTCCAGCCGGTAGAAGACCCGCACCCACCGCTCCTCGCCGGAGCCGTGAAGGATGCGGAACTCCATCGAGACGTTTTCTTCGCCGCCCGACCAGCGGCGGTTGGTCTCGGCGACCATGGCGCGATCGTCGGCGTGCACGAACGGCCAGACCTCGATCGCGATCTGGTCGTAGCCCATGCGCCGGCCGATCAGGCGATGGAACTGCTCGCTGGCCCAGAAGGTGCGGTGGTAGTGATCGATCTCGAAGGCCCCGGCCTCGGCCGCGCCCAGCGCCAGCTCCTGACGCCAGGCGTCCATCTTGGCCTGGTCCATCAGGGCCTCGACCCGGGCCTGGCCCTCGCGCGCCAGATCCCGCGCCTGCACCAGGGCGGTGACGTCCTGCGAAATGCCCTTCAGCGCGTAGAACCGGCCGCGTCGCACGGTGCGGAAGGTGGCCCGCATGGTCAGCCAGCGGCCGTCCTTGGACCGCATGCGATGCTCGACGCTGCCCGGCTTGCCGTCCTGGACGCCGGCGTTGAAGGCGTCGCGGATCATCTCCAGCTGCTCGGGATCGAGGATGGCGTAGAAGTCGGCGGGATCGCCGATCTCTTCCGGCGACCAGCCGCTGAGGGCATGGATATCGGGTGACCACTCGATGCGGTCTTCACGCGGCTCGTAGCTCCAGGCGCCGATGCCGGCCGCCTCGGACAGCATCGACTGGGTCCGCCGCGCCGTCTCCAGCTCTTCCTTCTGCAGCACGGACTCGGTGATGTCCTGCAGCGTGCCGACCATCAGGTCGTCCGGGTTGAGGCGCGAGCGGCCCTGGATCCACATCCAGCTGCCGTCCTTGCGGCGGATCTTCAGCTGGTTGACCGTGTGGCCGTCCGCCTTCATGCGGCGCCGGGAATCCTTCAGCTCTTCGAAGCAGTCCTCATGCAGGAAGTCGAAGACGTTGGCGCCGACCAGATCCTCTCGCGTCCACCCGGTCTGACGCTCCCAGGCGTCATTGACCTCGACGAAGACGCCCTCGCGGTTGACCACCGCGAACATGTCCAGAGAGTTGTCGAAGAACCAGCGCGCCGCGGCCGATGCGCGGCCGCGACGGGATCCTCGCTTAGCCCTGCCGGTGGTCTTCCCGGTCATGGATGTCCCGCTTCCCCTGAACGTCGAGCTTCCGACAGAAAGGTGAATGGCGAGTTTGCGAACCGTCGTTCTCTAGGGCTCGGCCCACATCCGCAGGAGATTGTGATAGGTCCCGGTCAGGGCGACGATCGAGGCGTCTCCCTGACCCAGCGTCCGCGCCGCGCGCTGGATCGCCATATCCATGTCGAACAGCAGGGCCCGCCGGGCGTCGTCGCGGATCAGGCTCTGTATCCAGAAGAACGACGACACCCGCTCGCCGCGCGTGATCGGCTCGACCCTATGCAGGCTGGAGGCCGGGTAGAGGATCGCGTCGCCCGCCTCCAGTTTCACGTCGTGGACGCCGTAGGTGTCGTCGACCACCAGCTCGCCGCCGTCGTAGTCCTCCGGCTCGGTCAGGAAGACGGTCATCGACAGGTCGGTGCGGACGCGCCGGCCGTCGCGCGTGACGCGGATCGAGTTGTCGATGTGGTCGGCGAACCTGTCCGCCGGGCCGTAGCGGTTGAACAACGGCGGGAAGATCGTCGCCGGCAGCGCCCCGGCCACGAACAGCGGATTGCGCTCCAGAGCCGCCAGGATCGTCGACGCGGCCTCGCGGGCGGCCGGCGAATCCTCCGGCAGCTGCCGGTTCTTCTTGGCCAGCGCGGCCTGGAAGCCGGAGGTCACGTTGCCGTCCACCCAGTCGGCGGCGTCGATCAGCCCGCGCAGCCGCGCGACATCGTCCTTGCCGAGCAATCCGGGGATCTGGAGCATCATGACCCAGCTTCCTTATCGCAAAAGAAGACGCCTCGCCCAGAGGGGGGGCGAGGCGCTGAGTGAACCGGTTCCGAGAGGAGGATCGGAGGAAACTAGAACCGGTAGTTGAGGGTCACCTGGGCCGAACGGGTGTCGCCGGGCGTCGCCCAGCCGAAGCCGTTGTTGGATCGGATCCGCGAGTAGTATTCCTCGTCGGTCAGGTTCTTGATGTTGAGCTGGACCTGGATGTTGTCCGTGGCCGTCCAGGTCACCGCGACGTTGTGGAGCCAGTAGTCGTCGCTCGTGTAGAGCACGGTCGATCCGGTCGGGCGGTTGAAGTACTGCTCACCCATGTAGGCGGCGCCGTAGCCCACCATGATGTTCTCGGTGACCATGTAGGTGGTCCACAGGTTCAGGGCATGCTCCGGCGTGAAGGGCAGAGGATCGCCCTTCTGCGGATCGAGCACGCCGTCGGCGACGCTCTGCAGGTACTCGCTGTCCAGGTAGGTGTAGTTGGCGAGGACCGTCCAGCGTTCGTTGATCTGGCCGGCGGCGCCGAGCGTCAGACCCCGAACCCGCGAAGCGCCGTCGAGGGTCTGTTCGACCAGGCCGGTGTTGACCCGGTACTTGCTGCGCTCGTTCTGGAAGATCGCGCCGGTCAGCGACAGCCGGCCGTCGAGCACCTCCCACTTGCCGCCCAGCTCGATCACCTCGCCCTCTTCGGGATCGAGATCGCAGTTGCTGTTGGTCGCGGCGACCGAGCAGCCGCCGTTGACGCTGGCCTGTGACGGAGTCTCGGTGTTGCCGTAGGCCAGATAGATGCTCGCATTGGGCACCGGCTTGTAGACGAGACCCAGGCGGTAGGAGAGCAGGTTCTCGTCGCTCGGCGCGCGGGTCGTCGCCCCGGGCGTCAGGACGCCGCCGACCATCGAGTAGCTGGTGCTGATGTACTCACCCTCGTTGTGCTCGTACCGCAGACCGCCGTTGAGCTGCCACTGGTCGTTGAAGGTGATGGTGTCGAACAGGTAGACGGCCTGGTTGTTCAGCTCGCCGTTGCTGAGCGCGGCGCGGATATAGTTCACCGGTCCCGTGTAGAGGGTGTCGGGATTGGCGATGCTCATCGGCGGATAGGTCGGCGACCCGCCGGCCGCGGTGCGCTGGATGTTCCCGTTGTCCAGGTCGTAGGTCTCGTTCGAGAACGAGAAACCGAACACCAGGTTGTGCTTCAGCCCACCGGTGTCGAAGGTGAAATTCAGGTCGGTCTGGCTGACGAACTGCTGGTTCTCGCTGTCGCGGGTCGTGCCGCGCGGGCCGCTCGGCGTGAAGAAGCCGGCGGTGGCGCAGGCCGCTCCGGTCTGGGCGTTGATGCCGCTGGCCAGGCACCACGTGCCCTGCGGCGGGTTCACGATCGCCAGCTGCGTGACCTTCTGCCAGCGCGTGATGTTGGAGATGGTCAGGCTCTCGCTGAACTCGTGCCGGAAGCGGCCGGTCAGGCTGTCGACCTGGGTCTCCTGGGTGTCGATGTTGCGATAGCCGTAGTAGTTCGAGGGGTCGACGCCCGGCAGAGGACCGTTGACCGTCGCGTTGGCCGCGTATGGCACGCCGTACTCCGGCACGTTCTCGTCTTCCTGGTGGAAGTAGGACAGCGACACGGTGGTCGGCCCGCCGACGCCGAAGGCGATCGACGGCGCGACGCCCCAGCGCTCGAAGCTCTCGACGTCCCGGCCCGGAACGTCGTTGCTGTGCGTCATGGCGTTCAGGCGGACAGCGATCCCATCGCCGATCACCTTGTTGGCGTCGACCGTCAGCCGACCGTAGCTGTCCGTGCCGAGGCCGGCCGAGATCGTCGCGCGGTCGTTGGCGCGCGGCGTCTTGCTGACGAGATTGATCGAGCCGCCGAGCGACCCGGCGCCGGCGTAGACGGAGTTGGCGCCGTTCACGACTTCCAGCTGCTCGAGGTTGAACGGGTCGCTGCGGGTGTATTGCGCGCTGTCACGCAGGCCGTCGGTGGTGATGTCCGCGCTGGCCGAGTAGCCGCGCAGGTTAATGCTGTCGCCGTAGCCGCCGCCGCCTTCGCCGGCTCCGAAGGTGATGCCGGGCACCGTCGACAGGATATCGCGCAGAGTCAGCAGGTTCTGGTCGCGGATCGTGGCCTCGGACACCACGGTGATCGTCTGCGGCGTATTCAGCGGCGAGGCCGTCAGCTTGGGCGACGAAGGCTCGTTCTCGCGCTTTCCATAGACGTCGAGGCCTTCGACCTCGTTGGGGCCGGTGTCCGCGGCGGTGGCCACGGCCGCGCCCTCGGCGGCCAGAGCCAGGACCGGCGCCAGAGTCAGGCCGGCGGCGCCGGCGACGGCGGCCATGCCGATGGCGCGCTTGGCTCGAGCGGTCACGCCGCTCCGGTTGTTCGATCGCATGTTCAGACCATCCCCGTTCTTCGCCCGATGCCCCCCGAGGGCGTCCGTGCGATTGCGAGGCGTTATTAGGTGTGACGTTTCATCTTTGCAATGAGAATCAATCGCAGGCCGAAGATCCTGGTTCTTGGAATTGACCTCGGCGACGCGCGGGCATAGCCCCGGAACCGTCAGCGAGGGACGCGATGATGGGCTTCGAACTGCAACCGGTGGGTCATGTGCGCGGCGGCCGCGTGGAGGCCGTCGACGATGACTGGGGTCCCAGCCGCGCGCGGATCGAACTGGACCCGGCGCGGTTCGGGCCGGAGGCGCTGTTCGGCCTGGCCGACTTTTCCCACGCCGAGATCGTCTTCGTGTTCGACCGGATCACCGACGACCAGATCACCACCGGCGCCCGCCGCCCCAGGGGCCGCGCGGACTGGCCGCTGGTCGGCATCTTCGCTCAGCGGGGCCGCAACCGACCCAACCGCCTGGGCGTCTCGGTCTGCTCCATCGTCGCGGTCGACGGCCTGACGGTCGAGGTCGAGGGGCTGGACGCCATTGACGGCACGCCGGTGCTGGACATCAAGCCGGTGCTGAAGGGCTTCATCCCGCGTGGCGCGGTTCGCGAGCCCGCCTGGGCCGCCGAGATCATGGAGGCATACTGGTGAGGCGGCCCCTGGAGGGCGTGCGTGTCCTGACCATCGAGCACTTCGGAGCCGGCCCCTACGCCACGCTGCTGATGTCCGAGCTGGGCGCCGAGGTGATCAAGATCGAGAGCCCGTCGCTGGGTGGCGACGCCTCCCGTCCGACTGGTCCCTTCCTCCTCGGCGAGCACGACAGCCAGTATTTCCAGACCTTCTCGCGGGGCAAGAAGAGCGCCGCCGTCGAGCTGAAGACCCGCCAGGGCCGGGCAGACTTCGAACGGCTGGTGAAGAACGCGGACGCGGTGGTCAACAATCTGCGCGGCGACCAGCCCGTGAAGCTGGGCCTGACCTACGACGCGTTGAAGGCGATCAATCCAGCCATCGTCTGCGGCTCCCTCTCCGCCTACGGCCGGGGCAACAGCCGCGAGAGCTGGCCCGGCTACGACTATCCGATGCAGGCCGAATGCGGGCTGATGAGCCTGACCGGCGAGCCGGACGGCCCTCCCACCCGGATGGGCGTCTCGATCATCGACTTCATGAGCGGCTCGACCTTCGCCTTCGCGGTGGTCTCCGGGATTCTGTCGGCGCGAACGACGGGCGTCGGCTGCGACCTGGACGTCTCCCTGTTCGACGTCGCCCTGCACCAGCTGAGCTACCCCGCCATCTGGGCGATGAACGAGGGGCACGTGACCGAACGCCTGCCGGCCGGCGCCCATCCGTCGCTCGCGCCGGTCCAGCGGGTGAAGACGAAGGACGGCTACGGTCAGCTGATGTGCATGACGCAAAAGTTCTGGCTGGAGCTCTGCGACCTCGCCGGACGGCCGGACCTCGCCGCCGATCCGCGCTTCACCGACCTGGCCGCCCGCCGGGCCAACCTGCCGGCGCTGACCGAGGCGATCGACGCGCTGTTCGCCACCCGCGCCAACGCCGACTGGACCGCGCTGCTGGCCGGGCGCGTACCTTTCGGCCCGGTCAACGACATCCTGGCCGCGCTGGACAATCCCTTCGTCGCCGAGACCGGCATGCGCGACATGGTCGACCACCCCGACCGTCCGCGGGGCCTGCACATGCTGGCCGCGCCGATCAAGGTGGACGGCCGGCGCATGCCCGCCGCCCGCTCGCCCAAGCTGGGCGAGCACACGGACGAACTGCTCGGCTAGACCTTCAGGTCCTCGCCGGTCATGCGGCGATAGAGGTCGAGGTAGCGTTCCGACATCGCCTCGATGACGTGCTCAGGCAGCGGCGGCGGCGGCGCCTCGCCGTTCCAGCGGCCGGCCGCGCGCTCGGCGTCGAGGTGATCTCGCAGGGGTTGCTTGTCGAAGCTGGGCGGGACCTCACCCAGGCTCCAGCCGTCCTTCGGCCAGTAGCGGCTGCTGTCCGGCGTCATCACCTCGTCGATCAGCACGACATTGCCGTCGGCGTCCTGGCCGAACTCGAACTTGGTGTCAGCCAGCACCAGGCCGCGCTCCAGCGCCGCCTCGCGGCCGGCCGAGTAGACCTCGCGGGCCAGCCGCTCCAGCTCGGCGGCCAGGTCGGCGCCGACCAGCTCCACCATGCGGGAGACGGGAATGTTCTCGTCGTGGCCGGTCTCGGCCTTGGTCGCCGGGCTGAACACCGGCGGATCGAGCCGCTGGCTCTGTTTCAGCCCGGCCGGCAGCGCTTCACCCGCGAGGGTGCCGGTCTGGGCGTATTCCTTCCAGGCGGAGCCGGAGAGATAGCCCCGGACGACGCACTCGATCGGCACGACCGCCACCCGACGGCAGAGGGTCGCGCGACCGGCGATCTGGTCACGGTGGTTTTGCAGGCCCGGAACGGCGGCGATGATCTCGTCGGCGTCGACCGACAGCATGTGATGTTCGACCGGCTGTTGCCGGAACCACCAGGCGCTGAGCTGGGTCAGAACCGCGCCCTTGTGCGGCACGGCCTCGTTCATCACCACGTCGAAGGCGCTGACCCGGTCCGTGGCGATCAGCAGCAGCCGGTCCTCGCCGACGGCGTAGATGTCGCGCACCTTGCCCCGGCCGACGAGGGGAAGCGGAAGGTCGCTGCGGGTCAGCAGGGTCACGGGAACGGTCCTTGTCAGAGGGTCTTGCGCAGCTCGGCCCAGGCGTTGGCCAAGGCGTCGCGGTGGTTGGGGGCGGCGACGGCGATCAGCGCCTCGGCGCGACCGTCGAGGGTCTGGCCGCGCAGGTCGGCGACACCGTGCTCGGTGATCACCAGCCCGACATCGGCGCGCGCCACCGACACCGCCGTCTGCGGCAGGCGCGGAATGATCCTGCTGATCGAACCGCCCTTCGCCGAGGCCGGGAGCGCCAGGATCGGCAGGCCGCCCGGCGACAGCCGCGCCCCTCGCAGGAAGTCGGTCAGCCCGCCCGTCCCGGAGACCTGGCGTCCGCCCTGGAACTCGGCGTTGGCCTGGCCGAACAGGTCGACCTCCAGCGCGGAGTTCACGGCCACGAGGTTCGGGATCGCCGCCAGGGTGCGAATGTCGTGGGTGACGTTCGAGGGTTCGAAGCGGATCCGGGGGTCGCGCCCGCACAGGGCGTAGAGTTCGGCGTCGCCTGCGGCCAGGCCCGTCACCACCTCGGTCAATGCGCCGGAATCCAGCACCGCCCGCAGCGGCCCGGCGACCATGCCCGAGTGAATGCGCAGGCCCTTGAGTCCCTCCAGCGCGGCCACCGCCGCGACGCCGGCCTTGCCGAGCCCGAACTGGACGCTGGCGCCGGCCGGCATGATCGCCTGGAGATGACCCTTGATGGCGTCGAAAGCCGGATCGAGCGCGCCGGCCTCGTAGGTCAGCAGCGGCGTCTCGTCCTCGGCGACCAGGTCGAACGCCGACAGCGGCGCGGTGGGGCCCTGTACGAACGGCATGGCCGGGTTGACGATGGCGACCTTGAACAGCTGGCGCGCCAGCACGGCCGGCGCGAGGTCCGAACCGACGCCCAGCGACACCTCGCCGGCTGCGTTGGGCGGGCTGACCACGAAGACCGCGGCGTCCAGCGGCGTCGTCTCCAGCCAGCCGTAGGCCTGGAACCAGGTCATCGGCCGCAGGGCGAACCTGCCGGTCTCGAAGCTCTTCCGCCAGTCGCCGGAGACGAATGTCCCCTCGGCCCGCGCGGTCTCGTGGAGACCCGCCCAGTCCGTGCGGTTGATGCCCGGCACATGGGCGCCGATGAAGGTCGTCCCCGCCGCCAGTTCCGGCGCCTCGCGATAGGCCTTCAGCAGGCCAAGAGGCTCGCCCGGGCCGCCGGGAATGAACAGACGCCCGCCACCGCCATGCAATTGGGCGGCGAGCGCTTCGGCCGACTTTTCTAGCGAGAGGCGAATCACGTCATTCTCGGTTCAGACGACGCCTGCAACCGTATGCGGCGCCTGCGTGTTCAGTGGCTTGAATACCCGGCTCCCGGAAGGACCAGGAAGCGTCATGAGAACCTCCACCGATCACCCGTCCGACGTCATGCGGCCCTTCATGTGGATCGCCGCGATGGCCTTCGCGACCGGATTCCTGGGGTATCTCGGCCTCCACAACCTGGCGCTCTTCTAGGCCGCGCCCGTAGAGCCGAAGCCGCCGGCGCCGCGCGCCGTCTCGTCCAGCGACTCGACCTCCCGCCACCGCGCCGACGCCACCGGCGCTATGACCAGTTGCGCGATGCGGTCGCCACGGCGGATGACGAAATCCTCTTCGCCCAGATTGATCAGGATCACCTTCACCTCGCCGCGATAGTCGGCGTCGATGGTGCCGGGGGTGTTCAGGCAGGTGACCCCGGCCTTGGCCGCCAGACCCGACCGCGGGCGGACCTGGGCCTCGAACCCGGCCGGCACCGCGAAGGCCAGGCCCGTCGGAACCATCGCCCGCGCCATCGGCCTGAGGATCAGCGGCTCATGGTCCGGCACGGCCGCGCGCAGGTCCATCCCGGCCGCCAGGGCCGTCTCATAGGCCGGCAGCGGAATGCCCTCGGCGTGGGCGAGGCGGGTGATCGGAATGGTCGGGGTCATGCGGGCTCGCGAGCAGGAAGGTCGAGAAAAAACGGGATCATGCCAGAGCCTGGGCGATACGGGCCGCGAGGTGGGCGCCCACGGCCTCCTTGGCCTGGCGCTCCCAACGCTCGATGCTGGTCTTGCTGATCAGCAGCACGGCGTTCTCGCCGCCGCCCATGACACCGGGCTCGGTCACGTCGTTGGCGATGATCCAGTCGCAGCCCTTGCGCGCCAGCTTTTCCCGGGCGTGCTTTTCGACGTCGTTGGTCTCGGCCGCGAAGCCGACCACCAGCTTCGGCCGGAGCGGGTTGTCCGAAGCGATGGTCGCCAGGATGTCCGGGTTCTCGACCAGCTTCAGTTCGGGCGGACCGTCCTTGCCCTTCTTCAGCTTGACCCCGAAAGCCTCGTCGGGACGCCAGTCGGCGACGGCCGCGACGAAAACGGCGGCGTCGGCGGGAAGCGCGGCCTTGCAGGCGGCGAGCATCTCGCGCGCCGACTCCACATCGATGCGCGTCACCCCCGGGGGGGTCGGCAGCGCCACGGGACCGGCGACCAGAGTCACCCGCGCGCCCAGCGCCGCGGCGGAGGCGGCGATGGCGAAGCCCTGGCGGCCGCTGGAGCGATTGGTAAGGACCCGCACCGGATCCAGCGCCTCGGCCGTCGGTCCGGCGGTGACCAGCACATGCTTGCCCGCGAGCGGGCGACCGCGCGGCCCCTCCAACAGCGCCATGGTGGCGTCGAAGATCGCCTGGGGCTCGGCCATCCGGCCAAGGCCGAACTCACCGCAGGCCATCGCGCCCTCGTCCGGACCGACAAAGCTGACGCCGTCGGCCTGGAGGGTGGCGACGTTTCGCTGCGTGGCCGGGTGATGCCACATGCGCACGTTCATCGCCGGTGCCATCAGCACCGGCTTGTCGGTCGCCAGCAGCGTCGTGGAAGCGAGATCGCCCGCCAATCCGTTGGCCGCCTTGGCCATCAGGTCCGCCGTCGCCGGAGCGACCACGACCAGATCCGCCGAACGGCTGAGCTCGATGTGGCCCATCTCGGCTTCGTCGGTCAGGGAAAAGAGTTCGCTGTAAACCTTTTCCTCGGCGAGAGCCGACAGGGACAGGGGCGTGACGAACTCGGCGCCCGACCTGGTCAGGATCGGCCGTACGCCGACGCCCGCCTTGCGCAGCAGCCGCGTCAGCTCCAGCGCCTTGTAGGCCGCGATGCCGCCGCCGACGATCAGTAGAACCCGCTTGTCGCCCACTGCGTCCTCGCTGATGGCCCGCCGCGCTCATTAAGCGCCGCGAGGCCTCTGGACAACCGCGACAACCTGTGTTCCTAGTTTGTTCAAATACACGGTTAACGGGTGAAACGGGGGTTTTCATGGTGGGATTGAAGAAGGGGTGGCTGGCCGCGCTCGCGGCCGGGGTGATCGTGGCGGCCTGCGACGGCGGAGCGTCCGCGGTGCCGACCCGCGAACAGACCCAGGCGTCGCAGCCGATCGTGGATGGCGCCAGTGTCGAGGTGCGCGACCGGGCGCCCGGAACGAACGACCGTGCTCCGGTCCCGCGCCTGAACGGCAAGCCGATGTGGTCGGCCAACCGGCGCTTCACGGCGGAGCAGAACGCCCAGCGGCATTTTGAGCGCAATGGGGCGGACTTCGGCGCCGCCTCGGTGAAGGACTATGTCGCCAAGGCCCATGACTTCGTGACCGACCCGCCGAAGGGCGCCGAGACCCTGACGCGGGAAAACGGCGACCGGCTGATCTACGACCGGAGCAGCAACGTGTTCGCCGTCGCGACGCGCGAAGGCGCGCCACGCACGATGTTCAAGCCGGACGAAGGCGCGGCCTACTGGACGAAGGTCCAGACGCAGGAAGCCGCTGGTCCGCGCCGCCGACGAGACCGCGAGTCCTCCGGCGAGGGATAGGCTTCACAATGGCTTCTCTCCCCGCGGGTAAGAGCGGAGGAGAAGCCGACGATCAGCTGAGCAGATAGGCGATCACGCCGGCCAGACCGGCCACCACCGCGCCGACGGCGAACCAGACCAGGCGTGACGGCGGCGCCTGCACGGCCACCACGGTCGTGGACGCCTCGCCCTGGGCCTCGGCCAGGCGGGCCAGCGCCTTGAGCGCCCTGACGGCGTCCTCGGCCAGTTCCTTCGCCCGGGCGACGGGGGACAGCTCCCGGCTGATCCAGCGGCGGACCACCGGGTCGGCGGCCTGCCACATGTCATGGTCGGGTTCCAGGCGGCGCGCGACGCCTTCGACCGTGACCATGGTCTTCTGCAGCAGCACCAGCTCGGGTCGCAGCCGCATGTCGAACAGGGCGGTGATCTCGAACAGCTGCGCCAGCAGCCGACCCATCGAGACCTCGCTGGCCGCGCGGCCGAACACCGGCTCCCCGACCGCGCGCAGGGCCTGGGCGAAGGCGTCGATGTCGTGATGGCGAGGCACGTAGCCGGCGTCGAAGTGGACCTGCGCCACGCGGCGATAGTCCTTGGTGATGAAGCCGTAGATGATCTCGGCCAGAAAGCGGCGCTCGATCGGACCCAGGCGGCCGACGATCCCGTAGTCGACCGCGATCAGGGTCGCCGGCGCCTGCACGAACAGGTTTCCCTCGTGCAGATCGGCATGGAAGACGCCGTGATCGAGCGCCTGGGCCAGGAAGCCGCGGATCATGTTGTCGGCCAGGGTGTGGCGATCGAGGCCGGGCGCGTCGAGCGTAGCCGGATCCGACAGCGGCAGGCCGTCGGCCCATTCCAGCGTCAGGACACGCTTGCCCACGCCCTCCCAGACCACGGCCGGCGCGCGCATGTAGGCGTCCCTGGCCATGACCTGTCCGACCTCGCCGGCGCCGGCGGCTTCCATGCGGAGGTCGAGCTCCAGCTCCAGCGCGCGAACGACCGTGGCGGCGAACAGCACCGGCTCCAGCCGGCGGGCCGGGGGAACCAGCCGCTCGGTCAGCCGGGCGACCAGCATCAGGGTGCGGCTGTCGGCGTCGACCCGGCGCTCGATGCCCGGCCGCAGCACCTTCACCGCCACCCGGCGGCCGTCCAGCATTGTCGCTTCGTGGGCCTGGGCGATGGAGGCGGCGGCGACCGGCTCGCTGAAACTGGCGTAGAGGCTCTCGACCGGCCGGCCGAGCTCGCGCTCGATCTCGGCCCGCGCCACGCTGGTGGGGAAGGCCGGCAGCCGGTCCTTGAGGTGGGACAGGTCGGCGGCGAACACCCCGCCGAATATATCCGCACGGGTCGACAGAACCTGGCCGAACTTGATGCCGACCGGTCCGAATCCCTCCAGCGCGCGGGCCACCCGCTCGCCCGGCCGCCCTTCGCGCGAGGCCCGGCCGGCGAACAGGCGCAGGAAGCGGCCCAGCGCCTGCACGCCCGCCGGCAGATGCGGATCCAGTTCGCGCGGGATCAGCGCATCCGCGCGGATCAGCGTCCAGCCGACGGCCAGCAGACGGACGAAGGCCTGGACATCCATGCGACTAGAGCGCCCGCCCGGTGTGCATGGCGGCGACGCCGTTGGTGAAGTTGGTGAAGCCGGCGTTGGCGAAACCGGCGTCGCGGATCATCGCCGCGAAGGTCTTCTGGTCCGGGAAGCGGCGGATGCTCTCGACCAGGTACTGGTAGGACTCGCGGTCCTGGGCCACCCATTCGCCGATCCGGGGAATGGCGTTGAACGACCAGGCGTCGTAGCCGGCGCGGACCAGACCGTTGGTCGGGCGCGAGAACTCCAGGCAGATGAACCGTCCGCCCGGCTTCAGCACCCGGCGGGCTTCGCGCAAGGCGGCCGGGATGTCGGTCACGTTGCGGATGCCGAAGGTGATCGAATAGGCGTCGGCGCAGCTGTCCGGCAGCGGCAGCCGCTGAGCGTCGCCCACGGCCCAGCAGACCTCCGGCGGATAGCCGCGCTCGCGGCCCGCGGCGATCATCTCTGCATTGTAGTCGATGACATGGATGATGGCGTCGTCCCCGCCCCGACGCTCCTGGGCGGCGCGGGCCATCCTGGCGTAGCGATGGGCCATGTCGCCGGTCCCCCCGGCCACGTCGAGGATCACCTCGCCCGGCTGCGGGTTGAGGCGCGCGGCCGTGGCGTCCTTCCAGAGCCGGTGCACGCCCGCGCTCATCAGGTCGTTCATCAGGTCGTACTTGCCGGCCACGCGATCGAACACGCCGCGGACAAGACCGGGCTTCTCGGAGGCGTCGACGTCGCGATAGCCGAAGGTGGCGCTGCTCTGGCTCATGGTTCGCTCATAGACCCACGTGGAGAGCTAGGCTAGGCAGCGCGAACAAAGAGGTCCCATGCCCGAGCTTCCCGAAGTCGAAACCGTCCGCCGCGGGCTGCGGCCGGCCCTGGAAGGACAGCGCCTGGCCCGGGTCGAGGCGCGGCGGCCGGACCTGCGCTTCCCTCTGCCGGAAGGGTTCGTCCAGCGGCTCACCGGCGCGACGATCACGCGGCTGGACCGCCGGGCCAAGTACCTGCTCGGCCATCTCGACCGGGGCGACGTGCTGGTGATGCACCTGGGCATGACCGGCCGGTTCGAGATCGAGGCGCCGGAAGAGACGGTTCGGCCGGGCGAGTTCGTCCACGCCGCGCCGCCAGACCCCAAGCATGCGCATGTGCTGTTCGAGACGGAGGCCGGAACGCGCGTCACCTATTACGACCCGCGCCGCTTCGGTTTCATGGGGCTGGTCCCCAACGACCAGCTGGCGATCCACCCCTGGTTCGCGGAGATGGGTCCCGAGCCTCTCGGCCCCGACTTCACGGCCGATCACCTGGCTCACGCCTTCCACGGCCGGCGGCAGGGGCCCAAGACGCTGCTGCTCGACCAGCGGATCGTGGCCGGGCTGGGCAACATCTACGTCTGCGAGGCGCTGCACCGGTCGGGAATCTCGCCGTTCAGGCCGGCCGGCGGCATAGCGAAGAAGAAATTCCCACTGCTGGTCCAGGTCATCCGCGAGGTGCTGGAGGAGGCCATCCTGGCCGGCGGCTCCACCCTGCGCGACTTCGCCTCGGTCGAGGGGGCGCTGGGCTACTTCCAGCACAGCTTCCGGGTCTACGGCCGCGAGGGGGAGCCCTGCCCTACCCCCGGCTGCACGGGGACCATAGAGCGCGAGGTCCAGGCCGGCCGCTCGACCTTCTTCTGCCGGGCCTGCCAGAAGTAGCGCGGCTTCTCAGGATGACGAAGTGGGCTCGAGCGCACCGGCTTCGTCATGGTGAGGAGCGAGCCTCGGGCGAGCGTCCCGAGCCACGCACCGCATTCACCGGATCCCGTAGTCGTACCCGAGGTCGTGCTTGAGGTGCGCCTTCAGGATCGACTGGAGGGTGGCCGTCGACTCCGCGTCCCAGTGCCGGTCGTCGCTGTCGGCGCGGACGCCGTAGACCTGGACGTCGGGATTGTGGTGCTGGGCCATGAATTCCTTGCTGCCGGCCAGCACGCCGGCGTCGACCGCCTCCCGCGACAGGGTCACGCCGAAGTGGTCGAGGATCTTCACGAGATTGGCCCGGGTGTCGGTCCGGAAGTCCTCGTAGCGCAGCACCAGCGTCTCGCGCGGGTAGCGGGCGTGGACGGCGCCCCAGCGGTTCAGGAAACGGATGTACCACCAGACGTCGCAATTGTACTTCCGCCCCAGCGGGTCGCCCTTCACGTACTCCGCGAAGGGCACGTCGTACTTGGTCTTCCACTTCTCGTAGTTGGAGACCAGCACGTCGCGGATATCGCGGACGACCACGGCATAGGGCGGCAGCGGCGCCATGGCCCTCAGCCAGTCCCATTCCAGCGCATAGGGGGCGATGGTGTGCGAGCTGGCGATGCGCGGCGCGGGCCAATCGGCCGGACGCTTGTGCTTGGGATGGCCGATCACCTCGTTCGAGGACGCGTTGTTGTAGAACCTCGGCGGAACGACTCCGTACTCCTTGGCGATGGCGTAGGAGAGCATCCACTTGATCCAGTGGGTGCCCGAATGTTGACCG
Organism: Caulobacter sp.; assembly: GCA_044238855.1. Lineage (GTDB taxonomy): Bacteria > Pseudomonadota > Alphaproteobacteria > Caulobacterales > Caulobacteraceae > Caulobacter. The sequence goes on from JBIICO010000006.1 coordinate 48,156, forward strand.
GTCACCAGAAAGCCCTGCCAATCGCGATCCCGGTACAGGGAGAGCGTGGTCAGGTCGCGGTTGAGGGCGTGGAGTTGAAAAGCAAGGTTCATCGGGCCGGTCCTAGCGTAGTGCGAAAAACCCTGTCGATTTGGTCGGGTTTCGCGACCGCCCTTACCTGCGGATTGTGGCTGGCCGGTTTCAGTCCCGCCAGCGCCGAGCCCGCGATGTGGACGATCCGTGACCAGGATTCGACCATCGTGCTGTTCGGGTCGGTGCATCTGCTGCCCGGCGACCTCGACTGGCGGCCCGCCGGCCTCGACGCCGCGCTGGCCGAAGCCGACGACCTGTGGTTCGAAACCCCGACCGACGGCAGCGGCGACATGGCGGTGCGGCAGCTGGCGATCCAGCGCGGGCTGATGCCGGCCGATCAGGGCCTGCTCGACCGCCTGTCGCCCGAAGGCCGCCGCCGCGCGGAGATCATCGGGACCCGGCTCGGCTATCCGCCCGCCACGCTGGACCGGTTCAGGCCCTGGCTGGCCGACATCAGCCTGAGCGTCGCCGCCGTCGCCCAGCGGGGTGCGGCGGCCGGCTCCGGCGTCGAGCGCGTCCTGGCCCAGGCCGCCCCGTCCGCCCGCCGCCGCTACCTGGAGACGCCCGCCGAGCAGATCGGCTTCTTCGCCGACGCCTCCGAAGCCGACCAGCTCGCCTCGCTCGAGGAGACCCTGCGCCAGCTGGAGGAGGAGCCCGAGCTGTTCGACCAGTTGCTGCGGGCCTGGCTGGCGGGCGACCAGAAGACGGTCGAGGCCTTGGGCGTCACCCCGCTACGCCGCATCTCGCCAGCGCTGTACGACCGCATCTTGGCCGATCGCAACCGCCGCTGGGCCGACGCCATCACCGAACGCCTGGCCGGGTCGGGCGAGACGGTGATCGTGGTCGGCGCGGGTCATCTGGCCGGCCCCGACAGCGTCCCCACCCTGCTCCGCGCCCGGGGCGTCGCGGTCGACGGCCCCTGAACCCAGGGCGGACCGTCTCGCATCCGGAGCGGTCCGCACCTTCCGCTTCGAGGAAGTCGTCGGCGAAGCTTCCAGCCCGGCGCCCTCTTGAGCCCGTCGTCGGGTGCGGGCACAACCGGGCCATGACCCAAGCGACCTATGAGACCCTGCTCGTCGAGACGCCGGCTGACGGCGTGCTGCTGGTTCGGCTGAACCGCCCCGAAGCGCTCAACGCGCTGAACTCGACCCTGCTGGGCGAGCTGGGGCAGGTGCTGGACGCCGCCGCGACAGACGACGGCGTGCGGGTCGTGGTGCTGACGGGCTCGGCCAAGGCCTTCGCGGCCGGCGCGGACATCAAGGAGATGTCCGAAAAGACCTACGCCCAGATGATGAAGCTCGACTTCTTCACCGCCGCCGCGCGCAAGGTGGAGCAGTTCCGCAAGCCGATCATCGCCGCTGTGGGCGGCTACGCCTTGGGCGGCGGCTGCGAGCTGGCGATGATGTGCGACTTCATCATCGCCGCCGACAACGCGAAATTCGGACAGCCCGAGATCAATCTGGGCGTCGCGCCCGGCATCGGCGGCACCCAGCGCCTGACCCGCTTCGTCGGCAAGGCCAAGGCCATGGACATGATCCTGACCGCCCGGATGATGGACGCCGCCGAGGCCGAGCGGTCCGGCCTGGTGTCACGGGTCGTTCCGGCTGAAGGGCTGGTCGACGAGGCGCTCGATGCGGCCCGCAAGATCGCCGCCCACTCGCCGCTGGCGGTGCTGATGAACAAGGAACTGGTCGAGGCGGCCTACGAGACCACCCTGACCACCGGCGTGGCGCTGGAGCGCCGTCTTTTCCACAGCCTGTTCGCCTTCGACGACCAGAAGGAAGGCATGGCCGCCTTCGTCGAGAAGCGGAAGCCTGCCTTCAAGGGCGAGTAAGCAGGGCCGCCGCGTCCTCGCTTGCCAGCCATTTGGCGAGCTTCACGGCCGCGCCCTCTCCGGCGCCGCGGGTGACGACCATCTCCGCCTGGACGCCCCCGATCATCGGATGCCAGCGGTTCTGCAGCCGGGCCAGGCTCTGGCGCTGGAGCCGGTCGGCCAGCTTCGGCTCGCGGGTGACCAGCACCAGCCCCTCCGTCGTCTCGCCCCGGTCGATCAGCGGACGGGCGGCCAGGGCGTCCAGCACGCAGCGGCCGCCTTTCGCCGACCAGGCTTCGAGGGCCCGGGTCAGGGCCGCCGCCAGCGGGCGGTCGCAGGCCACGGGAACGGGCGCGCCCGCGCCGCAGCCGACCAGCGGAAGGGCGCTCGCGAGCGCTCCGGAGAGAAAGATTCGACGATCCATGGCCTTAACTTGCACGGAAGAGGGCCGTGGGGGCCAGAGTCACGTTGACCGCCCCCGGGCATTCCTGTAATTGGCCGCCCTTCGATTTATCCGGCGGTACGCACGAGCGCGTCCGTCACGTCCGTTTGAGGTCCAAGCCACATGGCCAACAATCCCGGCGCCAAGAAGGCGATCCGCAAGATCGAGCGCCGCACCGAAGTGAACAAGGCGCGTCGTTCGCGCGTGCGCACCTTCCTGCGGAAGTTCGACGAAGCCCTGGCCGGCGGCGACGTCGCCGTCGCCAAGGCCGCCTTCATCGAGGCCCAGTCGGAACTGATGCGCGCCGTGTCCAAGGGCGTGGTTCACAAGAACACCGGCTCGCGCAAGGTTTCGCGCCTGAACGCCCAGCTCAAGAAGCTGTCGGCGGCCTAACGGCGTCAGGCCACGGAGCGCTTTTTCAGCGCTTTCGCCTGAAATTTCAGCACTTTGATTAACCGGCGTGCGCCCTAGGGCGGCGCCGGTTTTTTCACGCCCTGGACTCGCCTCTGCGGCGAAATCGCTCAGCGTGCAGACCCCCGGTTAATGAATTCCCTTGCCGGGCGAGGGGCCCTCCCGAGTCAACAGAAATATCCTTGTCCGGACTCTAATTTCACATTTGACCCCCGGTTTTCGAGGTCGCTAGTGTGAAGTTCTCAACGCTCTAGTTCATCTCCATTTTTGGTCATGAGAAAGGCGGCGGCGGGTGCACTGCATCCGGCGGACAAGACCTTGTTCGCGTTGAGTTTTCGGCTTCTTCGTCGTGGGGGCGGTGGAAGCGTCGCGGGTGACATAGAGATACAGGACGGTGGGCTCGATGACTTCTTTGGGCGGGCGAGACATGGCCTCTCAGACTCCAGCTGGCGCGGTGTGGACCAAGGCTTGCCTTGCCCTGCGTCATGAGCTGGGCGAGGCCGCGTTCGGCTCCTGGCTGGCCCAGGCGTCCCTGCGCGAGGTCGCGGGCCAGCTCGTGCTCGTCACCCCCACCGGCGTGGCGCGCGACTGGATCCGTCGAAACGCCTGGCGCCGCATCGGCGAGCTGTGGGCGCAGCACGACCCGGAAGGCCGTTCGCTGGACCTGAAGTCCCGCATGGAGTTCGAGGCTGACACCGGTGGCGTGGAAATCATCGCCGAGGCGATCGAGGTGATGGACGCCGTGGCCACCGACGCCCCGGCCATCGCCCCGCTGGCGCCCGTCCGCCCGTCGCGCACCGCCGGCCTGCAGGAGCGCTTCACCTTCGACACCTTCGTGCCGGGTCCGGCCAACGAATTCGCCCACGCCGTGGCGCGCCGCGTGGCGAGCTGGGCCGACGGCCACTTCAACCCCGTCGTGTTCCACAGCCCCTACGGCTTCGGGAAGACCCACCTGCTCAACGCCCTGGCCTGGGAAGCCATGCGCGCGGCGCCGGAGAAGAGGGTCGTCTACCTGACCGCCGAGCGGTTCCTGTCGACCTTCGTCCGCGCGGTGATGGATCGCTCCACCACCCTCTTCAAGGAAGAGCTGCGCGCCGCCGACCTGCTGCTGATCGACGACGTCCATTTCGTGGCCGGCAAGCAGTCGACCCAGGAGGAGCTGTTCCACACCCTGACCGCCCTGATGGAGGACGGCCGCCGGGTGGTGTTCTCGGCCGACCGCCCGCCGGCGGCGATCACCGAGATGGACGCCCGCCTGCGCAGCCACCTGTCCGCCGGCCTCGTCTGCGGCATCGAGCCCGCCGACCGCGGCCTGCGCATGGGCATCCTGGAGCGCAAGCTGGCCTCGCTGGGCCGCCAGGGCGGCTTCCTGGCCAACGCCCGTCCGGAAGTGCTGCAGTTCCTCGCCGACCGCTTCACCGACAGCGTGCGCGAACTGGAAGGCGCGCTGAACACGCTGGTGGCCCGCATGGGCGCCGACGTCAGCGGCCTGTCGCTGGATGAGGCGCAGAACATCCTGCGCCCGCACCTGCGCGGCGCCGAGAAGCGCATCACCATCGACGACATCCAGAAGGCCACCGCCGAGCACTTCGGCCTGCGCCAGGCCGACCTGATCAGCGAGCGCCGCAACCGCTCGGTGGCCCGTCCGCGCCAGGCGGCCATGTGGCTGGCCAAGCAACTGACCACCCGCTCGCTGCCCGACATCGGGCGGCGCTTCGGCGGCCGCGACCACACCACCGTCCTGCACGCCGTGCGCCGCATCGAGGCCCTGAAGGTCGACGACGCCCAGCTCTCGCGCGATCTGGAAGCGCTGACGCGCAAGCTGCGGGGCTGATCCCGCGACGCCCGTCACCCTCGGACCTGTTCCGGGGACCCAAGCGTGATGACCTGAGCGAAAAGGGCGCGGAGTGATCCGCGCCCTTGCTGTTTGCCGTGTTCATGGGCCCTCGCGACAAGCGCGAGGATGTCGAACGGGGGGCGCCTAGAACATCCCCTCGCGCACGCCGTATTTGCGGAAGTAGTCGACCATCTTGCGCCAGCCGTCCTGGGCGGCGGCGGCGTCGTAGCTGGCGCGGTAGTCGGCGTGGAAGCCGTGCTGGGCGTCCGGATAGACGATGATGTCCGACCCGTCCTTCTCGTACTTGCGCAGCACGCCCCTCATTTCCTGGACGTCGGCCAGCGGGATGCCCTGGTCCTTGCCGGCGTAGAGGCCCAGCACCGGCGCCTTGAGGTAGCCGGCCAGGTCCAGCGGCCATTCGCGCTCGGGCTCGGCCAGGAACTGCCCTTCGGCCGGGCGGGTCAGGCGGCCGTACCAAGCGACGCCGCAGCGGAAGTGGCGGAAGCGCTCGCAGGCCAGCCAGACGACCGCCCCGCCCCAGCAGAAGCCGGTGATCGCCATCTTGTTGCGGGCGACGTAGGGCTGGGCGTTCAGCCAGCCGACCGTGGCCTCCAGGTCGTTCATGATCTGGGCGTCGGTGGCGGCAGAGACGATCTTGCGGATGGCCGCGAAGTCGGTGAGCGGGGCCGGGTCGCCGTGGCGGGCGAAGAAGTCGGTGGCGATGGCCACGTAACCGAGCTTGGCCAGCCGCCGGCAGACGTCGCGGATATACTCGTGGACGCCGAACACCTCAGAGACCACGACCACCACCGGCCGCTTGCCGCCGCCGGCCGGGCGGGCGAGGTAGGCCGGGATGTCGCGATCGCCGGCCGGGATCATCACCGTCTCGGCGACCAGGCCGCCCAGATCGGTGACCACCGGCTCGGCGCTGGCCGAGACGGCCGCGGCGGCGTAACCGGCGAAGAAGAGGCCGCCGATGGCGCGGCGGGAGACGTTCAGATCCCCGGGCTCGTTGCCCTCGGGACGGGTGAGCTTGAGCATGGCGTTCTCCCCAGCCGCGCAGTTTTGCGCAACCTAGCCCGCCGAGGCGTCCATCGCCAAGGTCGCGGCCGGCCGCGCTCTCCGAAGCGTGAGATTCAGACGCCCGCCGCCCGGGATCAGGCGCGAGGAGCCCGGGATGATCCGGTCGACGCCGTGGTAGGCGAGCCGGGAGTCCCCCGCCAGCAGGCAGACGTCGCCCGAGGCCAGCCGCACCGAGCGGGTCGGGTCCTTGCGCGACAGGCCGCCGATCCGGAACAGCGCCGTGTCGCCCAGCGAGATCGACAGCACCGGAAAGCCGAAGTCCGCCTCGTCCTCGTCGCGGTGCAGGCCCATGCGGGCGCCCGGCCGGTAGAGGTTGACCAGGCAGGCGTCGGCCGGGACCTGGGCGTCCGCCAACTCGGCCCACAGCGTCCGCAGGATCGGCGGCATCGGCGGCCAGGGCCGGCCCGTCAGGGGATGGCGCGGCTCGTAGCGATAGCCGAGGCGGTCGGTGACCCAGGACAGCGGCCCCAGGCCCGTGGTCTCGACGCTCATCGGCTTGCCGCCGGGCGTGGACTGGACATGGAACGGCGCGTCCTCTGCCGCGGCCAGGACCTCACGCGCCAGCGCAGCCTGCTCGTCTGGCGAGAGGCGGCCGGGCAGAAGTCGGAAACCTGGAAGTTCGCTCATCACGGCCCTTCGTCAGGCCGGAAACTGCGCGCGGTGCGGCGACGAAACAAGCGCCGCCGCGCCGACGGCGTGCGGACGGACCAGGGAGGGCCCGCCCGCGCCGGGATCAGTCCTCGGTGTAGCGGTAGGAAGACACCTTGCAGACGTCGATACGGTTGCGGACCAGCTCGTCGCCGTCCTCGAAGATCGCCTTGAAGTCGTACAGGCAGTAGCCGGTGCCGTCGTCGACGTTCACGGTCACGGACTCGCCCGGCGCCAGGGTGTCGCGGCCGAGGATGTCTTCTTCCCAGGTCTTGGCGCCCACGTTCGACGCATAGAAGCGCACGATCACGTGACGGGTCTCGTTGATGATGCGCACGCGACGGTCCTCGGCCGACGCCTGGGCGGCGGTCAGCAGGCTCGTGGCCGTCAGAACCGCGACAGCCAAACCGGCGCGGAAAGTCTTGATGGTCTTGTTCACGTCGTTACCCCCTCAGGGAAATTGGTCCCTCGTAGTGGGCGCGATACAACGGGGTTCGCCATATCCGCGCCATACCCCAAACGGGGGGTGTCGTGCGTTTACTCCCCGACCGGGCGAAAAGCCCCCTGTCACTCAGGGGTTTTGCTCTTGCGGCAGGGGGGTTCCATCCCATATGGCGGACTCGAAGACGGCCATCACATGCGGTTGGCCGATCCATTCAAGTCCAAGGATCCACCGGGGACGGAAGAGAAGAACCGGGGCGCTTGCGCTAAAGGCCCTCGTCACCACCGTCCGCCAAAAACGGAGCTAGAAAGACCTCAAGATGAGCAAGATCATCGGTATCGACTTGGGCACCACGAACTCGTGCGTGGCCATCATGGACGGCAAGAACCCCAAGGTCATCGAGAACGCCGAAGGCGCCCGCACGACCCCGTCGGTCGTCGCCTTCCTCGATGACGGCGAAAAGCTCGTCGGCCAGCCGGCCCGCCGCCAAGCCGTCACCAACCCGACCAACACCCTGTTCGCGATCAAGCGCCTGATCGGCCGCTCGCACAGCGATCCGGTGGTCGAGAAGGACAAGGGCATGGTGCCCTACGACATCGTCAAGGGTCCGACCGGTGACGCCTGGGTCCGCGCCCACGGCAAGGACTACAGCCCGCAGGAAGTGTCGGCCTTCATCCTGATGAAGCTCAAGGAAGACGCCGAGCGTCACCTGGGCGAGAAGGTCACCAAGGCCGTCATCACCGTGCCGGCCTACTTCAACGACGCCCAGCGTCAGGCCACCAAGGACGCCGGCAAGATCGCCGGCCTGGAAGTCCTGCGCATCATCAACGAGCCGACCGCGGCGGCTTTGGCCTACGGCCTGGACAAGAACGACGGCAAGAAGATCGCGGTCTACGACCTCGGCGGCGGCACCTTCGACGTCTCGATCCTGGAGATCGGCGACGGCGTGTTCGAGGTGAAGGCCACCAACGGCGACACCTTCCTCGGCGGCGAGGACTTCGACCTGCGGATCGTCGACTACCTGGCCGACGAGTTCAAAAAGGAAACCAGCACCGACCTGCGCAAGGACAAGCTGGCCCTGCAGCGCCTGAAGGAAGAGGCCGAAAAGGCCAAGAAGGAGCTGTCGACGACGGCTCAGTACGAGGTCAACCTGCCGTTCATCAGCATGAACGCCAGCGGCCCGCTGCATCTGAACATCAAGCTGTCGCGCGCCAAGCTCGAAGCCCTGGTCGAGGACCTGATCGCCAAGACGATCGCGCCCTGCGAACAGGCGCTGAAGGACGCCGGCCTGAAGAAGACCGACATCGACGAAGTGATCCTGGTCGGCGGCATGACCCGCATGCCCAAGGTCGTGGACGCGGTGAAGGAGTTCTTCGGCCGT
>JBIICO010000046.1:0-18583 GCA_044238855.1 Caulobacter sp.
AGGCGAAGCGGGGAATCTTGGTGACGACGTAGTCGATGCTCGGCTCGAACGAGGCCGGCATGGCGCCGCCGGTGATGTCGTTGGCCAGCTCGTCCAGCGTGTAGCCGACGGCGAGGCGGGCGGCGACCTTGGCGATCGGGAAGCCGGTGGCCTTCGAGGCCAGGGCGGAGGAGCGCGACACGCGCGGGTTCATCTCGATGACGACCATGCGGCCGTCCTTCGGATTGATCGCCCACTGGACGTTCGAGCCGCCGGTCTCGACGCCGATCTCGCGCAGCACGTCGATGCTGCCCTTGCGCATCCGCTGGTACTCTTTGTCGGTCAGCGTCAGGGCCGGGGCGACGGTGATCGAGTCGCCGGTGTGGACGCCCATCGGGTCGATGTTCTCGATCGAGCAGACGATGATGCAGTTGTCCGCCTTGTCGCGGACGACCTCCATCTCGAACTCCTTCCAGCCGAGGACGCTTTCCTCGATCAGGACTTCCGTGGTCGGCGACAGGTCCAGGCCGCGGGCGACGATCTCGTCGAATTCCTCGCGGTTGTAGGCGATGCCGCCGCCGGTGCCGGCCAGGGTGAAGCTGGGGCGGATGATCGCCGGCAGGCCGACGAACTCCAGGCCGTCCAGGGCCTCTTCCATCGTGTGCGCGGCCTTGGACCTGGGGCTTTCGAGACCCAGCTTGTCCATCGCGTCGCGGAATTTCTGGCGGTCCTCGGCCTTGTCGATGACCTCGGCGTTGGCGCCGATCATCTCGACGCCGAACCTGGCCAGCGTGCCGTTGGCTTCCAGCGCCAGCGCGGTGTTCAGCGCCGTCTGGCCGCCCATGGTCGGCAGCAGGGCGTCGGGCCGCTCCTTCTCGATGATCTTGGCGACCATCTCCGGCGTGATCGGCTCGATGTAGGTCGCGTCCGCCACGTCCGGATCGGTCATGATGGTGGCGGGGTTCGAGTTGACCAGGATGATCCGGTAGCCCTCGGCGCGCAGCGCCTTGCAGGCCTGGACGCCGCTGTAGTCGAACTCGCAGGCCTGCCCGATCACGATGGGGCCCGCGCCGATGATCAGGATCGAGGAGATATCGGTGCGTTTGGGCATGGTCTTTTCGCGCGCAATGGCCGTCGCGCATCACTGCGCGCCGACTGTCGGACAAACATCAGGTTAAGGCGCCCGTTTAGAGACGGAGTCGGGTGGGGGCAACCCCGGAATTCCCCCCTCTCACAGATAGCTCAGCCACCAGTCGCGGCGACGCTGTTTCAGCGCGCTCCACCAGCGGCAGAGCGGGTACAGCAGCGCCACCACCAGCAGCCAGAAACCGTAGACCGTGAGCAGCGGGAAGCCCCACTTCGCCTCGACCATCGGGCCGGGATCGACCAGCACCGCCACGAAGATCTTCGGGTCGAAGCCCATCGCCACGCCGATCCCAAGCGCCAGCGCGTGGAGCAGGTAGATGTGGGCGACGTAGAACATCAGCGGCGCGCGGCCGTAGACCAGCAGGATGTCGGCGAACCAGCCCTTGGCCTTCTCCAGCAGCGGCAGCGCGACCAGCAGCGGCCCCACCGTGATCAGGATGTAGGAGAAGGACGGCGGGTACTTCGTCACGTTCATGAACGAGAACGCCGTGCGCAGCAGGTCGCCGTCGAACGCCCGCCACGGGCGCGGATCGCCATAGAGGTTCAGACCCCGCTCGACGAAGAAGAAGGCGATCATCAGCAGGCCCAGCCGCATCAGCGTGCGGCGACGGACCTCGGCCGGCTCCCGCAGGATCGGACCGAGCGCGTAGCCCAGCGTCATGACGCCGATCCAGGGCAGCACGGGGTAGGCCACGAACGAGACCGGCGGCAGGAATCCGGGGACCTTCAGGATCTGCCAGAGCGGTCCGAACACCCCGAGGTCGGCGGGCCTGACGCCGTCGAACAGGTTGTGGCCGGCGATGATGAAGACCGCGAGCGCCAGCTGCATGCGGCGCGGCAGCCAGATGATCCCGGCCAGGGCGATCATGCTCACGCCCAGCGCCCAGATGACGATCATCCCCAGGCCCGGAATCGTGAAGTTCCAGGCGAAGTTGATGATGGTGAATTCGAGCAGGATCAGCCACAGGCCACGGGTGATCAGGAACTTCGCCAGCTCCGCCCTGGACTTGCCGAGCGAGCCCTGCAGGAAGGCGCTCATCCCGGCCAGCAGCATGAATCCCGGCGCGCAGAAGTGGGTCACCCAGCGGGTCAGGAACAGGGCGATATCCGTCTTCACCGGATCGGTCGGATCGAGCAGCCAGGCCCGGGCGTGGAAGAAGTCCCGCACATGATCCAGCGCCATCAGGATCATGATGGCTCCGCGCAGCATGTCGACCGAGGCGAGGCGTTCAGGCTTCGGCGTGTCGATAACGACCGCAGTGCTCATTCCCAGCTCCCCCTTCGTGTCATCCCGGCCCCAGCGAAGCGGAGAGCCGGGACCCAGCGAATGTGCACCGGCTTCTGGGTCCCGGATAGCCGCTTCGCGGCTTCCGGGATGACAGGCACAAAAATATCGTTAAAGTTGCATTATGGAAAGGATCTACTACGTCTACATCCTCGCGAGCCGGCGAAACGGCACGTTGTATGTGGGCGTGACGAACGATCTCGGGAGACGTGTCTGGCAGCATCGCGAAGGCGGAGCCGCAAGCTTTACGCGGAAGTAGGGCGTCCATCTGCTGGTCTACTACGAGCGCTACGGCGAGGTGCTTGATGCGATCTCGCGCGAAAAGGGGCTGAAGCGCTGGCGGCGGGCATGGAAGCTGGCGCTGATCGAGGGAATGAACCCCGACTGGCGCGATCTTTACGAAACCTGGAACCAGTAACGCACAAACTTCGTGTCATCCCGGACGCCGCGGGCGATCCGGGACCCAGCCAACGCCGTGCGCCGGCCTTCTGGGTCCCGGCTCTACGCGCTTCGCGCTACGGCCGGGATGACAGATTTGGGGGAAATATCTTGAGAACAGCCATCGCCGTCGCCCTGTCCCTGCTCGCCGGACCCGCGCTGTCGCAGGGGGCGCCGGTCAACACCACGCTGGGGACCTTCACCACCACCAACTCCGGCCAGCCGATCATGCCGCCGGCGGGGCCGGTGCAGGTGACGGGTCTGACGGTCGAGATGCCGGCCGGCTTCGTGCTGCCCTCGCACAAGCACCCGCACACGCGATACGGCTACGTGCTGTCGGGCCGCATCCGCGTCGACAACCAGGACACCGGCGGCGCCGTCACCTACGGCCCCGGCGACCTGATCATGGAAGCGCGCGACCAGTGGCACAGCGGCACGGTACTGGGCGACGAGCCGGTGAAGCTGCTGGTCATCGACCAGACGCCTCCCGGCGAGGGCAACGTGGTGCGGAAGCCTTAGGCCTTGGCCTTGTCCATCAGCCCGGCGAAGCGGTCGAAGATGTAGAGGCTGTCCGTCGGCCCGGGCGAGGCTTCGGGGTGGTGCTGGACGCTGAACACCGGCTTGCCCGCCAGTTCCAGACCGGCGTTGGTGCCGTCGAACAGGCTGACGTGCGTTTCCCTGACCGGCTCGGGCAGGCTGTCGCGATCGACGGTGAAGCCGTGGTTCATGGACACGATCTCGACCTTGCCGGTCGTCAGGTCCTTCACCGGATGGTTCGCGCCGTGGTGGCCCTGTTCCATCTTCACGGTCTTGGCCCCCAGCGCCAGGGCCAGCATCTGGTGGCCCAGGCAGATGCCGAACACCGGCTTGCCGCTGTCGACCAGCTTGCGGATCTCGGGCACCGCGTACTCGCCCGTCGCGGCCGGGTCGCCCGGGCCGTTCGACAACAGCACGCCGTCGGGGTTACGGGCCAGGATGTCCTCGGCTCTGGTGTCGGCCGGCACGACGGTGACGCGGGCGCCGATCGAGGCCAGCGAGCGCAGGATGTTGCGCTTCACGCCGTAGTCGATGAGCACGACCTCGTACTTCGGGGTCTCGAGCTTGCCGTAGCCCTCGTTCCACTCCCACAGCTGCTCGTCCCAGATGAAGGACTGGCGGGTGGTGGCGTCCTTGGCGAGGTCCAGGCCGACCAGGCCGGCCCAGTCGCGGGCCTTGGCCACCAGGGCATCGAGGTCGAACTCGCCGGTCGGGCTGTGGGCGATGACGCCGTGCGGCATGCCCTTCTCGCGGATCACGCGGGTCAGGGCGCGGGTATCGACGCCGGCCAGGCCGATGACGCCGCGGCGCTCCATCCAGGCGCCCAGCGGCGAGTCGGAGCGGTAGTTGGCCGGATCGGTCGGGACGTCGCGGAAGATCGCGCCGCGCGCCGAGGTTTCCGAACCGCCGCCGATCTGCTCCAGATCCTCGACGTTCGTGCCGACGTTGCCGACGTGCGGGAAGGTGAAGGCGACGATCTGCGCCATGTAGGACGGGTCGGTCAGGATCTCCTGATAGCCGGTCATGGCGGTGTTGAAGCACACCTCGCCGACCGCGTCCCCGACCGCGCCGACGCCGATGCCCTGAAGCACAGTACCGTCCGCGAGCGCGAGAACGCCCGTGGCGCCAGGAAGAACCTTGCTCGCCATTACTGTGCTCCTGACTGGCTGGACAAACGGGCGCGTTGGTAGTGACTCGGGCCGGTCGGGTCAAACTTTAAACCGCCGGGAGACCACAAGCGATGCTGGCCATGCGCCCCAACTGCGAATGTTGCGATCGCGACCTGGCGCCGAACGCCGGCGACGCTCGCATCTGCAGCTTCGAGTGCACCTTCTGCGCGGAGTGTTCCGAGAGCCGGCTGGAAGGCCGCTGCCCCAACTGCGGCGGTGACCTCGTGCCCCGTCCACCGAGAGCCGCGACCCTGCTGGCGAAGTTTCCCGGCAGCACGGAGCGGGTCTTTAAGGATCACAAGGCGTGCGCGGAGGTGCGTCCTTCGAGCCGCGCCCAGCTTGGCTGACCCGTCAGGTCCAGCTAAATCCGCCCCATGACCATCACCACCATCGGCCTCGATGCCGACGACACGCTCTGGCACAACGAGACGATCTTCCGCCTGACCCACAAGCGGTTCGTGGAGTTACTCGCGCCCTACGCCGACGAGCAGACGCTGGAATCGAAGCTGGCCGAGACCGAGAAGCGCAACCTGCGGCTCTACGGCTACGGGGTGAAGGGCTTCACCCTGTCGATGATCGAGACGGCGATGGAGCTGACCCAGGACAAGGTGTCCATCGGCGTCATCAAGCAGATCCTGGCCCAGGGCCGCGAGATGCTGACCGAGCCGGTCGAACCGCTGCCCGGCGTCGACCTGGCCCTGCACCAGCTGTCGGAACGCTACCGCCTGGTGCTGATCACCAAGGGCGACCTGCTGCACCAGGAGCAGAAGCTGGCGGCCAGCGGCCTGGGCGATCTGTTCGCGGCGGTCGAGATCGTCAGCGAAAAGGACGCCGACACTTATCGCCGGGTTTTCGCCCGCCACGGCACGGGCGCAGAGCAGGCGGTGATGGCCGGCAACTCGATGCGCTCCGACATCCTCCCGGCGCTGGAAGCCGGCAGTTGGGGCGCGCTGATCCCCTATCCGCTGGTCTGGGCCCACGAGGCGGCGGACGCGCCGGTCGGTCATGGGCGCTATGCCGAGCTGGGCTCCATCGCCGAGCTGCCGGCGTGGGTGGACGGGCTAAACTAACTCCGCTCATCCCCGCGAAGGCGGAGACCCAGGCTTTTTGTCCTGACAGCGCCGCGCCGAACGCTAAAACTCCTGGGTCCCGCCTTCGCGGGGATGAGCGGAGGAAAGAATGAAGCGCGCGTTGGTAGCCTCGGCCCTGAGCCTGTTTCTCCTCTCCTGCTCGTCTCTCCCCGAATTCCCCGGCGCGGGCGGCGCCAAGGGCCAGGCGCCCTACGACATCGTCATCCGCAACGGTCTGATCTACGACGGCCTCGGCGGCGAGCCGTACCGGGGCGAGGTCGCCATTCGCGGCGACCGCATCGTTGCCGTCGGCCCCAAGGTGAAGGGCGAACGCCTCACCGAGATCGACGCGAAGGGCCAGGCTGTCGCGCCCGGCTTCATCAACATGCTGAGCTGGGCGACCGAAAGCCTGATCGCCGACGGCCGCGGCCTGTCGGACCTCAAGCAGGGCGTGACGCTGCAGGTGATGGGCGAAGGCTCGTCCATGGGCCCCTGGTCCGAGGAGATGAAGCGGTCGGAGCGCAGCCGCCAGGGCGATATAAAATACAACATCGAATGGAATACCCTGGGCGAGTACCTGGCCCATCTCGAAAAGCGCGGCATCAGCCCGAACGTCGCCTCTTTCGTCGGCGCGGAGACGGTGCGCACCAATGTGCTGGGCGAAGGCGACGACGACCCGACGCCGGCCCAGCTGGCGACCATGCGCGGCCTGGTCGTGCAATCGATGGAGGAGGGCGCGCTCGGCGTCGGCTCGTCGCTGATCTACGCGCCGGGCAGCTATGCGGACACCGACGAGCTGGTGGCGCTGAGCACCGAGGCGGGCCGCTGCGGCGGCATCTACATCAGCCACATGCGCAGCGAGGGTAACCGGCTGCTGGAGGCGATCGACGAGTTGATCGACATCTCCCGGCGCTCCGGCGCGCCGGCCGAGATCTATCACCTGAAGGCCGCCGGCAAGCAGAACTGGGGCAAGCTCGACGCCGCCATCGCACGGATCGAGAAGGCGCGCGGCGAGGGCCTGCGCATCACCGCCGACATGTACAGCTACACCGCCGGCTCGACCGGGCTGGACGCGGCCATGCCGACCTGGGTCCAGACCGGCGGTCGCGAGGCCTGGATCGCCCGGCTGAAGGACCCGAAGATCCGCCGCGAGGTGATCGCCGAGATGCGGAGCGACAGCCCGGTGTTCGAGAACCTCTACCGGTTCGCGGGGGCGGAGGGCACGCTGCTGGTCGGCTTCCGCAATCCCAGGCTCAAGCCCCTGACCGGCAAGACGCTGGCGCAGGTCGCCGCCGAGCGGAAAGTCAGCCCCGAGGACGCGGCCATCGACCTGGTCATCGAGGACGGCAGCCGGGTGCAGGTCGTCTATTTCCTGATGAGCGAGGAGAATGTGAAGCGGCAGACGGCCCTGCCGTGGATGAGCTTCGGCTCCGACGCCTCGGCCCAGGCGCCGGAGGGCGTCTTCCTGCAGTCGAGCACGCACCCGCGCGCCTACGGCAATGTCGCCCGGGTGCTGGGCAAGTACGTGCGCGAGGAGAAGGCGCTGACGCTGCAGGACGCGATCCGCAAGCTGACCAGCCAGCCGGCGCACAACCTGGGCCTTCGCGAGCGCGGCGCGCTGCGGGCGGGCAACTACGCCGACGTGGTGATCTTCGACCCCGCCACCGTCGCCGACCGGGCGACCTACGAGAACCCCAAGCAATTCGCGGTCGGAGTGAACTGGGTGCTGATCAACGGCGGCGTGGCGCTCAAGAACGGCGAGGCCACGGGCCTGCCCACCGGCCGGTTCGTGAAGGGCCGCGCCTGGAAGGGCTGGCCGGACGGCGGCTGCCGCGCGAGCGCGAAGGACTGGAGCTGGTAGCGCCGCGCGTGTCGAACCACGCGATGACTGGACGCACCCGCCCTCCTCCCGCACCTTATCGGCGATAACAAAAAGCCGAGGGAGAGACGGCATGACGGGACGGGTCGCGGGCAAGGTGGCGCTGGTGACGGGCGCGGCGAGCGGAATCGGGCTGGGCTGCGCCCAGGCCCTGGCGGCGGAGGGCGCGAACGTCGTCCTGACCGACATCCAGGACGCCAAGGGCAAGGCGGCGGCGGAGGCCATCGGCGGGGCGGCCATCTACCTGCATCACGACGTCACCGACGAGGACGAATGGATCGCCGTCGTCGCCGAGACCGAGCGGGTGTTCGGCCGTCTGGACGTGGTGGTGAACAACGCCGGCATCGGCATCGGCGGCCCGATCACCGAGTTCAGCCTGGCCGACTGGCGCCGGCAGCAGGCGATCAACGTCGAGGGCGTCTTCCTGGGCGTGAAATACAGCCTGCCTCTGATCCGCCGAGGCGGTGGCGGCGGCAGCATCATCAACATGTCCTCGGTCGCCGGCCTGACCGGCGCGGCCAACATGACCGGCTATTGCGCGACCAAGGGCGCGGTGCGGCTGTTCACCAAGGCGGCCGCCATGGAACTGGCCCCCGACGGCATCCGCGTGAACTCGGTCCACCCGGGCATCATCGAGACCCCGATCTGGGACACGATCAGCGAGACCACGGCCGGCAAGGTCGGGGGCGGCGGCAACGCCGGACCCAACCGCCTGCTGGACCTGGACGCCGTCACCTCCGTGGCGACGCCGCTCGGTCACAAGGGCTGGCCGGAGGACATCGCCAACGGCGTGCTGTTCCTGGCCTCGGACGAGTCGAAGTACATGACCGGCGCCGAGCTGGTCATCGATGGGGGCATGACGGCGCGCTAGGCGCGCAGGGCCTTGGCCAGCACATAGTCGTCGTAGCCGTTGTCGCCGACGTGGAAGACCCGCGTGCCGACCTGTTCAAAGCCGTTGCGTCGGTAGAAGGCCACGGCCCGCTCGTTGCGGCTGTAGACGGCCAGCAGCAGCCGGGCCGCTCCGGCTTGCCGCGCGTGCTCCACGGCCGTCTCCATCAGGCGCGGACCCAGCCCCTGGCCGTGGAAGCGGTGCAGGGCGTAGATTCGCGTCAGCTCCATGTCGTCCTCCCCGGTCGCCACCGGGAGGTCCGGACGGCCTAGCAGGATGAACCCGACCGGCGCCGCGCCGGGCTCCATCTCGGCCAGATAGAGAGCGCGCGTCGGATCGCCGAGCAGCGCTTCATAGGCCTCGACGCGGTGGGTATTCCGGCAATGGAACAGGACGTCCCGCCCGTCGACGATCCCGGCGTAGGTCTCAAGGAAGGTGGCCGAGGCGACGGTGGCCAGGGCCAGGGCGTCGGCGGGCTCGCAGCGGCGGATCGTGATCGTCATCGACGCCTTCCTAGCGTCGCGATCAGCCTGCCGCCAGCAGCAGCGCCGCGCCGCCCGCGATGGCGAGGGTGCCGAGGATGCGGCCGGGCGTCATCCGCTCCTTCAGGAAGAAGACCGCGATGCCGACCGCGAACAGGATCGAGGTCTCGCGCAACGCCGCGAGCCGGGGCGTGTCGCCGAGGCGATAGGCGAAAAGCGCCAGGCCGTAGGTGACGATCGACAGCGCGCCGGCGGCCAGTCCCGCCTTCCACTCCGCCCGCGCCGACAGCAGGAACCTGGGTCCCCGCCACGCCGCGAAGAGCACGGCGATGCCGCCGCCCATCGCGACGTAGACCCAGACGATGTAGCTGAAGGCGCCGGGCGCGGCGCGAACGCCCTGGGCGTCGATGACGGTGTAGACCGCGATGCAGACGCCGGTGGCCAGAGCCCAGCCGAGCGCCCGGCGGTCGACATGGCGGCCCAGCCCCACGACCATCACGCCCAGCGACACCAGCGCGATCCCGGCCGCGGTCCACCAGCCGATCGGCTCGGCGAAGACCAGCACCGCCACGGCCGAGGCGAGGGCGGGCGCCACGCCGCGCGAGATCGGGTAGGCGACCGTCATGTCCGCCCGCTCGAAGGCCTTCACCAGACAGACCAGATAGACCAGGTGCGTCGCCCAACTGCCCGCCAGCCAGCCCCAGGCGCCGTGCGGCAGCGGCACGAAGAAGACGAAGGGCAGGATCAGCAGGCCGGAGAAGCCGTCGATCAGCGCCCGGCTGGACAGCTTGTCCTTGCCCGACTTCAGGATGGCGTTGACCACGGCATGGACGCCGCCCGAGGCAATCATCATCAGGCCGGCGGTCTGGGCGAGCGTCATAACCGAGCCATGACAGGCTTACGTGGCGCGGCGCAATCGCCCCGGCCGGTCTGCATGGAAATTCGACGCCCTGTTCTCGAAAGGCGAAAGAACGGCGCTTCCGGGCGTCGCGCCCCGGGAGTCTTGCGAAAGAAAAACCGGCCGCCATTTCCCGTCTATGCTTGGATCGAGCGGGAAGAACGGCGTTCCCTCTGGTTGCACCGCAGCATCGCGCTTGAATTCCAGCGCTCTTCGGACTAGTGTCGACGCCCCCGTCCGCTCGCGCCCGCGACGGGAAAACACCTCCCAGGGCGACCCGAGCTATTCTCCGTATGGAAAAAGTGCCGATGACCGCCGGGGGCTACACGTCCCTCGACGAAGAACTCAAGCGTCTCAAGACGATCGAGCGTCCAAGCGTGATCGCCGCCATCTCGGAGGCGCGTGCGCACGGCGATCTCAGCGAAAACGCCGAGTATCACGCCGCGAAGGAACGCCAGGGCTGGATCGAAGGCCGTATCGCCGAGATCGAGGACAAGATCGCGCGCGCCCAGGTTATCGACGTCTCCAAGCTGTCTGGCGACCAGGTGAAGTTCGGCGCCACCGTGACGGTGGTGGACGAGGACACCGAGGACGAGGGCCGCTACCAGATCGTCGGCGACCACGAGGCCGACGTGAAAGCCGGCCGCATCTCGCTGTCTTCGCCGCTGTCGCGCGCGATGATCGGCAAAGGCGTCGGCGACGTGGTCGAGGTCAACACGCCGGGTGGCGTGAAGGCCTACGAGATCCTCAAGGTCGAGTGGCTCTAGCCACCGGTGGCCGGGCGCGAGCCCGGCCATGACGGCGTTGGATGGCGCATTGGCCGATCAGTCCCCTCCCCTGACCATCTGGGCGATGTCCGACGGCCGCGCCGGCATCCAGGCGCAGTCCGTGGGACTGGCGGAGGCGATCGGCCGGCAGCGCAGGTCCGACATCGTCATCAAGCGCATCGGCTGGAAAAGCTGGCTGGGCCGCCTGCCCTGGTGGCTGACGCTGTTCCCGCGCCGCTGGCTGACGCCCGAGAGCGACATCGCGCCGCCCTGGCCCGACCTGCTGGTCGCCGCCGGCCGCGCCACCCTGCCGCTGGCGATCCGCATGAAGAAGTGGTCGGGCGGCAAGACCTTCGTGGTCCAGATCCAGGACCCGCGCGTGCCGGCGCACTTCTTCGACCTGGTCATTCCGCCCAACCACGACCGGCTGACCGGCGACAACGTCGTCTCGATCATCGGCGCGCCGCACCGGGTGACGGCCGAAAAGCTGGCCGGCGAGTACGCGCGCTTCGAGGACCAGCTCAAGGATCTGCCCTCGCCCCGCGCCGCCGTGCTGATCGGCGGCCGCTCCAAGGCCTTCGACATCACGCCCGAGCGCGCCGCGAAGATCGCCAACGACATCCAGCACGCCCTGGAGCATGACGGCGGCTCGGCGATGGTGACCTTCTCGCGCCGGACGCCGGAGCCTGCCAAGGCGCTGCTGACCGCGCGCCTGAAGCATCTGCCCGGGATCATCTGGGACGGGACCGGCGGCAATCCCTACTTCGCCTTCCTGGCCGCCGCCGACTACATCCTGGTCACCGAGGACTCGGCCAACATGGCCACAGAGGCGGCCAGCACCGGCAAGCCGGTCTTCATCCTGAAGATGGACGGCCAGAGCCTGAAGTTCCGCCTGTTCCACGAGGAGCTCGAGCGCCACGGCGCCACGCGCCCCTTCGGCGGCGCCTTCCAGGGCTGGACCTACGAGCCCCTGGCCGAGACCGACCGCGCCGCCGCCGAGGTGCTGGCGCGGATGGACGCGGCGCGCGACGCAACCTAGCGTCCGGCGGCGATGACCGTCCTCGCCGTCCTTCAGGCCCGCATGAGCTCCACCCGGCTTCCGGGCAAGGTGCTGATGCCGCTCGTCGGCGCGCCGATGATCGTGCGGCAGATCGAGCGGGTCAGCCGGGCGCGGCGGATCGACCGGCTGGTCGTCGCCACCAGCGTCAACCCCGAGGACGACGCCATCGAGACTGTCTGCCGCCGCGAGGGGATCGCCGTGCATCGCGGTCCGCTGGACGATGTGCTGGCCCGGTTCGTCGGGGCGCTGGACGCGTACCCCGCCGATCATGTCGTGCGCCTGACCGCCGACTGCCCGCTGGCCGACCCCGACGTGATCGACGCCACCATCGACCTGCACCTGGTGAGCGGGGCCGACTACGCCAGCAACAGTCCCGACGACGCCGCGTTCGCCAAGGGCCTGGACGTCGAGGTGATGACCGCCGCCACGCTGCGGCGCGCCGCCGACGAGGCCGCCACGCCCGAGGAGCACGAGCACGTCACCTGGGGCATCTGGCATGCCCCGGACCGCTACCGCCTGGCCTGGCTCTCCGCCGCGCCGGGCGAGGCCGAGGTGCGCTGGACGGTCGACCGGCCGGACGACTACGCCTTCGTCGCGGCCGTCTACGACGAACTGTATCCGACCCGGCGCGACTTCGGCTCGGACGACGTCCGCGCCTTCGTGCGCGAGCGCGCCGACCTGGCCCGCTACGGCGGCGACCGGAGGGTCTGATGGCGCGCATTCTCTTCGTCGCCGATGCGGGGCCTCGGGTGGGCGGCGGCCATGTCATGCGCTCCCTCACCCTGGCCCGGGTGCTCCGGGCCCGCGGCGCGGACTGCGCGTTCCGGGCTCATCCCGACGGGGACGCCGTGCTGGCGACCTTCGCGCCGGACATGGCCCGAGCCGACGGCGCGGACGGCTTCGACGCGGTGGTGTTCGACCACTACGCCCTCGACGCCATGGACCACCTCGCCGTCGCCGACGGGCGGCCGACGCTGGTCATCGACGACCTGGCCGACCGGCCGCTGTCGGCCGACATCGTGCTCGACGCCGGAATGGCCCGCGTCCCCGCCGACTATCGCGGCCATGTGCCGGAGCATTGCGAACTGCTGCTGGGGCCCAGCTTCGCGCCCGTGCGCGACGGCTTCCCGGCCCTGCGTGACGAAGCCCTGGCGCGTCGCGCCGAGGGCGGACCGGTCCGCCGTATCCTCGTCTCGCTGGGCCTGACCGACGTGGGCGGCATCACGGCCCGGGCCGTGGAGCGGCTGGTCGGCAGCGCGGCGCTGGATGTCGTGGTCGGCTCCGGCGCGCCCAGCCTGCCGGCGCTGCGCGAGCTGGCGGCCGCCGATCCGCTGACCACCCTTCATGTCGACACCGACCAGATGCCGCGCCTGACCGCCGAGGCCGACATCGCCGTCGGCGCCGGCGGCTCGTCGAGCTGGGAGCGCTGCACCCTCGGGCTGCCGACCCTGCTGCTGGTGCTGGCCGACAACCAGACGCCGGCCGCCGTCGCCCTGGCCGAGGCGGGCGCGGTCGTCGCCCTGGACATCGCCGAGTTCGAGGATCGCTTCGACGCCGCCGCGGCCCGGATCATCGCCGAGGACGCCCTGCGCCGACGACTGTCGGCCGCCGCCGCGCGCATCTGCGACGGCCACGGCGCGGGCCGCGTTGCCGACCGCTTCCTCGACCTGCTGCGGCGTCGCGCCGCGCCCGGACATCCTTAACAATCCGTTCGGCAAATCGGTCGCAGGGTCGGCTCAGGATGGGCCAGAGAGCCTGTCGGACGAGGGGAACCGGACCCAGATGCGCGCGCTGCCCGATATCCGCGGCCTGAAGTACCCCGACGAGTTCGTGGCCCGACATTTCTTCAAGCGAGGGCTGGAGAAGCGCACCGGCCGGGTGCTGGAGCTCGGCTGCGGCACGGGCAACAACTTGGCCCTCTACGCCGCCTACGGCTGGGGCCTGACCGGCCTCGACCACGACAAGGACGCGCTGGAGGCCGCCCGCTGGAACCTGGGCGACACGCCCGACCTGATCCAGGCCGACCTGACCGGCAAGCTGCCGCCGCTCGAAGCGCCCTACGACGTGCTGCTGATCGCCAACCTGCTCTGCTACCTGACGGACAAGCAGGCCCGCGCCCGGCTCGGGGAGCTGAAGTCGATGCTGTCGCGCAACGCCGAGGTGTTCGTCCGCACCCGGCTGGTCGACGACTATCGCTACGGCCGCGGGACCGAAGAGGAACCGGACGGCTATCGCCTGGCGACCCCGGAGACCGGCGAGGAAGGCCTGTTCAACCTGTTCTACACCGAGGCCGGGCTCGTCACCCTGCTCACCAAGACGCTGGGGCTCACCAGGATCCAGGCCTTCCGCGTGCGGTTCGACAACCTGCAGGACGGCAAGCGCGTCCCGGGCAACAGCGACATCGTGGTCTGGGGCCAGGCCGCGTGACGCGCCGGCTGCGCATCGTCGGCGGAGGCCTGACCGGCGTCCTGGCCGCCTTCGAGGCGCATCGCTTGGGCTGGCGCGACATCGAGCTGCACGAGCGGTTCGAGGGCCTGGGCGGCGTCGCTCGCCCGCGCGTGGCTCACGGGCGCGAGCTGCGTGACGGCTGCGTCTACTTCGGCCCGGCGGGCGACCCGATCGTCGAGACCCTGTCCGCCCGCGGCGTGAAGTTCGACACATTCGACAACCGCTTCGGCTCGGTCAGCCGCGACATCGACGGCCATGGCCTGTTCACGCCCGACTTCGGCGGTCCGGCCGTCGAGACCTCGGACACCGGGCTCGCCACGCCCGCCGGCCGCACCCTCGCCGACCGCCTCGCCGCCTATCCGGCCGAGGTGCGGGCGATGCTGGAGCGCTACTGCCGCTGGCACCTGGACGCGGATCTTTCGCTGGTCGACGGCGACGCGGCGATCCCGCTGGCGATCAACCGCGTGGTTCCGGCCTCCGCCGACTTCCACGCCCTGGTCGTGGCCAAGCAGGCCGATCCGTGGGCGGACGAGCTGTGGGGCGTGCCGCGCGCCCACTGGGGCCGCACCGACAATCTGACGGCTTCCCTGCCGGCCGGCGGCTTCCATGCGATGTGGGAGACCTGCGGCAAGGCGCTGCGCAAGCTCGGCGTGACGCTGAAGTTCGAGAGCCTGATCTCGCCCCGCCAGGCCTTCGCCGAACTGGACGAGGACGACACCCTGGTCTGGGCCGCCAACCCGACGCCGCTGTTCAAGCCGCTGGGCCTCCAGACGCCGAAGCTGATCCGCAAGACCTTCGCCAGCTACATCTTCCAGGCCCGTTTCGATGGCCCCTGCCCCGCCTACGTCCAGAACTTCACCGCCACCGGCGCGGCGTTCCGCGTCTACCTCTACGAGACCGGCGGCGAGCGGATGGCGGTGGCGGAATGCGTCCGCGAGGCCGACCCGCTGGCGCTGAAGGACGAGATGCGCAGCCTGATGTCGGGCCTGGGTTCGCTGGAGGTCGGCGACCTGCGGCATATCTCGGTGCACCCGCGCTGGATCTATCACTCGACCGAAGCCCTCGACGGCCTGAAGGTCCTTCGCGCCACGGCGGCGGCCCGCTACGGCCCGCGCTTCGTCGCCGGCGCCTGGGAGCCCTACGGCAAGAGCGCCAAGTTCGCCGAGGTCAACGCCGGCCTCGCCCGGGCCTGGGCCTACGACGGCGCGCTCGCGCTGTCGGCGTGATGGCCCGCGTCGCCGTCATCAGCCAGCCGACCTACCTGCCCTACCTCGGCTACTTCGAACTGATCGCCCAGGCCGACGTGTTCGTGTTCCTGGACGACGTGCAGTTCGCCCGCCGGTCCTGGCAGTCGCGCAACCGCATCCTGGGGCCCGCGGGCGAAGTGCTGCTGACTGTCCCGGTCCGCAAGCAGCCACGCGAGACGGCGATCGTCGAGATCCAGATGGATGACCGCCAGCGCTGGTGGGAAGCGCACCTGTCGGCGATGCGCGATGCCTACTGGCGGCGTCCGGCCTTCGAGGAGGGCTATGCCTTCCTCGACAAGATGCTGCGGCCCCGCGACTTCAGCCTCGCGAGCTTCAACATCGCCGTCATCGAGGAGACTTCGCGCCGCCTGGGCCTGACGACCGAATTCCGGCGCGCGTCCGAACTGGGCCGTGGCGGCAGCCGGTCGGATCACCTGCTGGAGATCTGCCGCGCGGTCGGGGCGACGGAATACCTCTCGACAGCCGGGTCCGCTGAGTACATGGCCGAGGATGGCGTGTTCGCCGCCGCCGGCTTCCCCGTCCGGTTCCGCACCTACGCGCCCCGCCCCTACCCGCAGGGCCACGAGCCGTTCGTTCCCTACATGGCCTTCGTCGACGCGCTGATGAACCTCGGCTGGGAAGGCTTGGCGAGCCTTGTCGCAGAGGGGTCTGGCTAACGACGTTCGGCCGCACCATGTTCTCCGCAACAGGGGAGCGGGCAGATGACCAGCCAGAAGAAATCCGTCGTCGTCACGGGCGTGTCCACCGGCATCGGCTGGGGCGCGGTCAAGGTGCTGACCGGCAAGGGCTTCCACGTCTTCGGCAGTGTGCGGAAGCAGGCCGACGCCGACCGGCTGAAGGGCGAGTTCGGCGACGCCTTCACGCCGCTGATCTTCGACGTCACCGACGAAGCCGCCGTCCGCGCGGGCGCGCGGCAGGTCGAGGCCGAGCTGGCGGGCAAGACGCTGTCGGGGCTGGTCAACAACGCCGGCATCGCGGTGGCGGGCCCCTTGCTGCACCTCGACGTCGACAGTTTCCGCCGGCAGCTGGAGGTCAACCTGACGGGCGTGGTCATCGCCACCCAGGCCTTCGCCCCGCTGCTCGGCGCGCGGAGCCCTGCCGTCGCGGACCCGGGCCGGATCGTCAACATCTCCTCGGTCGGCGGCCGGACGGCCAACCCGTTCATGGCGCCGTACAACACCAGCAAGTTCGGGCTCGAAGGCCTGTCGGAGGCGCTGCGCCGCGAGCTGCTGCCCTACGGCGTGGACGTGGTCGTGGTCGCGCCGGGCGCGGTGGCGACGCCGATCTGGGCCAAGTCGGAAGAGGTCGATATCACCGCCTACGCCAACACCGCCTATGGCAAGCCGATGGAACGGCTGCAGACCTACATGCTGGCGATGGGCAAGGCGGGCCTGCCGCCCGAGCGGATCGGCGAGGTGATCCACACCGCGTTGACGGCCCCCCGGCCGAAGGTGCGCTACACGGTCTCGCCGTCGCCGTTCCAGACCTTCATGTCGGAGAAGGTGCTCTCGACCCGCGCGCTCGATCGGATCGTCGGCAAGCGGCTGGGGCTGTTGCCGGAATAACACCAAGTGTCATCCCGGACGGCCGCAGGCCGATCCGGGACCCGGCCGATGCCGTGCGCCCGCTTCCTGGGTCCCGGCTCTTCGCTTCGCTGCGGCCGGGATGACACTGGAGGGAGGGGCTAGGAGACCATGTCCCAGGCCAGCGGCTCGCCGAACGCCAGGTCGCGCGTCGCCGTCTTGCCCAGCACCTTGTCCAGGTCGGCGGGCGGCAGACCGTTGCCCGGCCGCACCGACCTCACGTTGGCCTTGGTCAGCGTCTCGCCGGCCTTCACGTCGGCGGTGACGTACAGCGAGCGGCGGAACAGCATGCTGCCCCGTTCCGATCCCAGCAGGTCGTAGTTGACCTTGCCCAGCGACGCCCAGGCGTCCCTGGCGTCCCGCACCAGCGCGCCGAACTCGGCCGGCTCCAGACTGAAGGCCGCGTCCGGGCCGCCGTCGGCGCGGGCCAGGGTGAAGTGCTTCTCGATCGCGCAGGCGCCCATCGCCACCGCGGCGACCGAAGCGGCCGTCCCCGGCGTGTGATCGGACAGGCCGACGGGGGTTCCGAACCGCGCCGCCATGTCGGTCACCGTGCGGACGTTGGCGTCCTCGAAGGTCGCCGGATAGCTCGATGTGCAGTGCAGCAGCAGCACGCCGGCCGCGCCGCCTTCAAGCGCCGCGTCGCGGGCGGCCGCGATCTCGGCAAGGTTGGCCATGCCCGTCGAGATGATCAGGGGCTTGCCCTTGCCCGCCGCGTAGCGGATCAGCGGCAGGTCGACGGCCTCGAACGAGGCGATCTTGTAGGCGGGGGCGTCCAGCCCCGCGAGCAGGTCGACCGCCGTCTCGTCGAACGGGCTGGAGAAGATCGTCACGCCGCGCTGCCGCGCGCGCTCGAAGATCGCCGCGTGCCATTCGAACGGGGTGTGCGCCTCCTGGTACAGTTCATGGAGGCTGCGTCCGTCCCACAGCCCGCCATGGATGCGGAACTCGGGCCGGTCGACGTCGAGAGTGATGGTGTCGGCGGTGTAGGTCTGGATCTTGATCGCGTCGCAGCCGGTGTCCGCCGCCGCGTCGACCATCAGCAGCGCCCGGTCCAGGCTGCCGTTGTGGTTCCCCGACAGCTCGCAGATCACATAGGGCGGATGGTCGGCGCCGATGCGGCGGCCGGCGATGGTGATCTCGGGATTGCTCATCGTCCTGCCTCCACGACGCGCGCGCCGCTGTCGAGATTCTCGACGATTCGAGGCCATGCGTCTTCAAGCCAGACCAGCAGCGTCGCCATGTCGCGATTGCCGGGCCTCGGCCAGACGCTCCGTGGAGCCGGAGACCTCGCCACGGCCCGATCGGCGAAATCGCGATCCTTCGACAGCAAAACCTGGCCGTTTCGAAGCGCGTGATCCCGGACGTCCTGATCCGGTGCGTTCAACATAACGGCCTCGACGACGTATAGGCCTCGACTCCACGCCGGCGCAACCAACTCGCCGGCGCGGGCGGAAGCTGAGCGTGGACAAGAACCTTCACGCCGGAACGAAGCGCGTTCCCGCCGCCTGCGCCGCGGCATGGGCAAGGGCAAGCGCCGCCTGGCGCCGCTACTAGTCCCCGCCGCCGCCGTCACCACCGCCATCAGAGCTGTCGCCGTCGCCATCGCTGTCAGGCCGCTTGCCGCTGTCCGCGCCGGCCGAGGCCCCGCCGTCGCCGTCGTTTTTCTTCTTCTTGTTCGTCTC
>JBIICO010000047.1:0-18568 GCA_044238855.1 Caulobacter sp.
GCAGGACATGCTGTTCGCCACCCTCGACCCGACGTTGCGGACAGTGAAGCTGCCCGGCGGGCGTCCCGCCATTCTGTCGGACACCGTGGGCTTCATCTCCGACCTGCCGCACGAGCTGGTCGAGGCCTTCCGCGCCACTCTCGAGGAGGTGCAGGAGGCCGATGTGGTCCTGCATGTCCGCGACATCGCCAACCCCGACACCGACGCCCAGAAACGTGACGTCGAGACGGTGATGAAGGAACTCGGCGTCACCCTCGACGAGGGGCGCCGGATCATCGAGGTCTGGAACAAGGCCGACCTGCTGGGCGAGGACGAGCGCATCGACGCCGAAGGCGCCGCCCGCCGGGCCGGCGCCGCGGTGGTCTCCGCCGTGACGGGGGAGGGCTGCGAAGCTCTGCTGCAGCGGCTAGCGACTTTGGTCGACGTAACGCCGGAGATCGACGTGGTGCTGGATCCGGGCGCCGGCGAAGCTCTGGCCTGGCTCTATCGCCATGGCCGCGTCGTCGGCCGCCACGACGGCGCCGAGGGCTCGCTGCATCTGCGCGTGCGGCTGGACGGGCAGGGCCTGGGCCGGTTTGAGCGGCTGTTCCCCGACGCGGCGGTGTCCGAGGCGCCGGAGTAGGGCTCAGCCCTTCTCGGCGGCCTTGGCGTCGTTCCAGAGGGCGTCCATCTCGGCCAGGTCGGACTGTTCGGGCGTCTTGCCACGCTCGGCCAAGCGTTCCTCGACGTAGCCGAAGCGGCGGACGAACTTGGCGTTGGTGGCCCGCAGGGCGTCTTCGGGCTCGATGTCCAGTTCGCGCGCCAGGTTGGCGATCACGAACAGCACGTCGCCCAGTTCGCCGCGAGCCTTGTCCCGGTCACCGGCCAGCACCTCGGCCTTCAGCTCCGCGACTTCCTCGTCCAGCTTGTCGAGCACCTCGTTGACGCTCGGCCAGACGAAGCCGACGCGGGCGGCGCGCTTGTTCAGCTTCACCGCGCGGGTCAGGGCGGGCAGGCCGACCGGCACGTCGTCCAGCACGCCGTGGCGCGCCTTCTCGGACCGCTCCCGCTGCTTGATGACCTCCCAGGCGACCGTCTGTTCGCCGCTGGAGCGAACGTCGGCGTCGCCGAACACATGCGGGTGGCGGCGGACCATCTTGTCGGAGATGGCGTTGGCCACGTCGCCGAAGTCGAACGCGCCTTCCTCCTCGGCCATGCGGGCGTGGAAGACCACCTGCAGCAGCAGGTCGCCCAGCTCCTCCCTGAGGTCCTTCAGGTCGCGCCGCTCGATGGCGTCGGCGACCTCGTAGGCCTCCTCGACCGTGTAGGGCGCGATCGTCGCGAAGGTCTGCTCGAGATCCCAGGCGCAGCCGCCGTCGGGATCGCGCAGCTTCGCCATGATTTCGACCAGGCGGAAGATCGGGTGGTCGGCGCTACTCGACGATCGGCTTGGCGACATTGGGCTGGAGACCTGCGACGTCCTCGGGAACAGGAGGCGGCGTCACCGCGTCCCTGTCGCCCAGCTGGCGCAGAATCTCGGCGTGCTTCTCCTCCGTCAGGGGATAGCCGATCATCACCAGCGCCGCCACGATGCCGAGCAGGCCGGGGGCGACGGCGTAGAAGGCCTGGAGGCCGATCATGCCCAGTTCGGTGCTGGCGGCGGGATTCTCGGCGCTGAAGCCCATGAAGGCCAGGATGATCATCGTGCCGACCGCCAGCGCGCCGCCGATCTTCACCGTGCCGGTCAGGATCGCGTAGAGCAGGCCGGTCCTGTCGGCGCCGCTCTCGAGGCGCTCCTGATCGCCATAGTCGGCCAGCATGGCCCGCAGCAGGAACGGCGCGGCCGAATAGGGCAGGCCGGCCAGGATCAGGAAGGGGATGGCGACCAGGAAGTTGCCGGCCGGCAGCGTGACCACGCCGAACTGGACGACCGCGTAGAACAGGCTGGCGACGATCAGGGTCTTGGACTTGCCCCAGCGCTTGGCCAGCCGCGTCCAGACGAAGCCGCCGACGATGGCCGCGAAGAAGTAGATCAGCAGCAGGCCCGCCGATTCCGTCCGGTCGAACGCCTTGATCCGCATGAAGTAGAAGAAGAACAGCGTGCCGGCGATGCCGGGCGCCAGCCCCATAAGCAGGTCGACGACCAGCAGGCGCACGACCGTCGGCTTGGTGAGCAGGCGGAAGTAGTCGCCCAGCGTGGCCTTGCTCGCGCCTTCCCTGACCACCGCGCGCGGCTCGTCCACCCGCCAGAAGGCGAGGGCGGCCATCAGCGGCAGCAGCAGGACGATGAACAGGCCCTGGGCCTTTACCCCGCCCTCGCCGCCGAGCTTCAGCGCGCCCAGGACCACCGGCAGGGTGAGGACCAGGATCATCCCGATCACGTTACCGGCCTGCCAGAAGGCGTAGATGCGCGAGCGCTGGTGGTAGTCGGTGCTGAGCGTCGCCGCCCAGGCGGTGTGGGACAGCACGCAGATCGAGTAGCCGGCGTACACGACGATCAGCCAGAACCACAGGTAGCCGAGGCCGACGCCACGGTCGGCCATGAACAGCATCCAGGTCGCGATCATGATCAGCGGCACGCCGATCGCCATCCACGGCTTGAAACGCCCCCACTTCCAGTCGGTCCGGTCGAGCACGGTGCCGAAGATCGGATCGAAGATGATGTCGAGGACTCGAACCAGCAGGAACGCCAGGCCGACGGCCGCGCCGCTCAGCCCCAGAACCTCTGAATAGTAGTTGGGAAGCGTGATGACGAGCGGCAGCCCGAAGGCCGCGAGGGGAAGGCATGGCGCGGCGAAGGCCGCCAGGTTGAAGAAAGATCGCCGGCCCGTCGTCATGTCCCCTCGCACTGATACTCGGCGCTTTTGGTTATCGCCGTTCACGGGAGATGACCCCGTGAACGGCGATGGGGCAAGTTACTTCTGGGCCAGCTGTTCGCCCTTGGCCAGGCGGCGGGCGAAACGGTCGAAGGTGGCTTCCGCGTCGCTCCAGGTCGAAGCGGCCCGAACGTTGCGCAGGTCGCTCTCGTACCAGCTGTAGCTGACCGGCGTGGAGACGCCGTCGGCCGAGGTGTAGGTCCCGGTGATGTCGGCGCCGCCGATGCTGCGGCTCTCGAACGACAGGCCCGGCGTTCGGCTCATCTGGCGCATCGTCGGGCGGTTCGGCTTGGCGTCCTCGATGACCAGATCCAGCCGGCCGCCGGCCTCGCCACCGGACTTCGCCAGCTCGCGCTCGACCGATTCGCGCAGTTCAGCCTTCAGGAAGTCCAGGTCCCGCTGGTCGAACTTCTCGGTCGCCTTGGTCAGTTCCGGACCGACCGTGATGTTGATGTCGGCCACCGGGCCCAGCGGCGCGGCATGGGCCGCGGCGGTCGCGGCGAGCGCGACCAGGGTGGTGGAAAGAAGGGCAGGCAGGCGCATGGCCAGTCTCCGCGAAATCGTCGTTCAGTCCCCTCCCATGAAGATAGGGCTCGCCGGACGGGGCGGGAAGGGGCTTCCCCGACGTGGCGGCAGCCGCGTAGCGTCCCGGCCACAGAAAAGCAGGGAGACGGAACATGAGCGATCTGGTGCTGCGCGAGGATGTCGGCGGGGCTGCGATCCTGACCCTCAACCGGCCGGACAAGCTGAACTCCCTGAACGTGCCGGTGTTCGAGGCGCTGGACGCGCATGTGAAGGCCATCGAGGCGGCGCCGGGCGCGGTGTCCGTCGTCGTCCTCCGCGGAGCCGGCAAGTGCTTTTCCGCGGGGCACGACCTGGGCGACATCGCTGTGGGCGAGAAGCTGCCGCGCGCCAATTACCAGTCGCATGTCATTGAAAAACTGGCGAATCTGCCGCTTCCGGTGATCAGCGCCGTTCACGGCCACTGCTATACCGGCGCGCTGGAACTGGCGCTGGTCGGCGACATCATCCTGGCGGCCGAAAGCGCCAAGTTCGGCGACACCCACGCGCGCTGGGCCCTGACCCCGGTCTGGGGCCTCAGCCAGCGCCTGCCGCGCAGGGTGGGGACCTACAAGGCGCGGGAGATGATGTTCACCTGCCGCACCTATTCCGGCCGCCAGGCCGAGGCCATGGGTCTGGCCAACGCCTGCGTGCCCGACGACGCCTTCGAGCAGGCGATCAGCGACCTGGTCGCCGAGATCGCCGCCAACTCGCCGTTCAGCCATGCGGCCAACAAGCGCCTCCTGACCGACACCGACGGCCTGCCCGTCGGCGCCGGCCTGGCGCACGAGATCTACAACGGCGAAGGCGTCGGTCCGGACATGCGCGACCGGATCGCCGCCTTCGCCGCTCGCAAGAAGGGGTAGGGGCTCTACGCGCCCCGCAACAGCACCTCGGCGATCTGGACCGCATTCAGGGCCGCGCCCTTGCGCAGGTTGTCGCCGCTGATGAACAGGGCCAGGCCGTGCGGCACGGTCGGATCGCTCCGCACGCGGCCGACCAAGACCGGATCCTGGCCCGTGGCTTCCAGGGCGTTCGGAACGTCGGTCACGACCACGCCGGGCGCCTGGCCGAGCAGGGCGAGCGCCTCGGCCGGCGACAGCGGCCGCTCGAACTCGGCGTTGATCGACAGGCTGTGGCCAGTGAACACCGGAACCCGCACGCAGGTGCCCGACACCGGCAGTTCCGGGATTCGCAGGATCTTGCGCGTCTCGTCCCGGAGCTTGGTCTCTTCCTCTGTATAGCCGTCCTCGCCGAGTACGTAGTTCATCGGGTTGACGTTGAAGGCCATGGCCGCCGACCACT
This sequence comes from Caulobacter sp., assembly GCA_044238855.1. Classification (GTDB taxonomy): domain Bacteria; phylum Pseudomonadota; class Alphaproteobacteria; order Caulobacterales; family Caulobacteraceae; genus Caulobacter. The sequence continues at coordinate 4,722 of JBIICO010000047.1, forward strand.
TGGTGGCGGGCGGGAAGGCGATGGCGTCGCCCCTGTGGGCCAGGGCGGCGCTGTTCGCGCCGGCCGCCGCGACCTCGGCCTCCAGGATGCGGATGCCTTCCAGCCCGCCGCCGGACACGGCCTGGTAGGTGCTGGCCACCAGGCGCTTGAGGCCCGCGGCCTCGTGCAGCGGCCGCAGCACCGGCATGGCGACCATGGTGGTGCAGTTCGGGTTGGCGACGATGCCCTTGGGGATCACGCGCAGCGCTTCCGGATTCACCTCGGCCACCACCAGCGGAACCTCGTCGTCGCCGCGCCAGGCCGAGGAGTTGTCGATGACGATCGCGCCGGCCGCCGCGACCTTCGGCGCCAGTTCCCTCGAGGTCGAACCGCCGGCCGAGAAGAACACGACGTCCAGGCCGCCGTAGTCGGCCGTCGCGGCATCCTCGACGACGATGTCCTGGCCGTTCCAGTTCAGCGTGCTGCCGGCCGACCGGGCCGAGGCGAACAGCCGAAGCGAGGCGATCGGGAAATCCCGCTCGGCCAGGATGTCGCGCATCAGCGCGCCGACGAGGCCGGTGGCGCCGACGATGCCGACGCGGGCGGGACGGGGAAGGGAGGGCGGATTGGACATGTGGGCGTCTCCTGGGAAGGTCTGACGCGCGGGGCTGTGGTTGTCCGGTGATCGGCTGCCCCGCGCTGTGGCGGGGCGGCTGTCGGGGCTCGCGGTCTAGACCGTGCGCGCACCCGCAATCGCCCCGCTGGCGCGGGTCGGTTTGCGAGTAATCGGCTTGGTGGTCGCGAGAGACATCGAGAGGCCGTTTAGCCGCAAGCGCGGCGCCTGGCAACGGCGCCGTGGAGTCAGCCGGCCGGCCACCCGTTCAGCAGCCACCGGGCCCCGAGCAGGATCAGCCCGACGGCGACGATCGGGCCGAAAATCTTGAAGGTGTGCCGGGTCAGGCGCTCGGGCATCAGGGTATCGGACACGGCGGCGCCGTCAGCCAGTCGCGCGACGACGGCGGTCAGCGGGCATTTCAGGCCGAAGCCCGCGAAGATCAGGCTCTCGACGACGATCAGGATCAGCGCCGGCCAGAGCCAGACGCCACGCTGGCCCGACAGGCCGGCGTAGAGGACCACCAGCGCGCTGACGGCCATGACGACGTAGATGGCCGTGTGCAACAGGCGGACCCGGAAGAGGCGATCGTGGCGTCTGTCGACGGGCTCCATCGGTCTGGACATGTTTCGCCTAAGGAAGATTATCGGAAATAATGAGCCGCCACGGCGTCGACCGTGGCCTCCTACAGCGTCAGCTCCAGCCTCAAGCCGTCGTACGCCGGCTCGACATTGTCCGGAAGTTCGTTCCGCAAGCGATTGTAATCCGGTCGATCCAGCCCAGCGCCTGATCGAGATTGGCATGCGTCGGATGCGGCGTGTAGCGCAGTGCATCGACGATCCAGACGTCCACGCCGGCCAGCGCTTCGAAGGCCGCGTCGTCCAGGCCGTTGACGTCCGGCGAGTAAGCGACGCCGCCGAACCGGAAGCCGGCACAGCGCATCGCGCCGTGCTCCATGTCGAAACTGGTCACCGGAATCGCGCCCGACGGACCGTCGACCGCCCATCGCACGCCGTGCTCCGGCAGGTCGCGAGCCTCAAGGATCGCGGGATATCCACTTTGGCTTTCAAAGATATAGCCGAATTTCTTCGTCAGCGTGCCGCGCGTCTCGGCGTCCATCCAGGCGGGAATGCGGGCGCGCTGACGGATGAAGAAGGCCCGCACGTCGTCGATGCCGTGGCTCTGGTCGGCGTGGTCGTGGCTGTAGAGCACCGCGTCCAGCCGCTTGATCCCGGCCATGATCGACTGCTCGCGAAAGTCCGGCGACGTGTCGACCAGCACCGTCGTCTCGTTACCGGCGCCCTCCCCCTTGCGGCGGACCAGCAGGGAGCAGCGCATGCGCCGGTTCTTCGGCTCGTTCGGATCGCAGACGCCCCAGTCGCCGTCCGCGCGCGGAACGCCGCCCGAGGAGCCGCTGCCCAGCACGGTGACCTCGAGCGCGCCGCTCACGGGCGCGGGATCCGGTCGAACAGCGCGAAAAAGGCATCCTCCGTACGCTGCTCGGCGTCCTCTCGGCTCCAGCCGCGGATCTCCGCCAGCTTGTCGAGCACGTGGGGCAGGAAGGCCGGCTCGTTGCGGCGGCCGCGCATCGGCACCGGCGCCAGGTAGGGGCAGTCGGTTTCGACGATGATCCGGTCGGCCGGCATTTGCGCGATGATGTCCCGCACGTCCTGGGCGGCCTTGAACGTCGCGATGCCGCTGACCGAGAACCAGGCCCCCAGCGCCGCCGCCCGTCGGGCCAGCTCCGGCCCGCTGGTGTAGCAGTGCATGATCAGCTTGAAGGCGCCGGCCGCGTGTTCCTCCTCGAGGATCTGGCCCATGGCCACGTCGGCCTCGCGCGTGTGGACCACCAGCGGCAAGCCGGTCTCGCGGGCGGCGATGCAGTGCTGGCGGAACACGGCCGCCTGGACGTCGCGCGGGCTCAGGTCGTAGTGGAAGTCGAGGCCGCATTCGCCGATCCCGACCACCTTCGGCCGCTCGGCCAACCGGATGAGGTCTTGCGCCGTAAGCTCCGGATTTTCCTTGGCTTCATGCGGATGCGTGCCGACCGTCGCCCAGATGTCGGCGTGCTCGGTCGCCAGCTTGTAGGTGACGTCGAAGGTCGAGACCTTATCGCTGATGTTGACCATCAGGCCGATGCCGGCGGCGCGGGCGCGGTCGATCACGGCGTCCATGTCTTCGGCGAACTGCGGGGCGTGGAGGTTCACGTGACTGTCGATCAGCATGGCGTCAGGCGGCCCTCGCGGCGGCGCGCAGTTCGCGCATGGCGGTCCAGAAGGCGTCGGCGCGGTCGAGGTTCAGACCCTCGGTCTGGTCCGGCAGGACACTGAGCCGTTCCCAGGCCTGGACCCAGCGGTCGAGCCCCTGCCCGCCGCCGGCCGTCGCCTGGCCCACGGCCATGCCGCGGATCTGGTCCATGATCCGCTCGATCAGCAGGTTGAAGCGCGCCTGCCCTTCAGCGCCGCGAAAGCCGTCGGCCAGCGCCAGCAGCGCGCCGTCGTCCAGCCTGGGCAGGTTACGCAGGATGTCGTGCGCCTCGTCGTCGGCGTCCAGCGCCTTGGCCGCCGCCAGCCGCAGCGCCAGGCCCGGCGCGCCGCCGGCCATCGCGGCGAGGCGCAGGGCGTGGTCGTGCGACATGCCCGTGCGGCTTTCGAGGAAGTCGACCGTCACGGCCTCATCCGGCGCGGTGAAGGCCAGCCGCCGGCAGCGCGAGCGGATGGTCGGCAGCAGCTTGCCGGGCGCATGACTGACCAGCAGCAGCACCCCGCGCGGCGGCGGCTCCTCAAGCGTCTTGAGGATGGCGTTGGCGGCGTTGACGTTGAGGTCATCGGCCGCGTCGATGATGGCCACGCGATAGGGGGCGGTCGCCGGCGTCTGCGAGAAGAAGGCGCCCAACTGGCGGGCCTCGTCGACCGGGATCACCTTCCGGGGCTTGCCGTCCTCGGTGTAGCGCTCCAGCACCATCAGGTCCGGGTGCGAACGGGCGGCGATCTGGCGCACGACCGGATCGGTCATCCGCGCGCCGAGCAGGCCGTGGTTGGGATCCGGCGCTGCGCCCAGCAGCCGGCGGGCGGCGCGGAAGGCGAAGGTCGCCTTGCCCACGCCCTCGGGACCGGTCAGCAGCCACGCATGGTGCAGCCGGCCGCGCTCCAGAGCGTCAAGGAACGCCCGCTCCTGCGCTTCCGCGCCCTCCAGGGCGAAGGCGTCGCGTGGATGCGGCGGGTCGGCGAAGTCGGCCATCTCAGCCTTCCAGCCTCGTCGCGACGGCGGCCCAGACGGCGTCCGCGACCTCGTCCAGCGAGCCGGTGGCGTCGACCACCGTGCAGCGCTCGGCCTCGGACCGGGCGATGGCCAGATAGGCGGCGCGCAGCCGCTGGTGGAAGGCCGCGCCCTTGGCCTCGAACCGCTCCTCGCCGCCGTTGCGGCTGAGCGCGCGGCGCAGCCCCTCCTCCACCGGCAGGTCGAAGATGAGGGTGAGGTCGGGCCGGGTGTCACCGACCACGGCCGTCTCGAGCTGTTCGATGACCTTCGGGTCCACCTGGCCGCCGGCGCCCTGGTATGCGCGGGTGGAGTCGGCGAACCGGTCGCACAGCACCACGGCCCCGCGACCCAGCGCCGGCGCGATCACGCGCTCGATGTGGTCGCGGCGCGAGGCGTTCATCAGCAGCGCTTCTGTCAGCGGCGACCAGCGGTCGGTCTCGCCGTTCAGCAGCAGGGCGCGAATCTCCTCGGCGCCCGGCGAGCCGCCCGGCTCCCGCGTCAGGACGACGTCGCGCCCGGTCTCGCGCAGCCGCTCGGCCAGCCGACGGATCTGCGTGGATTTGCCGGCGCCCTCGCCGCCCTCGAAGGTGATGAAGATGCCCTGGGTCACGCCTCCGTCTTCGACTGGAACGGCCGTGATGTCCAGAACGCGGGGGCGCTTAGTTGGGGATGATCAGCCGGGGCCGATGTAGCGCACGCGCACCCGCGCCACGCCCTTGCGGTAGATGCCCAGCTTCTGGGCCGCGCCCTTCGACAGGTCGATGATCCGGCCGCTCACGAACGGGCCGCGGTCGTTGACCCGCACGCGCAGCTTCTTGCCGGTCTCCAGGTCGGTGACCTCGACGATCGACGGCAGCGGCAGCGTCTTGTGGGCGGCGGTGATCAGTTCCATGTCGAACACCTCGCCGTTGGCGGTGTTGCGGTTGTGGAACTGCTCGCCATACCAGCTGGCGATGCCTTTCTCGTCGTAGTCGGGATCGGCCTTCGGCGTGTACCAGACGCCGTTGATCTGGTACGGCCGCATGGTCCCGGGAACGCGTTGCCCCGGCTTGGCGACGGGCGCGCGCGGCTCGTCTCGCGTCGCGTAACGCGGCGAGGCGCAGGCCGCCAGCGCGGCGCAGGCCAGCAGCACCGCCAGCGGCGTCAGATATGGCGGCCGGGCCTTGCCCTGCATGCCCCCTCCTCCAGTCCAGCCGCGAGTGTGACAGACGGGGCTTGAGGCGTGGTTAACCGGCTCGCGACCGCGCGTCCGCCCCAGAACTAGCCGTCCAGCTCCTCGTAGCGCCGGAAGATACCCTGCTCGTTGAAAGCCAACCGGCGCTCGCTCTCAAGATAGGGGCGCAGTTCCTTCAGGTCGGCCACGCGAGCCGCCAGCGCGGCCAGATGCGGGGTTTCCTTCAGGGCCTTCCTGGCGGCCTTCGGGAAGGCGTAGAGCAGGCCGGTCACCACCTGGAACGCCGACAGGTCGACGTAGCCGATGCGGCCGCCGACCAGCCAGCGCGGCCCGGCCGGATTGCGGGCCAGGATGGCTTCCAGCCAGTTCAGATACTTGGGAACGCGGTCCTTCCGGAACTCCTTGGCCCGACGCTTCGCCTCGCCTTTCTGGTCCTCGTAGTAGAGGGCCATGCCGACGGGATGGTGGCTGTCGTGCGCCTCGGCGACCAGGTCGGCGATGGTCAGCTGAATCTGGTGCGCCCAGAGCGCGTCGGCCGAGTCCTCTGGCGCGAGGCCCAGTTTCGGACCCAGATGGAAAAGGATCGCCGCCGTCTGGCCGACGGTCACCTCGCCGTCCCGCAGCCAGGGCGGCGCGAACGCGGGCCGTGGCTCGTCCTTGCCCGGGAGGGCGGCCTTGTCGCCCGCTTCCCGCGCCACATCGACATACGCGGCGCCGGCGTACTCCAGCGCCAGCCGCACGAACTCGCCGCGGCCCTGGATGCCGGTCCAGTAGTGAAGTTCGTAAGCCATGGCGGTCTCCGTTGGGCGGGGTCGTCTGGAAACGCCGGACGCGGAAATCCGTACCCGGCCGGTTCCCTCCATATCCCGAACCGGGCTAGAAGCCCGCCAACGGAAGTGTGGCCGAGTGGTTTAAGGCAGCGGTCTTGAAAACCGCCGACGGTGTGAGCCGTCCGTGGGTTCGAATCCCACCGCTTCCGCCATCCGGTTTCCCCGCCCGCGTCGCGGGATGGGTCCCGCCCGGAAACACGGCCACCCTATCGGGGGATGACGCGGACGCGCCGCCCCGGACAAGCTGCTCTCGACAGTCACGAGAGTTGCGATGCGCCCTCCCTTCCACCTTCTTCTCCTCTCGGGCCTGCTGGGCGCGCTTCTGTTCGGCCCGGCCGGGCCCGCCGCCGCGCAGGGCACCGTCTACGCCAGCCCGCGCGCCAGCGTGCCCGCCGACAACGGCGACACCTACTTCGTCGGCGGCAGTTCGTCGGAGCTGTACCTGGTCTTCGTGCACGAGATCGCGTTCCAGCCCGGCAAGGTGCGGGCCGCGACGCTGTCGACGTACCTGCGGCCGCCATACGGCAAGCAGCGCGGGCAGGACGTCGGGCAGGAGACCGTCGGCCTGGTGTTCGACTGCGCCGGAAAGGCCCGGGTGACGGGCTTCGCCTACTGGACCCCCGGCGGGCTGGGCATCTACGTCGGGGACGCCGACCCGACCTGGCGGCCGGTGCAGCCCAACACCAGCGCCGCCCTGGCCGAGGCCCTGCTCTGCCGCCGCTCCGCCCAGACCGGGAAGAAGTTGGTCGAGCCCGGCTGGCAGCTGGTCAACCGGTGGCGCGAGACGGGCCGACCCTAGAGCGCGCCAGGATCCCGCTTGGCGCCTAGCCGATCCCGAACCGCTTCGGATCGGCCGCGATAAGCGCCTCGAGCTTCGGCATGCCGGCCTTCAGGCTGCCGGCCAGCTGCCGGGAAATCAGCCCGCCCAGCGGCCACATGGCGCTGGCCTTGCCCAGCCAGACCAGTTCGCAGCCGGTCGCGGTCGGAACGACGCGGTAGTCCTCAACGGCCGCGGAGAGCGGCAGGCTCGACTTCTCGAAGCGGAACGCCATGCGCGCGCCCTCCTCCCAGCCGAAGAAGGTCTCGTCGACCGCCTGGTCGCCGATCTCGACGATGCGGGTCGTGCCGACGCCGAACGGCGGCGGGCTGGTCCAGGTGACCTTGGTGATCGGCAGCCATTCGGTCCAGGCCCGGGCGTCCAGCAGCGCGGCCCACACCGCCGACGGCGGGAAAGGGAAGGCGTGGCTGACCTTGACCGTCCCCTTGGCGAGGTAGTCCTCGCCGACCTGCTTGTGCGCCTTCAGCGGCTTGGTCATCTCTGTTTCCCCCGGTTGGAACGCACCCGCCTAGCGCGGCGGCATGCGGATGGCGCCGTCCAGCCGGACGGTCTCGCCGTTGAAGTAGCCGTTGCGCAGCATGGTCACGGCGAGGTCCGCGTACTCCTCCGGATGGCCCAGGCGGCGCGGGAACGGCACCGATTTCGAGAGCCCTTCGAAGATCGCCGGCGCGCGGTTGCGGACGTTCAGCATCGGCGGCGTGGCCATGATGCCGGGCAGGATGGTGTTGATGCGGATGCCTTCGTTGGAGAGGTCGCGGGCGATGGTCAGGGTCATGCCCTTGATCGCCGCCTTGGCCGCCGAATAGGCGACCTGGCCGACCTGGCCCTCTTCGGCCGCGACCGAGCCGGTGTTGACGATCGCGCCGCGACCGCCGTCCTCGTCCGGCTCCAGCGTGCACATGCCGGCGGCGCTCTTCACGATGCAGCGGAAGGTGCCGACCGTGTTCAGACCCAGGGTCCATTCGAAGTCGGAGACGTTGAACGGCACGATCTCGCCGGTCTCCTTGTTGCGGCCGATGGTCTTGCCGCCGCGACCGCCGCCGGCGCAGTTGACCAGGATCCGCTCCTGGCCGTGCGCGGCGCGGGCCTTGGCGAAACCGGCGTCGACCTGCGCCTCGTCCATGACGTTGACCTCGCAGAACAGCGCGCCCAGTTCGGCCGCCTTGCGCTCGCCGTTCTCGGCGTTGAGGTCGAAGATCGCGACCTTGACGCCCAGGTCGCGCAGGGCCTTCACCGTGGCCGCGCCCAGACCGGACGCGCCGCCGGTCACGACGGCCGAGACCGTGCTGTCGAGTTTCATGCAGTCCTCCCGAGACTCCTCGCGCCCGGCTCTGCGTCCGGGCTTGGCGCCATGTCAGCGCGGGCGCCGCAGGGGTAGGCAAGCGAGGAAGTTCAAAGGGCCCGCCGGGCCTTGCCGAGTTCGGTCTTCAGCTTGCGCACGGCGGCGCGGTAGCGGTCGCGGGCGGCCTCGGCTTCCTCCTCCAGGTCGCGTTGTCGACGTTCGATATCGTCCAGCGCTTGCCGCTCGTCCGCTTCGATTCGCTCAAGCCGCGCCTCGAGCCCGGCCACCTTTGCCCGGGCCTTCTCGCGCCGCGCCTCGGCTGCCCTGTCCGGCTTCGGTTCGACATGCTTGCGCGGCCTGGAGGGGGGCGGCTGGCGGGCGACCTTCGCATTGGCGACGGCCGCCGAGACGTCGAGCTCGATCACCGCGCCCGGCTCGGCCAGGGCTTCGTCGTAGCCCGCTCCGTCCTGCACTTCCCGCGCCGCGCCTTCGCGGAACAGGTCGCGGTTGAAGCCCCAGGCCTCCAGCGCCCGGGCGCGCGAGGTGGCGGCGACCAGGTAGCGCCGGAACCCGTCGGACCAGGCGAAAACCTTCGGCTTGCGGGCCATGCGCGCCTCCTTCGCGAAGGCAAAGGCGGACGAGGGCGCGCGGGTTCCGCATCCTCATCGCGTCTCCGGCGTTCCTACGGCAACTGAGGGGCGCAATTCATGACACTGCAGCAGGGCCTGGCGTTCGGACTCGTCGGCCTGACCATCGTCGCCTTCGTCTGGGGACGGTTCCGCTACGACCTGATCGCGCTGACCGCGCTGGTCGGCGGGTTGGCCATCGGCGTGGTGCCGGCCGAGGCGGCGTTCGACGGCTTCAAGAACGATGTGGTCGTCATCATCGCCTGCGCCCTGGTGGTCAGCGCGGCCTTCGCGCGGTCGGGGATCGTCGAGCTGGCGTTGCGGCGGGTGCTGCCGTTGCTGAAGACCGAACGAAGCCAGGTTCCCGTGCTGACGCTGGCGGTCACCCTGCTGTCGATGGCGACCAAGAACGTCGGCGCGCTGGCGATCATGCTGCCGGTGGCCCAGCAGGTGGCGCGCAAGACCGGCAGCTCGCCGTCGCGGCTGCTGATGCCGATGGCCTTCGGCGCGATGATCGGCGGCACCGTCACCCTGGTCGGCACGGCGCCCAACATCATCGTTTCCGAGGTCCGGGAGGAGGTGCTCGGCAAGCCGTTCGGCATGTACGACTACTCGGCCGTCGGCCTGGGGCTGACCCTGCTGGCGCTGGGTTTCCTGGCCTTCGGCTATCGCATGCTGCCCAAGGCGCGCGGTGGCGCGATCGACCTCGACGCGGCGCTGGCCGGCAAGACCTACCTGACCGAGACGACCATCCCGGAGACCTGGCCGCTGAAACGCATGCGGCTGGGCGAACTGGTCGAGAAGGGCGAGGGCGACATCACCGTCATGGCCCTGCTGCGGAACGGCCGCCGCAAGCCCGCCCCTCACCCCAACACCGTGGTCGGTCCGGGCGACGTACTGCTGATCGAGGGCCAGCAGCAGGCGCTCGACACCTTCGTGATCCGCGCGAAACTGGACCTGACCCGCAGCGACCGGCCCATCGCGATGGAAGAGCCGACCGAAGAGGTTCGCGCGATCGAGGCGGTCGTGGGGCCGGAATCGCCGCTGGTCGGCAAGTCGGCGGCCAGCGCCGACCTGCACGGCGCGCATGGCGTCAACCTGCTTGGCGTCAGCCGCAGCGGCTATCGGATGACCCAGCACCTGCGCAGCGTGCGGTTCAAGGCCGGCGACCTGGTGCTGATCCAGGGTGGCGAGCGCAACATCCCCGCTGCGCTGGAGGCGCTCGGCCTGTTGCCGCTGGCCGAGCGCGAGGTTCGGCTGGGCGGGCCCCGGCGGCTGTTCGCGCCGGCTGTCGTGCTGGCGCTGGCGATGACGCTGGTGGCGTTCCAGATCGTGCCGGTGGCGATCGCCTTCTTCGGCGCGGCGGTGGTGATCGTGCTGATCGGCGGCCTGCGCATGCGCGAGGCCTACCAGGCGCTGGACGGGCCGCTGCTGGTGCTGATCGCCGCCCTGATCCCGGTCAGCGACGCGATCCAGAAGACCGGCGGCGCGGCGCTGATCGCCGACTGGCTGTCGGGCGCGTTCAGCGGCCTGCCCGGGATCGTCGCCATCGCGGCGGTGATGGCCGGGGCGATGGCGGTGACGCCGTTCCTGAACAACGCCGCCACCGTGCTGATCATGGCGCCCATCGGCGCCGGCCTCGCCAAGCAGCTGGGCTTCAACCCCGACGCCTTCCTGATGGCGGTTGCGGTCGGGGCGGCCTGCGACTTCCTCACGCCGATCGGCCACCAGTGCAACACGCTGGTGATGGCGCCGGGCGGCTATCGCTTCGGCGACTATCCGAGGCTGGGCGCGCCGCTCAGCCTGCTGGTGCTGTTGGCCGGCCCGCCGCTGATCGCGGTGTTCTGGCCGCTCGCCGGCTAGCCCCGGACGATGATCTCGCGCGGAACGATCAGCGCCGTGGCGTTCAGGCGCGCGCCGCCCGGCCGAAAGATCTCCAGGTGCACGTGGTCGGTGATGCCCGGGTAGTGCGACTGCAGGCTGGCCGCGGCGCCGATGCTCTGGCCCAGGCGCACGGCCTGGCCGACCTGAACCGACGGATCGACGTAGAAGGCGCGAGCCACGTAGCCGATGGCCGGGTTGGTGATCTCGACGAACTTCAGGCTGTCGTCGCCGCCGTAGGCGTAGCCGATCTTGGTCACGAAGCCGGAGATCGGCGCCCCTACCGTCTGGTCGGCGACGGCGGCGTAGTCGACGCCCTCGTGCCTGCGGGTGCCGCCGTCGCGGCGGGCGCCGAAGCGGCCGTCGCCGAAATGATCATGGCCGCGCGGGGCTGCGCCGGTCGGATTGGCGAAGTCCCCTGCTCCGTCGCCGTCGACGTCGTCGCCACGCCAGACGATCCTCGTCTGAACCGTCTCGGCCTTGCGGGCCTGGGCGACGTCACGCGCCGCGCCCACCACGCGCTCGACCACATGGCCGCGATGGTCGGCGATCGGCTTGGCGACCGCCACGGCGAGGCCGGTCAGGGAAAGCATGAACACGGCGAAGGCGGCCAGTGGGCGGGCGGCGCCGGCCGTGAACGTCGGCGGGGTAAGCGTCATCGAGATCCGGGAGTTGCGTTCGGCTGCGTCCGAAGTGCCGTTCAGATGGGACACGAATGGGGCGAAGCCACTGCGACCGATCGCCCCTGCGACCGAGTGGTCGCCGTTCACCCTCTTCCGTCACACGCCGGTAACCCATGGCGGGCGATCGTCCACGGGTTGCAACAACGGGGGGTGCAAACACCATGGCAAGTCCGGCTCTGACCAACCTCAACGCGGTGACGTTCGGCGAGAACGACGTCAACGACGCGCCGCGGATCATCGACGGCGTGGTGACCTTCACCGACGCCGACAACGACTTCGACGGTGGTTTCCTGCTGATCAGCGGCCTGCTGCCCGAGGATCGGATCTCGATCCTGAGCTTAGGCATGATCGGCGTCACCGGGAACGACGTCTACTACGACGGCATCCTGATCGGCGTCTTCGCGGGCGGCGTGGGCGCGTCCTTCACCGTGACCTTCAACGCGGCGGCGACCGCGATCGCGATCGAGACGCTGATCGAGAAGATCGTCTACGGCAACGTCAGCGACACGCCGACCACGAGCCGCGACCTCACCTTCGAAATCCAGGACGCGGCCGGCAACAGCACCGGCCCCACGGCGGTGACGATCAACGTCACGCCGCAAGCCGAAGCGGGCACGCCCGGCAACGACGTCATCACCGGCACCACCGGCTACGACACCATCGACGGTGGCGACGGCGACGACGAGATCGTCGACACGGGCGGCGGCACGGGCGGCTATCTCAAGGGCGGGGCCGGCGACGACATTCTGCGCGGCGGCGACGGGGTCCACACCTATCTCGTCGATAGCCTCGGCGACGAGGTCTACGAAACCGGGACCGGCGGCGGCGACTCGGTCATCAGCCGGGTCAGCTGGACGCTGGGCGCCAACATCGAGAACCTGACGCTCGGCAACGGCGGCGAGATCGACGGCACGGGCAACTCGGAAGCCAACCTCGTCACGGGCAACGGCTCGGCCAACGTGCTGAGCGGCCTCGCCGGCAACGATGTGCTCCTGGGCATGGGCGGCAACGACACCATCCATGGCGGTGACGCGGACGACTACGTCGAGGCCGGCGCCGGCAACGACAGCCTGTACGGCGGCGATGGCGACGACAGTCTGTATGGCGACGCCGGCAACGACTTCATCGACGGCGGAACCGGCACGGACACGCTGATCGGCGGTCTGGGCAACGACACCTACGTGCTCAGTCCCGGCGCCAACACCTTCTTCTGGGAGACCATGAACATCTACGAGTCCGCGGGCGAAGGCATCGACACCCTGCTGGTGACCGGCAGCGCGACCCTCGAAACCTACGAACTCGAGAACCTGACCCTCACCAACGGGTCGGGCACGCTCACCGGCAACCAGTACGCCAACGTCCTGACCGGATACAGCGGCGGGGACAGCCTGGAGGGTCTGGCGGGCGCCGACACCCTCAACGGCAATGGCGGCAACGACACGCTCGCCGGCGGTGACGGCAACGACGTGCTCAACGGCGGCGACGGCGACGACGTCCTGGGCGGCGGCGCGGGGGTGGACAAGATGACCGGCGGAACCGGGGGCGACCGGTTCGTCGCGCGCGAGACCGGCGATCGTATCCACGACCTGAACTTCGCCGATGGCGATGTCGTCGATCTGAACGGCCTGGTCTTCCTCGCGGGATTCACCGACCGGTTCACCAAGGTCGCGGGCCAGGCGGTCCTTGTCTACGCCGCGACCAGCGACGTGACGTATCTGCGAGTCGATGTGGACGGCGACGGCCGCCATGACGTGCAGATCACCATAGATGGCGACCACACCGGCTCGACGGGGAACCGGTACACCGGCTTCGGCGACACCGACGGCGGCTGGTACTGGTAGATCGCAGTTCGCGGAACGGCGATTTAAAGCATCGCCGCTCCGCGTCCTTCGCCGCGACAGATCGTCCAGATCGCAGAACAGTAGTTCGCATTACGAACTCGGTAACAGACTCCGGGGTTATTGGCGCGCGGTCTGTTCGGTTACGTGCAAAGGCGTAGATTACCAGTGGCTGAGATTCTGATCGCGGGCATCGATGCCCCGACATTCACCGAAGTTTCCCTCTCCTCCCCCCAGTTCATCGACACCGATGTGTTCCTGATCAACGATCAGGGCTTCCCGATGACGGGCTCCTTCGACGGCGGCGTGTTCCGCGTCGTCGGCCTGCTGACCAGCGACCGGGTCGCGATCGGCAACAACGGCTCCGTCAGCTTCAACGCCGCCACGGGCGAGGTCTCGGTCAACGGCACGGTGATCGGAGCGGCCACCGGCGGCGTCGGCGAGGCGCTGACCGTCCGCTTCAACGCCAACGCCGACGAGACCAACGTCGAGCTGATGATCGAGGCGATCACCTACGCCAGTACGCTCGGCCTGCCGCCGAGCGTCCACACCCTGGCCTACGAGCTCAGCGACGGCCACGGCAACAGCACCCTCGGAAGCCCGACCTGGACCTTCACGCCGGGCGTCGTCAGCAGCATCGGCGGCGAGTACATGGCGCCGGCCTTCGCCGACATGGACGGCGACGGCGACCTCGACCTGGTGATGGGCGTCGAGGGTTCGACTGCGCTGAACTACTTCGAGAACATCGGCGGCTCGTCCAGTCCGAACTACATCCAGCGCGGCGGCATCGGCCAGGATCCGTTCTACGGCGTCCAGACCGACCTTCTGGCCCGGCCTACGCC
>JBIICO010000227.1:0-5559 GCA_044238855.1 Caulobacter sp.
CAGGTTGGAGGTGAAGACGTGCTTCTCCGGCGCCTCGGCGCGGACGGCGGCGGGCAGGCAGTCGCTCTTCAGAGCCATGGCCCTGTGCAGGGCGTGCTCGCGGGTCCGCGGTGTCTGGTCCAGCGAGAAGCCGCCGAAGGCCACCGCCGGATCCTGGCCGGCGATCAGCGTCAGCCAGTCGGCGACGAAGCCCGGCGCGTCGGGCAGCATGTCGGCGTCGAGGAACAGCATGTGCCGGCCGCGCGCGTGCGACGCCAGCCGGTTGCGGCCCTTCGACCGTCCCTCGTTGCTCGACAGCCGCACGAAACGGGCGGGCAGGGCCATGGCCCCGACCTGCCGCGCCACCTGGGTGGCCAGGTCGGCGTCGCCGGAGCCGTCGTCGAGGATGATGACTTCCACGCCCGTCGTCGCGCCGTCCAGCGCGCGCAGCAACCGCACGGGATCGTCGCGGAAGAAGGGGATCAGGATCGACAGAACGGGCGAGGCGGCCTTGCGCCAGCTCTTGCTCTCGACGATCCACTCGGTCGGCTGGACGGTCACGCGGTCGCCCTCGCGCGCAGGCCCTTGAGCACCGCGGGGCCGCGCGAGCGCACGCCGGCGGCGTCCAGGGCGAAGACCACGGCGCCGTAGACCAGCGCCCCGGCGCCGGCCTTGGCGATCAGTTCGACGACACCGCCCAGCGGCGGGATCGCCCGCACGACCAGCGCCATGGCGACGCAGCCGGCGGCCGCCTTCCACAGCGCCTCGACCGGCAAGGGCAGCGGCATGGCCCCGCGGCCGAGCGCCCAGCTGGTGATCGCGCCGACGGTGTAGCTGATGGCCGTCGCCCACATCGCGCCGTCGATGCCGAAGCGGGGGATCAGGACGACGTTGAGGATCAGGTTCAGGCCGGCCGGGACCGTCATGGCGACCATCAGCAGCCTGGTGCGACGCCCAAGGGTGAAGGCCTGGTGCAGGTAGTAGGTGGTCACGCCGGAGAAGAAGGCCCCGATGGCGATCCATGGGGTGACCCGCGCCGCGCCCTCGACCAGCGCCTCGCCGACCATCACCTCGGCGAGCGGATGGGCGACCAGGGCCACCCCGACGGCGGCCGGAAGGGTCAGCAGCACCATGAAGGCGGACTGCTCGCGGGCGGTCTCGGCCAGCGCCTCGCGGCCGCCGCGCTCCAGCGCCGCGACCATGGCGGGCCCGCCTGCCATGCCCAGCCAGATGAACATCACGTCCAGCGTCCGGTTCGCGAGGCTGTAACCCGCGTGATAGACGCCGACCGCCTCCTCGTGGAGGAACCCGGCCAACAGGAAGCGGTCGGTGCTGGAGATGACCAGCGCCAGGATCAGCGACAGCGACACCGGCAGGCCGTAGCCGACGTACTCCTGCAGCCGCCAGCGGTCCGGATGACCGCCCTTGGCCATGGTCAGTTCACGGCGCAGCGTGGCGACCAGGCACAGGATGGCGACCACGGCCGCGCCCAGCAGCGGCCCCCCGCCGCCGAAGCCCAGCACGACATAGACGACGCCGACCGCGAAGCCGCCGGCGCTCTGGGCCATGTCCAGCAGGGCCGCGGCGCCCACCTCGCCGTCGGCGCGACGGCGCTCCTGCACGAGCTTGATCAGGCTTCGGAAGATCGTCGCGACAAGGCCGAAGACGATGGCCTGCTTCAGCTCCGGCCCGATCGGCGTCAGCCACACCGCCAGCCCGGCGATGATCGGGAAGCCGAATGCCTGTCCGGCCCAGGCGCGATAGATGGTCGCCATGTGGTCGGCGACGTCGTTGTGTTCCCGCGCCCGGGCCTGGAAGCGCGCCATCGCGGCCTCGGTCCAGGTGAACAGCAGCGTGTGCGCCAGGATCATCACCGACATGGCCAGCGCGTACACGCCGTACTGCTGGGGCGTCAGCAGGCGGGTGAACACGACGATCGTCAGGAGGCCGACGATCCCCTGGGTGATGTTGGCGGGCAGATAGCCGAGGAGGCCGCGGCGATACATCGATCTACCGGACCGCGTCCCGGTCGCCGAGCAGGCAGGGGATGGTCATGGCGATGATGTAGAGGTCGAACCAGAACGACTGCCGCTCGATGTAGTCGATGTCGAGGGCGACGCGGCGCTTGACCAGCTCGGGCGTGTCGACCGGGCCGCGAGAGCCGTTGATGGCGGCCCAGCCGGTCAGGCCCGGCTTCATGCGGTGGCGGTGGGCGTATTCGGCGACCAGGCGGGCGGACTCGGTCTGGCCGGTCTTCATGCCCACGGCGTGGGGACGAGGGCCGACCAGGGACATCTCGCCGCGCAGGATGTTGAACAGCTGCGGCAGCTCGTCGAGGCTGGTCTTGCGGATGAAGCGGCCGACGCGGGTCACGCGGTCGTCGCCGGCCCGAACCTGTTGCACGGCGGCGAAGTCGGCCGCCTCCTGGCGCATGGAGCGGAACTTCCAGACCAGGATTTCCTCGTTGTTGAAGCCGTGGCGGCGCTGGCGGAAGAAGATCGGGCCGGGGCTGTCGAGCTTGATCGCCAGCGCCACGAACAGCATGATCGGCGCGCTGATCAGCAGGCCCACGGAGCCGACGACGATATCCTGGATACGCTTGGCGACCGCGCGGCGGATGTCGGCCGGTTCGCCCGAGACCTGGGCCAGTTGGGCGTCGGCGATGCGCGACAGGGCGCGGACGCGGCCGTCCTCGCCGGAATCCAGCACCAGCGACACGTCGTTGGGCAGCACGCGCAGCCGTTCGATCAGTTCGCGCACCCGGTTCTGGGCGGTCGGCGCCACCGCGATGACGATGCGGTCGACGTAGGGCAGGATCTTGTGGCCGAGCAGGTCGGCGGTGTCGCCCAGCACCGGCACGCCGGCGATGGCGCGGGGCGCGCGGCCCAGGCGGTCGTCGAACACGCCCAGCACCGCGACCTCGCGGGTCTTCAGCGCCGTCTCGATCAGCTTCTTCGCCGCGTCGGTGGCGCCGACGATGATGATGTTGGGGGTCAGCTTGCCCGACATGCGCCAGCGCCGGACCGTGCTCCACCAGATGGTGTGCAGCATGAACAGGCCGACGAAGCCGAGCGAGAACCACAGGCCGACGGGATCCAACTGGGCCTGTCCGCCAGGGATCAGGAAGGCGCCGGCCAGCAGCGGCGCGCCGGTCAGGCCGAACGCGGCCGCCACGCGCATGAGGTGGCGCGGCAGGCTTTCGCGGTGGGCGAAGGCATAGGCGCCCATCAGGCGCAGCGACCAGACGAGCAAGGCGATGCCGACCGCCATCGGGGCGACTTCCGCCAGGGTGGCGGCGGCGAGGCCGCCGGTCGTTTCGAGGTGGGCGACCAGCGCGGCGAGCACGACCGCGGCCCCGCCGTCGACCGCCCCGTAGAGCTGGGTGACCTGCCGCATTTCCAGCCGGGAGCGGACGGGCGTCAGGCGGGAGGGGCGGAACGGGCCGCGGCGGTCGCGGCCATCCTGTTCTGCGTCACCCGCCGGCTTCGCGCCGAATCCGGTCTCGACGTCCTGGCGCAGCGTACGCACGGCTTCGATCCAGCCTTCGTCCTGCTGGTGCTCGGGTCCGTCATCCCTGGGGGCGGAGGCGGTCAACATGCCGGGACTTTGCCAGCATCGCATCAAGCGGCGGTTAACGGGGTTCACCGAGCGCGCTCGACGAGCCGCGTCAAATTAGGCCGCTCCCGCCATTGCGAAGCAGGCGGGGCTTGGCTAATAGGGGCGTCCCGCGACGCGGGGGTCCAGGAGACGTGCCCGAGAGGCCGAAGGGACTCGTTTGCTAAATGAGCGTACCCCAAAAGGGTACCGTGGGTTCGAATCCCACCGTCTCCGCCACCCGCCTTCCCGAAACAGTCTGGTTCGATCCACCCGCCGCATAATCGGCGCGCCTCGGTGTCGAACGGCGTTCTTCCAGGTTTCCCTCGCGATCGAAACGCGGCAAGGTCGAGCGATGTGGGTTCGCAGGCTTTCGGTTCGCGCCGCGCTGGCGGCGCTCTGCTCGATGATCGCCGCCGGTCCGGTGCTGGCGCAGGCCGCGCCGCCGTCGTCTCCACCGCCGTCATCCGCTCCGTCCAACGGTCGCGGCGGTGGTGTCGATGTCGATGAAGCCGGTCTCGCCGTCGGCGCTCTCCAGTGGGCGCTGAAGAAGAAGCGCGAGGCCGACGCCCGCAGGAAGGAAGAGGCGCGCCGGGAGGGCGAGCGCAGGGCCGCCGAGGAACAAGCCGCCGGCGGCGGCGCCGCCCCGCCGTCGCCGACCGAGCCGGAACCACAGGCGACAGAGGCCGAGCCGGATCCGGAGCCGACCACCGCCAGGCCCTATGTCGCGCCCGAGCGCCCGCCGTCGCGCGCCGTCCGCAAGCCGCCCGAGCCCCGTCCCGCGCCTGAGCCGAAGGTCGCGCCGGAACCGGCGCCGGTCGAGGCCGTCGCGCCGCCACCGCCGCCCGCGTTCGATCCGCCCCTTGCGCCGACGCTCGATCCGCCTGCGCCTCCGCCGGCCGTGGCGGAGCCCCGCCCGGAGCCGGTCAGGCTGGGCTCGCCGCTGTGGGGGCCGATCGGCCTGGCGCTCGCGGGGCTCCTGGCCCTGATCGCCGTCGCCATCGTCGCGGCGCGCCAGATGCTGGGGATAGGCCTGCCGCCTGTCACGGCCCATGCCTCCGCCGATGTGGGCGTGGCCGACGAACCCGACTTCGCCGGCGGCCAGCCGCCCCAGCTGTCGGTCGTTGTCGGCCGGGGCCAGACCGTTTCCGACATCCACTATCCGCAAGCCGCCGGGAGCGCGCCGGTATGACGACCGTGACCCTCAAGACCTTCTTCTGCGACGATGCCGGGTCGCCGATCTACGCCAGCTGCGAAGCGGCCGCGGCGGAGGTCGCGGTCGAGGCGGCGCTGAAGTCCGTGCCCAAGCCCGTTCGGGCGCGGCTGGCGGAGTCGGTGCGCGCGGCGCTGGACGAGGTGTTCCACGTGCGGCTGGACGAGGTGCTGTCGGGCTCCTGGAAGAAGCTCACCGGCGTGCAGGACGCCTTGGACGCCACCCGCCTGGAGCCCGGCAAGGTCGTCTTCCTGCCGCTGCTCGAGCACAAGATCAGCAGCCGGCATCAGCCGCACATCGAGGTGAAGCTGGGCCCCAAGGCGGTCAGCCGGCTGGTCTTCGACCTGGTGCTGGCGCTCGACCTCAAGAGCGTCGAGCTGGAGGTGCGCGAAGGCCGTATCGCCGGGCTGCGCAGCGGCCAATGCGGCGGCAACGGCGTCTTCTCCTTCGAGGGACAGGACCTCATCAAGAAGACCACGCCGGCTTTCTCGCTGCCGGGCAGGGTTAGCTTCTCGCCCGCCGATGACTGAGCCGCCCGCCCCGGGCAGCAGGCTGAATTCGACTTCAACCCTGCTGAAATCAAAGCGAAGTTTCATATGCCTGTGACTTCAAAGTCCGTTCGACGGGGTTCGAGGCAATGCCGTTCGATAGCGCGGCTTTCGGCTCCGGCTTGATCGGGGCGTCCAGGGCTGAACCGCGAACGTCGAACACGGTCGGGCGACGTCCGCCAGTCAGGTCGGCGTAGCGACACCTGGCCCCTGGACGCCAGCTAT
>JBIICO010000048.1:0-18553 GCA_044238855.1 Caulobacter sp.
GAGGGCGCGGAGACGCGCCTTAACCGAGGCGATGGTCTTGTAGCGGTAGTCCTGCTCGCGACCGTCGCGCCAACCACAGGCACAGCCGTAAGCGAAGTCCTTGTCGACATTCAGGGGCGTCAGCATGGCCTCGCCGGGCTTGGCGTCATCGAATATGCGCACCTCGTAGGCCGTGCCGCCGACATCGTAGTGGTTCACCTGCCAGGCCAGGATGACGATCAGTTCGCGCACGGGGTCCCGGTCGGCGTTAGCGAACCCGATGGCGGCGATGTCTGGTGTCCCGCCCTCCTGTTCGCCGATCGTGACCTGCACCGACCGATAGCCCGCACCGTCCGGGAGCAAGGCGACCAACGGACGTTCAGGCTCCTGATCCGGCGTCAGGTATTCCACGAACAGCGTCTGCCGCCCGTTCCAGAGCGCCGCCGTGACTTTGGGCTCACTCGCCTTAGGCAACCGCAGAGCGCGGGCGGCGAACGCCAGATCGTCCTCCCCAGGCAGGCGGCGGGCATCCTGCGCCCAGCCGACGCAAGTGGACGAGGTCCAGATAAGGCCAGCGAGAACGACCGAGAGAAGGGGCTTCATGGTCCCGAGGCTATCACCGCTGCCGCCATTAAATCTCGCTCATGAACGTCGTTTCATTGGTTTCGGCGCACGACGTTCCTTAACCCCCGCTCTCCGGCGGCGGGCTCGATCCCGCCTGCCATGAACGGGACGGCCCAGGTCGTCCCCAACAAGAGCAAGCGGGGACGAACCGACATGCAGACCAAGACCAATTCCGAAACCGCGGTGTTGAACCGCCGACGCCTGCTGACCGGCAGCGGCCTGGCCCTGGGCGCGCTCGCGGCAGCGCCGCTCGCCTGCGCTCAGACGCCGGCCGCCGTGATCGCCGATCCGCTCGGCCTCGACGCCGACGAGGCGCCGCTGGACCTGCCGCCCGAGCCGACGCCGCTGCCCGGCGCGCCCGACTGGAGGAAGATCCGCGCCGAATGGGCGCTCGACGCCGGCTGGGTCGACATGTCGGCCATGCTGCTGGCGTCCAACCCCAGGATCGTGCGCGAAGCCATCGACGCCCATCGCCGGGGCCTGGACAACCAGCCGGTCATCTACCTGGAAGGCCGCAACCGCCAGCTCCAGGACCGCGTCCGACGCATGGCGGGCGCCTACTTCAACGTGCCCTACGGCAACGTCGCCCTGACCGAAAGCACCACCGACGGCATCGGCCAGTTGTACGCCGGGATCACCCTGCGACCGGGCGAAGAGGCGCTGACCACCAACGAGGACTACTACGTCACCCACGAGTCGCTGCGACTGCAGGCCTGCAAGGGCCGCTGCAGCGTGCGGAAGATCGACCTGTTCGAAGGCCCGCGCAGCAAGGCGCCGGGCGCCGTGGTCCAGAAGATCGTCAGCAACATCCGGCCCAGCACCCGCGTGCTGGCCCTGACCTGGGTGCACAGCTCCACCGGCTACAAGATGCCGATCCGCGAGATCGCCGCGGCCCTGCGGCCGATCAACGCCGCCCGCCCGGCCGCCGAGCGCGTGCTGTTCTGCGTCGACGGGGTGCACGGCTTCGGCATCGAGGACACCACCCTGCCCGAACTGGGCTGCGACTTCCTGGTGGCCGGGACCCACAAGTGGATCTTCGGCCCGCGCGGCACCGGCGTCGTCTACGGCACCGATTACGGCTGGTCGCGGGTCACGCCGACGGTGCCGAGCTTCCTGGCCTCCAATGCCTACGGCGCCTGGATCGGCGGCTACGATCCCGGCCCGACCACCGGCGCGCGGATGACGCCGGGCGGCTTCAAGGCGTTCGAGCACGTCTGGGCGCTGGCAGAGGCGTTCCAGTTCCAGCAGCAGGTCGGCAAGGCCCACGTCCAGGCCCGAACCCGCGAACTGGCCGGGCGGCTGAAGGCCGGGCTGGCGCAGATGCCTCACGTCAGCCTGCGCACGCCGATCGATCCCGCCCAGTCGGCCGGCATCGTCAGCTTTGACGTCGCCGGCTTCAGCGCCCGCGAGGCCGTCCAGCGGTTGCGCAAGAGCCGCATCATCGGTTCCGCCGCCCCCTACGCCGTGCAGCACGTGCGGCTGACGCCCTCCATCCGCAACACGCCCGAAGAGATCGACCGCGCGCTGGCGGCCGTGCGGGCGATGCGGGCCTGAGGGCTATCGCGGAGTGGAAGGCTGGCGCCTCGCCTTCCACTCCATGGCGTTGCGGACACGCCAGCTGACCGAGGGGTGGCTGTAGAAGATGACCTCCTCCAGCTTGCCCGGCGTCGCGGCGCGGTACTCCACCGTCTGGACCAGCGCCTTGGCGAGGCCGTCGGGTTCGTTTGCGACGCGCAGCGAGTAGTTGTCGGCCTCCGCCTCGCCCATGCGCGTGACCGTGTTGGTGACCGGCGTGGCGAGCAGGAACAGGATCGCCAGCAGCATCGAGAACACCGGATAGCCGGCGGGATCGGAGATGCCCTTCACGTCGTGGGCGCCCAGCAGGCGGCAGGCCAGCGGGAACAACCGGTCCATCAGCCAGAAGCCGATCACGCACAGCACCGCCATCACCCCGACCGAGCGGAAGATGTGGCCCAGGGCGTAGTGGCCGATTTCGTGGCCAACCACGGCGCGGATCTCGCTCATGTCCGCCCCGGCCTTCAGCATGGTGTCGCTGATGTTGATCTGGGCCGAGCCGAACAGGCCGGTGACGTTGGCCGTGTAGCGGTTGGACTGCTTGGAGCCGTTGAAGACGAAGATCTTGTCCGACGGCACGCCGTTGGCCCTGGCCAGTTCGACCACCGCGTCGCGGACCGGCCCCTGCGGCGCGGGCGTGTAGGTGTTGAACAGCGGCAGGATATAGGTCGGCGCCAACAGCATGGCGACGATCATGAAACCGGCCGTGACCCCGCCGGCCCACAGCCACCATGTCTTCCTGGCCCGCCGCATCAGCCAGTAGACCAGCAGCATCAGGACGGTCATGGCGATCACGCCGATGACCCCGCCCATGGCCTGCTCGCCGAGCCAGCCGCCGAACGGCTGGCTGGTCATGCCGTAGCTCTTCTCGCGCCACCAATTGCTGTAGGCGGCCCAGGGCAGCCCCAGGATCGACTCCATCAGCAAGGCGGCCGGCACGACGGCCAGCACCGCCAGCCACGGCCGGGTCCGGCGGCGCTCGACGCCGGACCGGATCTTCACCAGCACGCCCGAGCGGACGATGAGCCAGGCGACGACGATCGCCGCCAACGTCCCCCACAGCAGCAGCCAGTGGCCGCCCTGGGTGTAGGCCGTGGCCTTGGCGTGGACCTCCGGCGGCAGCGTCGCCAGGTACTTCGCCGTCTCCGCGGCGGGATCGATGATCATGAGCTTTCCCCCGAAACAGGGGGCGAAGGTGGGCATGCGCCGGGGTGCTTGTCAGGTGAATTCTGGGACATGGAAGCGTCACGCCGGCGCTTGACTCCACGTCAGGTTGAGATAACGATGTTATCCATTCTGAGCTTACTCGCCGCTGTTTCGGGGCCCCGGCAAGCCAGTCGCGTCAATCGCGTTGCCTGCCTCCTGAAATCCTCAGCAAAGCGAGACTCTCGCCATGCCTCCTCCATTCCTGGGTAACTTCAACCTCGACCAGCTCGAGCTGGCCTCCCGCCCCTGCCGACCACGCATCCTGATCGTCACCGACGGAACGCTTGGCTACAACGCCAATGCCGCCTTCGGCCTGACCCGCTTCATAGAAGGCATCACCCTGGGCGCCGGGGTGACGGTCAAGCCGATCCTGACCCTGGCGCATCGCGGGTTCACCAACGTCACCAACGTGCCGATCGGTCCCGACGTCTATACGGTGAAGACGAACTTCGACTTCGCGACCGCCACGCCCGCCGTGACGATCGCCAACTACGACCAGATCTGGCTGTTCGGGATCGAGTCGGCCGGCGACCTGCCCGTACCCCAGGTCACGATCGTCGCGGAGTTCATGAACAGCGGCGGCGGCGTCTTCGCCACCGGCGACCACGCCACGCTGGGCCGGCAGATGAGCGGCAGGCTGCCCCGTATCCGCCACATGCGCGAGTGGGCGGCCATGCCCATGGGCCTGGAGGCCGTGCCCGCCGCCCTTGCGCGGATCGACACCGTGGTCGACCCGAACACGAACGGCATCTACGACTTCCTGGACGATCAGGGCGACAACATCCCGCAACGGATCTACCCGCACTACAAGGTGACCGGGCCTGGCTTCGGAACATGGCAGGCGACGGTCCATCCGCT
This sequence comes from Caulobacter sp., assembly GCA_044238855.1. Classification (GTDB taxonomy): domain Bacteria; phylum Pseudomonadota; class Alphaproteobacteria; order Caulobacterales; family Caulobacteraceae; genus Caulobacter. Next base: position 4,243 of record JBIICO010000048.1, read on the forward strand.
TCTGATGCGGCCCGGCGCGCCGGCGACACGCAGCAACAGCAGCGGCTTCACGCTCGACGTCGACTGCCTGCCCGACCACCAGCACGAAAGCGTCTGCAAGGCGGTGGAAGACGCCGCGACGCTGGGCGGCAGCTACACCGTGGTCTCGCCGGCCTTCGAGGAGTTCCGCCCGGCCGTCACGGGCGGCGGACGGACCGGAGCCGAGATCGTCGCCTCCGCCGTTTCCGGCGGGCGTAGCGTCAGCAACGGCGGCTGGAAACCACCGGTGACGCCGCGCATGTTCGGCATCGTCAGCGCCTATGACGGTCGCCTCGCCCAGCCCTATGCCGGCAAGACCGAACGGCCGGGGCGCGCCGTCTGCGACTCCACCTGGCATCACTTCGTCAACCTGAACCTCGACGGCACCGGCTCGACCCGGACCGGCCTGGGCACGGGAAGCGGCGCCGCCTTCGCGCCCTCGCCCGCCCTGCTGAAGATCCACGACTACTACCGCAACATCGTCTCCTGGCTGCAGCCGGCCAACCGCATCCGTTGCCGCCTCTTCTGGGACCTGATCGCGGTGCGCTTCGACCCGGTGATGATCGAGGAACTGGTCCCGCCGCCGCCCTTCGACCGGTGGCCGCCGCTGGTGCAGCTCGGTCAGGAGGCCATCCGCCGGTCGGAGAGCGGCGACGGCCTCAGGGACATGATCGCCGGCGCCCTGCTGGATCCGAAGGGCCGCTCGCTGGGCGACAGCCTGCAGGACGGCGCCTTCGGGACCGCCGGGATCGACGAGACCGAGCTGATCGCCGGCATCGTCGGCGGCCTGCTGCTCAAGCTCGCCGAGCTGTACCCGACCGAAAACCTCGAGAAGGCCCAGAAAGGACTGAGAGACGGGCCCAAGCAGCTCGACACCCTGCTCCGGACCGAACCGCAGAGGCTGGTGAAACTGGCGCTCGACCATCAGCTGGCCAGGGCCGACCAGGTCAAGCGCCTGTCGGAAACCCTCAAGGCGGTGCTGTAGGCGCCCGCTTATCCGGCGCCGGGCGGCTTTTGGCCGCCCGGTCGCCTCCGAACGGCCTCTCATGCGTTTAGCCGATGCCGCGAAGGGGGCATTCGGCGCAAAGTCGCCTGCCGCAAGAACCCGCGTGCTCGCCCGTCGTCGGGCGGGAAGTATGGTGAACGGGCGGAGGGCTGAGATGGGGCCGGACGACGAACTCGATAGCGCGGCGCTGAGCCGGCGCGGTCTGCTGACCGGCTCCGGCCTGGCGCTGGGTGTGGCGGCGATGGCGGCGGCCGGCGTGGCCGGCGCGCAGGAGATCGACCCGCCGCCCGATGACCCCGACTTCCACGAGGGCGACCCGGCCGCCGAGCCGCCGATGCAGCCGGCCCAGCCGAGCGGCGCGCCGGACTGGCAGCGGGTGCGGGCCCAGTGGGCGCTGGACTGGAGCGTGGTGGACATGTCCGCCATGCTGTTCGCGTCAAACCCGCGCATCGTGCGCGACGCCATCGCCCGGCATCGCGACGGTCTGGACGCCTCACCCACTCTCTATCTGTCGGCCCGCAACCGGCCGCTGCAGAATAACGCCCGCCGGGCTGCGGGAGCCTATTTCGGCGTCGCGTTCGAGAATGTCGCCCTGACCGAGAGCACCACCAGCTCGGTGGCGCTGGTCTACCAGGGACTGGACCTCGCCTACGGCCAGGAGGCACTGACCACCACGCACGACTACTATGTCACCCACGAGAGCCTGCGCCTGGCGACGCTGCGCGGCGGCGGGACGGTGCGGAAGATCAGCCTGTACCAGGACGCGGCCAGCGCGACGGTCGAGCAGATCGTCGGCCGCATCGTGTCGGAGATCCGGCCGAGCACACGGGTGCTGGCCCTGACCTGGGTGCATTCCTCCACCGGCATGAAGATGCCGATCCGCGAGATCAGCGCCGCCCTGGCCCCGATCAACGCCGCCCGGCCAGAGCGGGACCGGGTGCTGTTCTGCGTCGACGGGGTGCACGGCTTCGGGGTGGAGAACACCACCCTGCCGGAGCTGGGCTGCGACTTCCTTATGGCCGGCTGCCACAAGTGGCTGTTCGGGCCGCGCGGCACCGGCGTCATCTTCGGCACGCCCTACGGCTGGTCGCGGATGCAGCCGACCGTGCCGAGCTTCCTGGCGCCCAACGCCTACGGCGCCTGGCTGGGCGGCTACGACCCCGGGCCCACCACCGGCGCGCGGATGACGCCGGGCGGATTCAAGGCCTTCGAGCACGTCTGGGCGCTGAACGAAGCGTTCGGCTTCCACCAGTGGATCGGCAAGGCCCACGTACAGGCTCGGACGCGGGAGTTGGCGGGGCGGCTGAAGACGGGCCTGAGCCAGATCCCGGGCGTCACCGTGCGAACGCCGATGGACCCGCGCCTGTCGGCCGGCATCGTCAGCTTCGACGTCGCGGGGCTGAGCGCCGACGGCGTGGTCAGCCGGCTTCGGAACCAGCGCGTGATCGGCTCGGCCGCCCCCTACGCCACCCGGCACGTGCGGCTGACCCCGAGCATCCGCAACACCACCGAGGACGTGGACTACGCGCTGAACGCGATGCGGATGATCCGGTCGTAACCAGTGTCATCCCGGACGCCGCAGGCGATCCGGGACCCAGCCGATGCCGCGCGCCCGCGTTTGCTGGGTCCCGGCTCTTCGCTACGCTACGGCCGGGATGACACGCAGGGGATATCGATCCGCCAGCGCAGCCCCTCGCCGCCGCCGAAGGCTTCGGGCTTGTCGAAGCGGGCCTCCAGGACGCCGCCGTTGTGCTCGATCACGCGCTGGCTGGCGATGTTGGCGGGGTTGGTGGTGAGGATCACCCAGCGCAGGCCCTGGGCCCGCGCCTCCGGCAGCAGCAGGCCCAGCGCCGCGGTGGCGTAACCGTTCCCCTGCTTCCAGGGCACGACGCTGTAGCCAATGTGGCCGAGCACATAGGGCGGCAGCGCTTCGGTCCCGGCCTGCCAGCGGAAATTGATCGCGCCGCAGAAGTCGCCGTCCCAGGCGAAGCGGACAACGCCCGGCAGACGCTTCACCCTCGAACCGTCGGGCAGGGTGACGTCGCCGGCCTTGCCTTGCGGATCGTCCATGCCGGCGAGGTAGCCGTCCGGATCGGCCGCGATCTTGTCCAGGTGCTCGGCCGAAGCGTCGCGCATGGTGTCCGGCGACCAGCCGCGGTTCAGGGCGTCGACGTAGCTGGGCAGGTGTTCGGGGCCGGGGCGGACGAGGGTGACGGTCATCCCACGAGGATGCCGCGAAACCGTGCGTTTCGACCAGCCCCAGGAAAACGCGCGATTTCGGAGAGCGTGACGGCCGTCACGGCGCCGAGTCGACCGGCCGCGTACCAATGATCTCGCGTTCGTCGCTCGTGTGACGGCCGAGTGTCCCCCCGAAGGCTATCGGCCGGGCACGGCGCGGCGAGCGCGCAAGAGGGTCCGGCATCCGGACGCTCCCTGTGAAATCCGGAGTCCCCTCCAAGGCTCCGAATACTGACGCGTCCCCGGGGGTCAGCAGCCCGGGGGCGCGTTTTTTTATGCGCTCTTCCCTTCTCCCGGAGGGAGGGGGAGGATTACTTCTTCGCCAACGCCGCCTGGGCCGCCGCGAGGCGGGCGCTCGGCACGCGGAACGGCGAGCAGCTGACGTAGTCGAGGCCCACGCTCTCGCAGAACTGGATCGAAGCCGGGTCGCCGCCGTGCTCGCCGCAGATGCCGAGCTTCAGGCCCGGCTTCACGGCGCGGCCGCGCTCGGCGGCGATGCGGACGAGGTCGCCCACGCCTTCCTGGTCCAGGCTTACGAAGGGATCCTTCTCGAAGATGCCCTTGTCGATGTAGGCGCCGAGGAACTTTCCGGCGTCGTCACGGCTGATGCCGAACGTCGTCTGGGTCAGGTCGTTGGTGCCGAAGCTGAAGAACTCGGCGCCCGCCTCCGCGAGGTCGGCGGCGCGCAGGGCGGCGCGAGGCAGCTCGATCATCGTGCCGACCTGGTACTCGACCTCGACGCCCTGCTCGGCCAGCACAGCCCTGGCGGTGCGGTCGGTCAGGTCGCGCAGGAACTTCATCTCCTCGCCCTTGGCGACCAGCGGGTGCATGATTTCCGGGACCGGCGCCGGCTTGCCCGACTTCTTGATCTCGCAGGCCGCTTCCATGATCGCCCGGACCTGCATCTCGTAGATCTCGGGATAGGACACGCCAAGGCGGCAGCCGCGATGGCCGAGCATGGGGTTGGTCTCGTGCAGCTCGCGGGCGCGCTGCATCAGCTTGGCGGCGTCCAGGCCGGTGGCCTCGGCGACGGCGGCCATGCCGGCCTCGTCGTGCGGCAGGAACTCGTGCAGCGGCGGGTCGAGCAGCCGGATGGTGACCGGCAGGCCTTCCATGATGGTGAACAGCTCGACGAAGTCGGCCTTCTGGAACGGCGCGATCTTGGCCAGGGCGGCGCGGCGGCCGGCCTCGTCGTCGGCCAGGATCATCTCGCGCACGGCGGCGATCCGGGTGTCGTCGAAGAACATGTGCTCGGTCCGGCACAGGCCGATGCCCTCGGCGCCGAAGCCGCGCGCCGTCTTGGCGTCCAGCGGGGTCTCGGCGTTGGCGCGGACCTTCAGGCGGCGGACGCCGTCGGCCCACTCCATCAGCTGGGCGAAGTCGCCGGTCAGCTCCGGCTCGATCATCTTCACCGTGCCGGACAGCACCTCGCCGGTCGAACCGTCGATGGTGACGATCTCGCCCGCCTTGAACTCGCGGCCACGAACGCGGAAGACGCCTTCCTTCGGATAGATGCCGATCTCGCCGGCCCCCGAGACGCAGGGACGGCCCATGCCGCGCGCCACCACGGCGGCGTGGCTGGTCATGCCGCCGCGTGCGGTGATGATGCCCCGGGCGGCGTGCATGCCGTGGATGTCCTCGGGCGAGGTCTCCTCGCGGACCAGGATCACGGCCTCGCCCTGCGCGCCGAGCTTCTCGGCCTCGTCGGCGTCGAACACGATCTTGCCGGTGGCGGCGCCGGGGCTGGCGGGCAGCCCCTTGGCGACCACGTCGCGCTCGGCCGAGGGGTCGATGGTCGGGTGAAGCAGCTGGTCCAGCGCGCCGGGCTCGACGCGGGCGACGGCCTCCTCGCGGGTGATGACGCCGTCGGCGGCCATCTCCACGGCGATCTTCAGCGCCGCCTTGGCGGTGCGCTTGCCGTTGCGGGTCTGCAGCATCCACAGGCGGCCCTGCTCGACCGTGAACTCCACATCCTGCATGTCGCGGTAGTGGCTCTCGAGCTTGATCGCCACGTCGCGGAACTGGCCGAACACTTCCGGCATCGCCTCTTCCATCGAGGGGGCGACGTCGCCCATCTCCTCGCGGGCCACCTTGGTCAGCGATTGCGGCGTGCGGATGCCGGCGACGACGTCCTCGCCCTGGGCGTTGATCAGGAACTCGCCGTACAGGCGGTTGTCGCCCGTCGAGGGGTTGCGGGTGAAGGCGACGCCGGTGGCCGACGTCTCGCCCATGTTGCCGAACACCATCGACTGGATGTTCACGGCGGTGCCCCAGGCCTCGGGGATGTCGTGCATGCGGCGATAGAACTTGGCCCGGTCGTTCATCCAGCTCGCGAACACGGCGCCGACCGCGCCCCACAGCTGCTCCTGCGGGTCCTGCGGGAACGGCCGGCCCAGCTCACGCTCGACGGCCTTCTTGTAGTCGGCGACCACGGCCTTCCAATGGTCGGCGGTCAGGGCGGTATCGACGCTGAGGCCGAGGCTGTCCTTATGGTCGTCGAGAATCTCCTCGAACATGTGGTGATCGAGGTCGAGCACCACGTTCGAGTACATCTGGATGAAGCGGCGGTAGCTGTCGAAGGCGAAGCGCTCATCGCCGGAAAGCTTGGCGAGCCCTTGAGCCGTCTCGTCATTCAGGCCCAGGTTCAGGACCGTGTCCATCATGCCCGGCATCGAGGCGCGGGCGCCCGAGCGGACGCTGACCAGCAGCGGATTCTCGCTGTCGCCGAACACCTTGCCGGTGATGCCCTCGACCGTCTTCAGGCCGGCGTCGACCTGCGCGGCCAGCTCGGCCGGGTACTGCTTGCCGTTGGCGTAGTAATGGACGCAGGCCTCGGTCGTGACCGTGAAGCCCGGAGGCACCGGCAGGCCGAGCGTGGCCATCTCCGCCAGGTTGGCGCCCTTGCCGCCCAGCAGGTTCTTCATCGTCGCGTCGCCGTCGGCGCCGCCGCCTCCGAAGGAGTAGACCCAGCGGGTGGTGGTCAGGGTGTCAGCCATAAGCAGTCCGTCCTCAGTTCCACTCCGTCATTGCGTGGTTCGAGACGCTCGCTTGAGGCTCGCTCCTCACCATGACGATCTATGTTGCGACCTATCCACCTTCGTCATCCCGAGGAGCCGCGAAGCGGCGTCTCGAAGACGCAGGGCAGTCAGGCAATCCTTTATCCAGTCACCAGCGAGAAGTCCGCGACGCGGCCCATCGCGCCCTGGACCTGTTGCAGAAGACGCAGCCGGTTCTCGCGTTCCGCCGGAACGTCCGAGTTGACCAGCACCTTGTCGAAGAAGGCGTCGACCGGCGCGCGCAGGGCGGCCAGCGCAGTCATGGCGCCGGTGAAGTCCTCGGTGGCCAGGGCGGCGTCGAGCCTCGGCGCGAGGGCGGCGAGCGCATCGAACAGAGCGCCCTCCTCCGCCGGCTCCGCCGCGCGGACCGGATCGCCGGACGGCAGCGGGCCCTTCTTCTCCTCGGCCTTGAGGATGTTGGCGGCGCGCTTGTAGCCGGCCAGCAGGTTCACGCCGTCGTCGGTGGCGAGGAAGGTCGTGAGCGCCTCGACGCGCGCGACGATGCGCACGAGGTCGTCGCCGCCGAGCGCGAACACGGCGTCCACGAGATCGCCACGCTTGCCTTGGTCCTTGAGCGCGACCTTCAGGCGGTCGGCGAAGAAGGCGAGGAGGTCGCGAACAGCCTGCGCGTTTCCCAGTTTGACCGGCACATCGACGTCCAGCGTTCTAAGATCATAGCGCTCGGCTACATCGATGGCGGCCTGTGCTTCATTGGCAAGCTTCCGACGTGCGTCGTGCCCCTGCACCAACTCGGCGGCCTTGGTGAGTACAACCGTCAAACGGAGAGCAGCCTGAGCCTCAAGAACGGTCCGGATCACGCCCAGCGCGGCCCGCCGCAGCGCATACGGGTCCTTGCTCCCCGTCGGCTTCTCATCGATGGCGAAGAAACCGACCAAGGTGTCCAGCTTGTCGGCCAGGGCCACGGCCACGCTCAGCGGCGCGGTCGGGACGGCGTCGCCGGGGCCTTGCGGGCGGTAGTGGTCGCGGATGGCGTCGGCCACGTCGTCGGCAAGGCCGAACTCGCGGGCGTAATAGCCGCCCATCACGCCTTGTAGTTCGGGGAACTCGCCGACCATCTGGCTGGCGAGGTCGGCCTTGGCGAGGCGGGCGGCTTCAGCGGCCTTGTCCGGATCGGCGCCGACCAGGGGGGCGATCTCGCGGGCCAGGGCGACGATGCGCTCCACCCGCTCGGCCATCGTGCCGAGCCTGGCGTGGAAGGTGACGCCCGAGAGCTTCTCCGACCACTTGTCGAAGCCGTCCTTCACGTCCTCGGCCCAGAAGAACGTCGCGTCCGACAGACGCGATGACAACACCTTGGCGTTGCCGCGGGCGATCTCGGCGCCGCCGTCGGGGGCGGCGTTGTTGGAGACGACCAGGAACTTGGGGGCCAGACCCGCCTCGCCCGGCTTGCGGACGGCGAAGTACTTCTGGTGGGTGCGCATCGAGGTGCGGATCACCTCCGGCGGCAGACTGAGGAACGCCGGGTCCATGTCGCCCAGGATCGGGGTCGGCCATTCGGCCAGGCCCGCGACCTCTTCCAGCAGACCCTCGTCCTCGACCAGATCCAGCCCTTGGGCGAAGCAGAGGGTGCGGGCGCCCTCCAGGATGCGCTGCTTGCGCTCCTCGATGTCCAGCACGACGTAGTGGCCGGCCAGCGCCTCGGCGTACTCGTCGAAGTCGCGGGCGCGGAAGACGCGCGTCTCCGCCATGAAGCGGTGACCTTCGCTGAGGTCGGCGGCGACGATGCCGTCGATGCTCAGGGGCACGATCTCGCGGTTGAAGACGCACAGAATCCGCTGCAGCGGGCGCACCCAGCGCAGCTTGCCGTGGCCCCAGGTCATCGACTTCGGCCACGGGAAGCCGCGCACGATCTGCTCGACCAGCTCGGCGACGATCTCCGGCGTCGGGCGTCCGGCCTTGTGGACATGGGCGAAGAGCACGCCGTCCTTCTCGACCAGCTGCTCGCGGGTCAGGCCGGTCTTGCGCAGGAAGCCTTCCAGCGCCTGCTCCGGCGCGCTCGCCTTCGGCCCCTTCAGCTCCTCATGGACGTCGGGCTGCGCGATCGGCAGGCCCTCGACCACCAGCGTCAGGCGGCGCGGGCCGGCGAAGGCCTTCAGGCCCTCGGAGATCAGGCCCGCCTTGCCCAGACCTTCGCGCGCCATGCGCTTCAGGTCGCGCGCGGCCTGCGACTGCATGCGCGCGGGGATTTCCTCGGAGAAGAGTTCGAGCAGAAGCTGGGGCATGGATCAGGTATCAGGGCCTTCGAGGGGCCGGACGGAGAGGAACTCGAGATACTCTTCGGCTTCCTGCTCCGACAGGTGCTTGAGCATCACGCGGGTGGTGTAGCTGCCGTACATCCGGCCGTCGCGGACGTAGGACCAGTCGGAAATCCGCTCCGGATCGATGGTGACCGTGTCACCCTTCTTGAGGTTGCGGATCGACTCCGGCTGGTTGTCGAGCACGCCCTTGATGGTCCGGCCATCGCGGCGAATGTCGATCAGCCACATGTATTCGTTGCCGTCCTTCGTGCCCGGCACCGGGAAGGCCATCTTCAGGCTGGCGGTCTCGGCGACGTCGCGGTCGGTCGAGAACAGCCGCCAGAACGACGGCAGGGTCTCGCGCGCCTGGGCGATGGCGCGGTTCATATCGGGGTCGTCCGGTTCGAAATAGACGATGTCCTCGTCGTCTTCGGAAATCCGGCGATCGGCGGGGCCGCGCTCGGCGGCGCCCCGCCGCGGCGCGTTGGCGCTCTCGGAGTCCTCGCCGTTGCGCTGGCCGTGCGGACCGGCGACGGCGGTCGTGGCCGTCAGCGCGAACACGGCCGTCAGCAGGAGGGCGCGGAGCTTCACGCCGCGTTCCTTCCCTGCTGCTCGACCCAGGCCTGGGCGCAGGCCTTGCAGAGGTCGCGGATGCGGCCGATGTAGCTGGCGCGTTCGGCCACGGCGATCGCGCCGCGGGCGTTCATCAGGTTGAACAGATGACTGGCCTTCAGGACCATGTCGTAGGCCGGCAGCACCAGATGGTCGCCCTCGTAGGAGCGGGCCAGCATCAGCGGCACCTCGCGCTCCATGTCCTCGAACTGGCGCTTGAGCACGTCGACGTCGAAGCCGTGGAAGTTGGCCTCCGACTGCTGGCGCTCGTTGTCCATGAAGACGTCGCGGTAGGTCAGATGGCCCAGCGGGCTGTCCGGGTCGTTGAACGGCAGGTCGTAGACGTTGTCGACGCCGAACACGTACATCGCCAGGCGCTCGAGGCCGTAGGTCAGCTCGCCCGCCACCGGATCGACGTCCAGGCCGCCGACCTGCTGGAAGTAAGTGTACTGCGACACTTCCATGCCGTCGCACCAGACTTCCCAGCCCAGGCCCCAGGCCCCGACCGTGGGGTTCTCCCAGTCGTCCTCGACGAAGCGGATGTCGTGCAGGTTCAGGTCCAGGCCGATGGCCCGCAGGGAGCCGAGGTAGAGGTCCTGCATGTCCGACGGGTTCGGCTTCAGGATCACCTGGTACTGGTAGTAGTGCTGCAGCCGGTTGGGGTTCTCGCCGTAGCGGCCGTCGCCCGGCCGGCGCGAGGGCTGGACGTAGGCGACATTCCACGGCTTGGGGCCCAGCGCGCGAAGAACCGTGGCCGGATGAAGCGTGCCGGCGCCCACCTCGACGTCGTGCGGCTGGAGAATCGCACAGCCGCGCTCCGCCCAGTACTGGTTCAGCCGCATTATAAGGGCCTGAAAAGACCGGGGTTTGGCGTCGGAAGTCATGGCTCTGTTCGCGGGCGCAAAAAAGTCGGCGGACCATAGGGCCCGCCGACCTCTGCTTCAAGCGATGAAAGGCCGCGCAAGCCTTTGCCGCGCGGCCTTTCGAGGGCTTCAGACGAAGAGAGAACCTAGCCCTGGGGCTCGGTCGGCTCTTCCGCCGGCCCGGTCTCGTCCGGCGTGGCCGGAGCCGTCGCCGGGGCCGGCTGGGCGGTCGTCGCCGGAGCCGCGGGTTGCGTCGCCGGCTGGGCGGCCGGAGCCGCGGCGGGCTGGGCCGGAGCGGTGGCGGCGGCGTCGCTGGCGGCGCCCGTGGTCGCCGGACTGGCGGCCACCGACGGCGCGTTCTGCGGCATCAGCACCTTGTCCACCACATGCAGCGTGCCGCCGTTGGTGGTCTTCACGTCCAGCTGGGTGACGGCGGCGTTGTTGGCCATCACGCCCGAGCCGCTGCCGTCCACCACCAGCTTGTCGCCGGCCACGGTGGTGACCAGGCCCTTGGCGCCCTTGATCTGGGTCGAGTCCACGGTGGCGTTGACCACGTGGTAGGTCAGCAGCTTCTGCATGGCCTTCGGGTCGGCCATCAGCTTGTCCAGCTCGCCGGCCGGCAGGGCCGCGAAGGCCGCGTCGGTCGGGGCGAAGACCGTCAGGTTCTTATGGGTCTTCAGCGTGGTGGTCATGTTGGCGGCGTCGAGCGCCTTCAGCAGCGTGGTGAAGTTGCCGCTGGCCTTCAGCGTGTCGACGATGTCGCCCGAAGCCACGACCTGCCCACCGGTGGCGGCGGCGGGCGCCGCGGCCGAAGGCGTCGCGGGCATGGCCGGCGTCGCGGCCGGCGGAGTCGGCTTCGCGGCGGGCGGCGCGGCGGCGGGCGGCGTCGTTTCGGTGGTCGTCGGCTTGGCCGGTTGAGCGGTGGTCTGCGCGAAGGCCGAGCCGGCGAGGAGCGCGGCGACGGCCGCCGCGCCCAGGAGGCGGGTCGTGATCATAAGCTTAGTCCCTTGGTTTTGGTGAGTGGGGCCGGCCTTAGTTGCCGGCCGGCTTGGTCCGCTTGCCGCCGTTCGACATCGGCGCGCCGTACTTGGCGCGGTTCTCGGCGGTGTCGGGCACGGGGCCGTTGCTGACGACGCTCGGGTCGCCGGCCTTCAGGGTGTAGGCCTGGTCGACGGGCGTCGGCGAGCTCTGACGCACCACGCCCGACGCCGGGGTGGCGGACTGCTCGGCGGCCGGAGCCATCGGGGTGTTGCTCTCTTCGGTCACCGGCGGCGTGTCGCTCGCGGTGGGCGGAGCCGAGGGCATGGTGTCATCGACAGGCTGACCGGCGTCCTGCGCGACGGCGGCGCCGGCGAGAAGCGCCGAGAATGCGGCTGCGGTAAGAAGGCGGATGGGGGTCATCTGGAAATCCTCATTCACCCCCGACCCGGAAGAACTACGCGCCCGCGCCGAGTCGGGTTCCCCGATCACGGGCACGTGATCGCCGCGCGTCAGCGTCCGAGGAAGACGAAACCCGCCCCCGCCGCGATCAGCGCGAAGCCGACGAGCGTGGTCCACTTGATGGGTTCGTGTAGGTAAAAGACCGAGAAGGCGACGAACACCATCAGGGTGATGACCTCCTGCATCGTCTTCAACTGGGCGGTGCTCCAGACGGCCGAACCGATGCGGTTGGCCGGCACCGCCAGCATGTATTCCGGCAGCGCGATCATCCAGCTGACGGCGATCACCAGCCAGATGGCCGCGCCCTTGTGCTTGAGATGGCCATACCAGGCGAACGTCATGAAGACGTTCGACGCCAGCAGCATCAGGATCGGCCCATACCGAGGCCAGAACATCTCGGACATGCGGTCCTCCCCTGCCCCCGCAGCCTGACGGGAGTCGGCCAGCGGGGCGACCCAAGGCAAGGCGCCCGTTTTTGAGGCGCCAGATGTGCTCAACGCTCAGTCAACAGGCGAAAGTCGGGTTTCGCATCCGTTAATTGTGCGCCGCACACGTCTCATCCTGCCCCCCCGCTAGCGTGCCTCGCACCGGGGGACGGGGCGGCCAAGCATCGCTGCGTTCCGCCGGTCACAGGGAAAGATTAGGGGCGCATGCCGGGCAACCGGACTGCGGGAGCAAGGCGGATGAAACTGATCATTGCGGTCGTCAAACCCTTCAAGCTCGACGAGGTGCGTGAAGCCCTCGTGGGAGCCGGCGTCGAGGGCCTGACGGTCTCCGAAGTCAAGGGGTACGGCCGGCAGAAGGGCCAGACCGAAATCTATCGCGGGGCCGAGTACCAGGTGAACTTCGTGCCGAAAGTGAAGCTGGAAGCGGTCGTCGATGACGCCGCCGCGGCCAAGGCCGTCGAGGCGATCAAGGCCGCCGCGGCGACCGGCAAGATCGGCGACGGCAAGATTTTCGTCCTGAACGTCGAGGACGCCGTTCGCATCCGGACCGGCGAAACCGGTTCGGCCGCCCTCTAAAATCATCGGGACAAGGGGATAACGATGAAAACAACTCTTCTTGGACGGCTGGCGGCGCTGACCGCCGTCGCCGTTCTGGCCGGCGCGCCAATGGCCGCGCCTGCCTTCGCTCAGGAGGCCGCGCCCGCCGCGGCCGCCGCTCCGGCGCCGGAAGCCGCCGCGCCCGCTCCGGCCGCGCCGGAAGCCGCCGCTCCGGCCGCCGAAGCCGCCGCCGCGCCTGCGCCTGAACCCAACAAGGGCGACACGACCTGGATGTCGATCTCGACCGTCCTGGTCATGCTCATGATCATTCCCGGCCTGGCGCTGTTCTACGGCGGCCTCGTCCGGCAGAAGAACATGCTGTCGATGCTCATGCAGGTCTCCACGGTCACCGTGGTCGGCATGATCACCTGGATTCTGTGGGGCTACAGCCTCGCCTTCACCGACGGCGGAGCGGCCAACAAGTTCATCGGCGGGCTCAGCAAGTTCGGGCTCAGCGGGATTTCCGTGACCAGCATCGTCGAGACCTTCTCGGTCGGCGTGGTCATTCCCGAGCTGTCCTTCGTCGCCTTCCAGATGACCTTCGCCTGCATCACCGCGGCGCTGGTGCTCGGCGGCCTCGCTGAACGTCTCAAGTTCAGCGGCACCGTCCTGTTCGCCATCATCTGGCCGATCCTGGTCTACTACCCGATGGCCCACATGGTCTGGTGGTGGGCGGGCGCCACGAGCGGCGCGGGCGTCGAAGCGGCGACCACCGCCGCCGGAGCGGGTCTGCTCTGGGGCTGGGGCGCCATCGACTTCGCCGGCGGCACCGTGGTTCACATCAACGCCGGTATCGCCGCCCTCGTCGGCGCGATCATCCTGGGCAAGCGCACGGGCTTCCAGAAAGAGCCGATGCCGCCGCACAGCCTGACGCTGACCATGGTCGGCGCCGGCCTGCTGTGGGTGGGCTGGTTCGGCTTCAACGCCGGCTCCAACCTGGAATCCAACGGCTACGCCGCCCTGGCGATCCTCAACACCTTCGTCGCCACCGCCGCCGCCGGCTTCAGCTGGGTCGTCGTGGAATGGGTGACGCGCAAGAAGGCTTCGATGCTGGGCATGGCCTCGGGCATCGTGGCGGGTCTGGTCGCGGTGACTCCGGCCGCCGGCTTCGCCGGACCGCTGGGTTCGCTGATCCTGGGCCTGATCGTCAGCCCGATCTGCATCTTCTTCTGCTCGGCGGTGAAGAACGCCCTGAAGTACGACGACAGCCTGGACGCGTTCGGCATCCACGCCGTGGGCGGCATCGTCGGCGCCATCGGCACCGGCCTGCTGGTCAACCCCGCCTGGGGCGGCCAGGGCATCGTCGACTACTCCACCTGCGGAGCGGACGGCGCCGCCATCACGGTCTGCGCCACCGCCTACGACATGGGCTTCCAGGTCCTGGCGCAAACCAAGGCGGTGCTCTTCACCATCGCCCTGTCGAGCGTCGGTTCGGCCATCGTCTTCTTCCTCATCAAGTTCACCGTCGGCCTGCGCGTCAGCGCCGAGGTTGAAGAAGAAGGTCTGGACATCTCGGAACACGGCGAGCGCGCCTACCACAGCTAGTCTGCGGTCAGGCACGAAAGGGGAGCGGGCGCGGAGGGCAACCTCCGCGCCCTTTCTCTTTGTCCCCGGCGCCTGTCGCCGGGACGCTCAGCCGCCATCCTCGGACCCGTTGTTCGGACCGGAGCCTGGGATGACGGTGCTTCTGGCGGACTTCCTAGATCAGGCCCAGCGCCGTCCAGGTCGCCATGGCCAGGCTCAGGCCGCGCATGTCGCCGGTCGTGGTCGCGCCCAT
>JBIICO010000284.1:0-3945 GCA_044238855.1 Caulobacter sp.
TGCGGGTCAGGTCCTGGGCCAGCAGGCCCTGGCCGCCGCGACCGGTGCGGCGGAAGTCGTAGGCGCTGGTGCGCTTGCCGATGCCTTCCGACGACAGGGTGAGGATGAACTCCTCCTGCGCCCGCAGTTCGTCGATGCGCTCGGCGCTGAGATCCTCCGCGCCAGCTTCTTCCTCGTCCTCGGCGGGCGCGGCCGCGCCCTCCTCGTCGCCCTCGGCGTTTTCGGCCCGCAGACGCGCGCGTTCGGCCTTGAGGTAGCCCGCGCGCTCGGCCGGACTGGCGTCCACGCCGTGCAGGATGGCCATCGACAGCGCCTGATCGCCCTCGGCGAGGCGGATGCCGCGCACGCCGGTCGAGTCACGGCCGGCGAACACGCGCACTTCGCCCACTTCGAAGCGGATGGCGCGGCCCAGGGCGGTGGTCAGCAGCACGTCGTTCTGCGTCGTGCAGAGGCCGACGCCGATGATGCTGTCGCCCTCGTCCAGCTTCATGGCGATCTTGCCGTTGCGGTTGATCTGGGCGAAGTCGCTGAGCTTGTTGCGGCGCACGTTCCCCGAGCGGGTGGCGAACATGACGTCCAGGTTGCTCCAGGTCGCCTCGTCCTCCGGCAACGGCAGGATCGAGGTGATGCTCTCGCCCGGCTCGATCGGCAGCAGGTTCACGAAGGCCTTGCCGCGCGAGGTCGGCGTGCCGACCGGCAGGCGCCAGACCTTCAGGCGATAGACCTTGCCGCCCGAGGTGAAGAACAGCACCGGCGCGTGGGTCGAGGTCGAGAAGACGCGGGTGACCGCATCCTCGTCCTTGGTCGACATGCCCGAGCGACCCTTGCCGCCGTGCTTCTGCGACCGGTAGGTCGACAGCGGCGTGCGCTTCACATAGCCGCCGTGCGTGACGGTGATGACCATTTCCTCGCGCGGGATCAGGTCTTCGTCCTCGAGATCGCCGCCGCCCTCGACCAGCGCCGTGCGGCGCGGGACGGCGAAGCGTTCGCGGATCTCGACCAGTTCCTCACGCACCACCGCCATGATGTTGGCACGGTCGCTGAGCAGTTCCAGCAGCCCGGCGATCGAGTTCGCCAGCGTGGTCGCCTCGCCCATGATCTCGTCGCGGCCCAGGCCCGTCAGGCGGGACAGGGTCAGGGCCAGGATGGCGCGGGCCTGCTCGTCCGACAGCCGGACCTTGTCGCCGTCGGTGATGACGGTGCGCGGATCGGCGATCAGCTCGATGAGCGGCATCATGTCGCCGGTCGGCCAGTCCCTGGCGCACAGGCGCTCGCGCGCCTCCGCCGGGTCGGCCGAGCTGCGGATGATGTGGATGAACTCGTCGATGTTGGCGACGGCGATGGCCAGACCGACCAAGACGTGGCCGCGATCCCGGGCCTTCGTCAGCTCGAACTTCGTGCGGCGGACGACGACTTCCTCGCGGAAGTCGACGAAGGCGCCGATCATCTGGCGCAGGCCCATCTGCTCGGGCCGGCCGCGGTTCAGCGCCAGCATGTTGTAGCCGAAGCTGCTCTGCAGGGCAGTGAAGCGGTAGAGCTGGTTCAGGATCACGTCGCCCTGGGCGTCGCGCTTCAGCTCGATGACGATCCGCATCCCCTGACGATCGCTCTCGTCGCGGATGTCGCTGATGCCTTCGATCTTCTTGTCGCGGACCAGTTCGGCGATGTGCTCGACCAGGCTGGACTTGTTCACCTGGAAGGGGATGGCGGTGACGATGATCGCCTCGCGCCCCTGCCGGAATTCGCTGACCGAGGCGACGCCGCGGATCACGACCGAGCCGCGGCCCGTCATCAGCGCGTTGCGCGGCGCGGTGCGGCCGATGATCTCGCCGCCGGTCGGGAAGTCCGGCCCCGGGACGATGTCGAGGATCTCTTCCAGCCCGATCTCGGGATTGTCGATCAGCGCCAGGCAGGCGTCCACGACTTCACCGAGGTTGTGCGGTGGGATGTTGGTGGCCATGCCGACGGCGATGCCGCCGGCGCCGTTGACCAGCAGGTTCGGAATACGGGCCGGAAGGACCGTGGGTTCCTCTTCCTTGCCGTCGTAGTTCTCCTGGAAGTCGACCGTGTCCTTGTCGATGTCCGCCAGCAGCGCCATCGCCGAGTGCGCCATGCGCGCCTCGGTGTAACGCATGGCGGCCGGCATATCGCCGTCGACCGAACCGAAGTTGCCCTGACCGTCGACCAGGATGAGGTTCATCGAGAACGGCTGCGCCATCCGGGCCATGGCGAAGTAGACCGACTGGTCGCCGTGGGGGTGGAAGCGGCCGAGCACGTCGCCGACCACGCGCGCCGACTTCGAGTACGGCCGGTCGGGCGTCATGTTCAGGTCGTGCATCGAGTAGAAGATGCGGCGGTGCACGGGCTTGAGGCCATCCCGCACGTCAGGAAGCGCACGACTCACGATCACGCTCATGGCGTAATCGAGGTAGCTGCGCTTCAGCTCGTCCTCGATGGCGATGGGGGCTACCGCCCCGCGCCGTCCGTCTTCCGGAGGGGTCGTATTTTCGTCGGTCAAGTGCGGGATTTTGCTATCAGAATCGGACACGAAACGTCCGTCTGCTAGTTAACATCCCGAGCCCGCCCGGCGCCAGCTTTCCGGCGCCGTTTCCCAGTGTTCAAGGAGCCTTTCGATGCGTCTTTTCCCCGCTGTCCTCGTCGCCGCCGCCGTGGCCCTGCCCGCCTTCGCCGCTCCGGCTCCCATCACGGTCGCCCTGAAGGGCTCGAAGGGCGAGGATCTGGGGACCGCGACGGTCACCGAAGGCGCCCGCGGCGTGCTGGTCCGCGTCGAGGCCAAGGGCCTGACGCCGGGCTGGCACGGCCTGCATTTCCACGAGAAAGGCGACTGCTCGAGCGCCGACTTCAAGTCGGCGGGCGGCCACGTCCATGACGCCACCCCCGTGACCCACGGCTTCCTGGCTGCCGGCAGCAACGACGGCGGCGACCTGCCCAACATCTTCGCCGGCGCCGATGGCGTGGCCAAGGCCGACGTGTTCACCACCTTCGTCGAACTGGGGACGTCGCACTCGCGTCCGAGCCTGCTGGACGCCGACGGTTCGGCCGTCGTCATCCACGCCAAGGCCGACGACTATGCCAGCCAGCCGATCGGCGGGGCCGGCGACCGCGTCGCCTGCGGCGTGATCAAGGGCGGCTAGTTCCTTGCCGGGAGATCGGGGGTTTGGCATTTTCAGGCCATGCCCCTGACACTCGGTGACCTGGCGCCCTCGTTCTTCGCGCCCAATCCTTCCAACCCACGCTACAATTTCTCCAGCGTGGCCGGCCGCTTCGTGGCCATGGCGTTCCTGCCCGAGACCGCAACGCCCGAGGGCGCCCAGGCGCTGGAACAGGTGCGGCAGCACCGGGCGCTGTTCGACGACACCCGGCTCTGCTTCTTCGGCATCCAGCGCGACGCCCAGGCCTATGCGGCCTGCCAGGACGAGCTGCCGGGCATCCGCTGGCTGCACGACGTCACCGGCGAGGTCGGTCGGAAGTTCGAGATCACGGCGCCGAGCTGGATCGTGCTCGATCCGTCGCTGCGCGTGGTGCTGACCGCTCCGCTGGGCGCGGCGCCGGCGCTGATGAAGCACCTGGCGTCGCTGCCGCATGTGAACGACCACGCCGGCGTGCCGATCCACGCGCCCGTGCTGGTCGCGCCGCGCATCTTCGAGCCCGAGTTCTGCAAGACGCTGATCAGCCTCTACGAGACCATCGGCGGCGAGCCGTCCGGCTTCATGCGCGAGGTCGACGGCAAGACCGTCGTGGCCATGGACCCGCGCCACAAGAAGCGCTCCGACATCACCATCGACGATGTCCAGATCCGCAATGCCGCCCGGGCGCGGATCAATCGCCGCCTGTCGCCGCTGATCAAGCAGGCCTTCCAGTTCGAGCCGACCCGGATGGAGCGGTACATCGTCTGCTGCTACGACAGCGAGAGCGGCGGCTATT
>JBIICO010000229.1:0-5489 GCA_044238855.1 Caulobacter sp.
GTTGTGGCGACCGCGCTCCCAGCGGGTGCGGTTGTCGTAGCGCCGCTCGCGACGGTCGTAGCGATCGTCACGACGGTCGTCACGGCGGTCGTATCGGTCGCCCCGGCGATCGTCGCGACGGTCATAGCGGTCGTCGCGGCGGTCATCCCGACGGTCGTAGCGCCCGCGGTCCTGGGCCTCGGCGGCGGTCGCCGTGGCCGCGATCGGGCCAGCGACGGCCGCCACGGCGGCGATGGTCATAATCAGACGCTTCATGGCGAAGGGTCTCCTCGTATTGTGTCGTCCCGCGGCGCAGTCCCCGCCGCCCGGTTTCCCTCGACTGTGGCCATGGTGAATCCCGTGGCCTGAACCCTGGCTGAACGGCCGCGTCAGGATTCCGGTTGCCTCAGGCTTGCGTCGGGCGGGGGGCCGCGCCCATGTAGAGCCGAGGAAATCGCAACAAGGGCGGGAGCCGAAAGAAAATGAGCGATACGACCGAATACGTCCCGCCCAAGGTCTGGACCTGGAACACGGAAAACGGCGGCCGGTTCGCCAACATCAACCGGCCGATCGCCGGCCCGACCCATGACAAGGACCTGCCGGTCGGCAAGCACCCGCTGCAGCTCTACTCGCTGGCCACGCCCAACGGCGTGAAGGTCACCGTGATGCTCGAGGAGCTGCTGGCCCTGGGCCACACGGGCGCCGAGTACGACGCCTGGCTGATCAAGATCAACGAAGGCGACCAGTTCGGCAGCGGCTTCGTCGACGCCAACCCCAACTCCAAGATCCCGGCCCTGGTCGACCATAGCGGCGACAAGCCGATCCGCGTCTTCGAGTCCGGCGCGATCCTGGTTCACCTGGCAGAGAAGTTCGGCGAGTTCCTGCCGACCGAACCGGCGGCCCGCGCCGAGGTGCTGTCCTGGCTGTTCTGGCAGATGGGCAGCGCGCCTTACCTGGGCGGCGGCTTCGGCCACTTCTACGCCTACGCGCCGTTCAAGATCGAATACGCCATCGACCGCTTCGCCATGGAGGTGAAGCGCCAGCTGGACGTGCTGGACCGTCGCCTGGCGGAGGCCGAGTACCTGGGCGGCGACGCCTACAGCATCGCCGACATGGCCGTCTGGCCCTGGTACGGCGGCATGGCCAAGGGGCTGCTCTACGAGGGCGGCGAGTTCCTGTCGGTGCACGAGTACAAGCACGTCAATCGCTGGGCCGACCAGATCGGCGCCCGTCCGGCGGTGCAGCGCGGCCGCATGGTCAACCGCGTGTTCGGCGACCCCGCCAGCCAGCTGCCCGAGCGCCACGACGCCTCGGATTTCGAGACGAAGACCATGGACAAGGTTCTGGCCAAGGGCTGATCGCCCGGGCTGAAGTCCGCGTCTGATCGAGGTGTGACAAAACGGCCCTGTCTTCCATGGTGAATACAGGGCCGGCCTCCGATTAACCCTATGTTCAGCGAGCAGGGATTTTCCTGTCCCCATCAGGTCCGGACAGAACCGTCCGGAAGGGGATTGAAGGGAAGAAGACCATGCTGGCGAGCATCGAACACGAGGCTCCGGCGACCATTCCGCTGCCGGGCCCGGAAACATCGGGCGACGATCTGTTCCGGATGGGCCTGCTGTACTCCACCGGCCAGGGCGGCGCGCCGCTCGACTACGTCTCGGCGCACATGCTGTTCAACCTGGCGGCCATGCGCGGCTCGATGGAAGCGAAGATCTACCGCAAGGAACTGAGCGCGGAGATGGATCCCATGGACGTCGCCGAGGCCCAGAGGCAGGCGCGCGAGTGGCTGGCCCAGGGCTGAGGCTCGCGCCTCAGTTCTGCGTATTGAGCTGGTAGTCGAAGCCGAACTGCACCGGCGACAGGTCGCGGAACCACTGCTGCACCCAGAGTCCGGCCTCCGCCACGTTGCTGCGCGGCACGTAGACGATGTCGAACCGGCGCAGCGGCACGAGATCCGCGCCCGACGGGTTCGACAGGGCCTTCTTCAGATTCACCGTCCGCATCATGGTCCGGCCACCCGCGCCGCGCCGCAGGATGACGACCCGGTCGGCCTTGGCCGTGGTCTTGAAGCCGCCGGCCTGAATGACCGCCTGCAGGCTGTTGATGTCGCCGGCCATGTCGAACATGCCCGGCGCGTTCACCTCGCCCCCGACCAGCACCTTCAGCGGCGAGATGGTCTTGACCTGGATCGACACCTCCGGCCGCAGCAGCTGGCTGGCGTAGGCCTGGGTCAGCATCGCCTGGAGCTCGGGAATGGTGCGGTCGGCGGCCATGACCGGATCGATCAGCGGCATGGTGATGCGGCCGTCCGGCTGCACGATGACCGCCTGGCGCGTCAGCTCGGGCGCCGACGGGACGGTGATGTCGATCGTGTCGCCCGGATAGAAGCGATATGCCGGCTCGGCGTCGGTCCAGTCGGCATAGCCGATGTTGGGGAAGCTCTCCGCCGGCGCCCGCGCGGCCGATGCCGGCGCGAATCCGCCCGAGGCCGCCAGCAGGGCGGTCGTGAGCATCAGCGCGACGCGGAAGGGACGGATTCCAGCCATGGCCCAAAGGTTAAGGAGAATGGGTAACGGAGTGTTAATCGCGCTCCGCGACGGTCCGGGTAGGCCTGAGAGTTCCGGATTCGCATGAGCACGCAAAGCGCCTGGAGGACGGTACCGCACGACGCGCCGGCGCAAGCCGGCTGGGCGTCGCGGCCGCGCTATGCGCCGAGCGACTTCGTCACCCTCCTGTGGCGCGAGAAGTGGCTGATGTTGGCGGTGTTCCTCGTCATCGCCGCGGCGGGCGCCGGCTTCGCCTTCACGATGAAGAAGGCCTATCCGGCCCAGGCCAGCATCCTGGTCCAGCTCGGCCAGGAATACGTCTACGAGCCAGCCGCCGGCGACGCCGCCCGTGGCGCCGTGCCGGACAACGACGCCCTGGTGCAGTCGGAAGTCGAGATCCTGATGAGCGCGCAGCTGCGCGAGCGCACGATCCGCCGGATCGGCCTGTCGGCGATCTATCCGGATCTCGGCGAGAAGTACGCCGCCGCCACGCCGGCCGAGAAGCCGCGGGTGATGGCCAAGGCGGTCGAGGATTTCGGCAAGAACCTCAGCGTCGGCTCGGCCCCGGCCAATCCGGTCGTGCGCATCGGCTTCGAGCATGACGACGCGGCCATGGCGGCGAAGGCCGTCAACACCCTGCTGGAAGAGTACCTGATCTACCGCCGCACCGTGCTGATCCAGCCGAGCTCGCCGGTGCTGGAGCGTCAGCGCGTGCTGTTCGAGACCCAGCTGCAGCAGGCGGACGCCGCCTACCAGGACTTCCTGGCCACCAACGACATCGGCGACTTCGCCGCCCAGAAGACCGCCCTGACCCAGCTGATCGGCCAGATCGAAGCCCAGAAGCAGACCGCCGAGGTCACGCTCCAGGACCGCCAGGCCCGTCTGGCGACCCTGGACGCCCAGCTGGCCCAGGTGGCGCCGGAGATCGGCCTGTTCCGCGATGTGGACGCCACCGCCGCCACGCGCCTGGCCGCCCTGCGGCTGCAACGCGAGGAGATGCTGTCGCGCTACCGCCCCGAGTCGCAGCCGGTGCGGGACGTCGAGGCCCAGATCGCCCAGCTGGAAGCGGGCGTGAACGCAGGCCGCACCCAGACCGAGGGCGCCCGCCGCATAGGCGTCAATCCGGTGCACCAGACGCTGCAGACCGACCGCATCCAGACCGCCGCCGAGGTCGCCGCCCTGCGCGAGAGTCTCGCCGCCTACGGCCGCCAGTCGCAGCAGGCCACCGAGCATCTGCAGCGCCTGGCCGGCATCGAACCGGAGTTCCAGGCGCTGAGCATGGACCGCGATGTCCTGCAGAGCAGCGTCCGCGACTTCACGGTGAAGGAGCGCCAGGACGATGCGGCGCGACAGATCGCCTCGGAGACCAACGACAACATCCGCATCGTCGACCGCGCCGTGGCCCCGACCAAGGGCAAGAGCCTGCGCAAGCCGGTTCTGGCGCTGGCGCTGCTGTTCGGCCTGTTCTCGGGGCTCTGCGCGGGCCTGATCCGGGTCTTCCTGCGTCCCGGCTTGCCGACCCCGGCCAGCGCCGCCCGCACCCTCGACCTGCCGGTCCTCGGGTACGCCCCGATCAAGGCCCGCTAGTTCCTCCAACGCCGTCATGCGTTAGCTTGGGGCCCTTGGGCGCGTAACGATTCGAGCCATGGTGGATTTGAGCGCAGAGGCAGCCGACCTGTGGGCGTCCCTTGGACCGCCCGCGCCCGGCCGCGCGCGTGTCGTCCAGTTCGTCTCGGCGCGGCGCGGGGAGGGAACCTCGACCATAGCCCGCGAGCTGGCGCTGTTCGCCGCCGCGCGCGCCGGCCGCACGGTCTGGCTCGTCGACCTGGATCTGCACGCCTCGCCGCAGCATCTGGCCCTGTCGTCTGATCCCGGGCGCTTCGGCCGGCTCGGCAAGGCGGTGGCCGCGACGCCCGATGGCGCGGTGTTCTTCACCGTTCAGCCGCCCACGCCGCTGCCGGACGGCACGCTGGCCGCCGACAGTCGCTTCCTCGAGGCGCACCAGGTCGGCGACCGCAAGTTCTGGGTCACCCGCTTCCGCGCCGACGCCCTGCGGGGTCGCCAGCAGGTGCACATGACGCCCAGCGCCGACTACTGGGCCGGGCTGAAGCGCTACGCCGATCTGATCGTCGTCGACAGCCCCGCCGCCGACCGCTCGCAGGCGGCCCTGACGGTCGCGCCCTGGATGGACCAGACGGTGATCGTCGTCGCCGCCGACCAGCCTGACGTCTCCGCCCCGGCCAAGCTGCGCGACGCCCTAAGCGCCGCCGGCGGCCGTCCGGCCGGGGTGTTCTTCAACCGGGCGCAGGTCGAGGCCCCCGGCTTCCTGCGCAGGATCCTGCCGTGACCTGGGCGGCGCCCGCCTGGGAGGTGGAGCGCCCCGTCCGCCGCGTGGACGTCTGGGACGTGCTGGCCTTCGGCCTGATGGTGATGAGCCTGCTGCTCTACAGCCAGGGCTGGATCCTGCCGCTGTTCGGCAGCAAGTTCGACGCCGCCAGTTCCGCCGCAATCCGCAACGCCTACCTGCCGGCCTACGCGGCGGGGGTGGTCGTTCTGGCCATGCGGCCCTGGGATACGGTGACGGCCATGCTGCGCCAGCCGTTCCTGATCATCCTGATGATCGTCACGGCCGCCTCGGTGCTGTGGTCGATCGCGCCGGACGCCACCGTGCGCCGCCTGGTCGCCCTGGTCGCCACCACTCTGACCGGCGTGGTGCTGGCGGTGCGGTTCAGGTGGTCGACGATGGCGGAGGTGATGGCCGCGACCTTCGGCCTGCTGGCCGTGGCGTCGCTGGTCTCGGGCGCTGTGCTGCCGTTCGGCAGGATGACCGAACTCTTCCCCGGCGCGTGGCGCGGCGTGTGGATGGAGAAGAACGCCCTGGGCGGCAACATGGCCATGGCCTTCTCGATCTTCGGGGCCGCCGCCATGCTCGCCCCGAAGCGCTTCTGGCTCTGGGCCGGC
>JBIICO010000049.1:0-18199 GCA_044238855.1 Caulobacter sp.
GAAGCGGTAGCCCTGGGCGGCGATGGTGGCGCTTTCCATGTCGATGGCGACGGCGCGGCTCTGGTTGAAGCGGATGGCGCTGGAGGTGTAGCGCAGCTCCCAGTTCCGGTCGTCGGTGGTGACCACCGTGCCGGTGCGCAGGCGGCGCTTGAGGGTCTCGCCGCTCTCGCCGCTGACCAGCTTGGCCGCGTCGTAGAGGGCGCGCTGCATCTCGGCGATGCTGGGGATAGGGATATCCGGGGGCAGCACCTCGTCCAGCACATGGTCGTCGCGCAGGTAGGCGTGGGCGAGGACGTAGTCGCCGATCGTCTGGCTGCCGCGCAGGCCGCCGCAGTGGCCGATCATGATCCAGGCCTGCGGACGCAGGACCGCCAAGTGGTCGGTGATCGTCTTGGCGTTGGAGGGGCCGACGCCGATGTTGACCAGGGTGATGCCCTGCCCGCCCGGCGCCATCAGGTGGTAGGCCGGCATCTGATGGCGGCGCCACGGACCGTTGGCCACGGCCAGTTCGGGGTCCGGCGTATCGGCCGTGACCAAGATGTTGCCGGGGGCCGACAGGGCGGTGAAGGGCGAGCCTTCCTTGCCCAGCTGCTCGCAGCCCCAGCGGACGAACTCGTCGACGTAGCGGTGGTAGTTGGTGAACAGGATGTACTGCTGCACATGCTCGGCCGGAGCGCCGGTGTAGTGCTTCAGGCGGGCCAGCGAGAAGTCGGTGCGCAGGCCGTCGAACAGGGCCAGCGGACGGTCGTCCTCGAGCGCCGAGCTCCACAGGCCATCGGCCAGTTCGTCGCCGATGTAGGCCAGCTCCGTGGTCGGGAACCAGCGGGCGATCTCTTGGGCGCTGACGTCCGCCATGACCAGGTCGCCGCCGTCCAGCACGTAGGGGAACGGGATCTCCTGCAGCGAGCGGCCGACCTCAAGGGTGACGCCGAAATCCTGGATCAGATGGGCCAGCTGTTCGACGAGATAGTCGCGGAAGATGGCCGGTCGCGTGACCGTGGTGGCGTAGCTGCCGGGCACGCCGATGCGGGCGTAGGCGCGGCTGATGCGCGGATAGCCGCTCTCGCCGCTCCAGTGCAGTCGCAGCTCGGGATAGGCGTAGGTCCCATCCAGGCGCGAGGCGGGATCGGGACGGGTTCCGTCGGTCAGGAAGGCCTTGAGGGCGGTCCGCAGGGCGGAGACGGAACGGTCGTATTCTTCGATAAGCCGTTCGACGATGACGGCTGCTTCTTTCTCATGGTTCATGGCTGCTTATAGCGACGCAGCGTGAACATGGCGAGACGGGCGCGCGAGAGGGCGCTTGAAGCGGCGAAAACCGGGGCCACATAAGGCTCCATGAACAACACAGTGCGCACCTTCATGCTTCTCGCCGCGCTGACGGCGATCTTCGTCGTGGCCGGCTATCTGATCGGCGGGCCGACCGGGATGCTGATCGCCCTGGCGCTCGGCGCGGCGATGAACCTGTTCAGCTATTGGAACGCCGACAAGATCGTGCTGCGCATGTACGGCGCCCAGCCGGTCGACGAGAGCCACCCCGAACCGCTGATCCGCAACTATGTGCGGGACACACTCGAACTGGCCGACCGGGCGGGCATGCCGCGACCGAAGGTCTATGTGATCCAGGGCGAGCAGCCGAACGCCTTCGCCACCGGCCGCAATCCGGAGAACGCCGCCGTGGCGGCGACCGTCGGCCTGCTGCGGCTGCTCGACCGGCGCGAGATCCGGGGCGTGATGGCGCACGAGCTGGCGCATGTGAAGAACCGCGACACCCTGACCATGACCGTCACCGCGACCATCGCCGGGGCGGTTTCGGCGCTGGCCAACATCGCCTTCTTCTTCGGCGGTGACCGCGACCGGCCGATGGGAATGATCGGGACCATCCTGATCGCCGTTCTCGCCCCAGTCGCCGCCGCCCTGGTCCAGATGGCGATCAGCCGCCGCCGCGAATACGAGGCCGACCGTGAGGGGGCCGAGATCAGCGGCGATCCCCAGGCGCTGGCCGACGCCCTGGCCAAGATGGAAGCCCATGTCCGTCGCGGCGCGGCCAACGAGACCGCCGAGCGCAATCCGGCGACCGGCCAGATGTTCATCATCAACCCGCTGGTCGGTCGGGGCGCGGACAACCTGTTCTCGACCCACCCCAACACCGGCAACCGGATCGAGGCGCTCATGAAGCTGGCCGGCGGTGTCCGCCCGCAACGGGCGAGCGGCACGGCCGTCCCCCTGACCGGCGCCCGCAAGGGTCCTTGGCAATAGGCGCGGGAGCAGTAGCCGGAAGCGGGCGCGGCGCCTAATCTCCCGCCCATGGTCCGGATCGTTCTCATCTACGGCGTGGTGCTCGCCCTGGCGGCGGTCGCGCTGCAGTGGTTGGAGTACCGGCTCTGGGCGCGGTCGCACGCGGTCGATCTGTGGGTCGTTCTGCTCGCCGGCGGCTTCCTCGGCCTCGGGATCTGGATAGGGGCCTGGGCGCTGCGGCCCAAGGTGCAGGCCGGCTTCGAGCCCAACGACACCGCCGCCGAGCAGCTCGGCATCACCCGCCGCGAGCGCGAGGTCCTGGGCCTGCTGGCCGCGGGCCGCTCCAACAAGGAGATCGCGCGGGGCCTGGGCCTGTCGCCCAACACCGTGAAGACGCATGTCGCCAACCTGTACGGCAAGCTGCGGGCGGCGCGGCGCACCGACGCCATCCTGAAGGCCCGGGAACTGCGCCTGATTCCCTGATCTTTCGGGCCAGTTGGACGAAGTCACCCTTTCGGGCGATTGTTCCGAGGCGGTGGAACGGCCTTGCATGGGCCGGCATCCACATGAGGGGAAAGTCCCATGCTCCGCACCATCCTGATCTACGGCGTGCTCGCCGGCCTCGTCGTCGCCGTGCCGATGATGCTGCTGTTGGCCAACAGCGACTTCGGCGAGGGCGACCACGGCGCCCAGTCCATGCTGACCGGCTACGCGCTGATGCTGCTGGCCTTCAGCCTGATCTTCGTCGGCGTGAAGCGGTATCGCGATCACCGGCTGGGCGGGGTGATCCGGTTCGCGCCCGCCCTGTTCGCCGGGCTGGCGATCAGCGTCATCGCCAGCGTCATCTATGTGATCGGCTGGGAGATCACGCTGGCCGCGACCGACTACGCCTTCATGGAAGACTACACGGCCGCCATGCTGGAGGCGGCGCGCGCCAAGGGCGCCTCGGCGGCGGAGCTGGCGAAGACATCGGCCGAGATGGAGGCGATGAAGGTCAGCTACGCCAACCCGCTGTTCCGGCTGCCGATGACCTTCGTGGAGATCTTCCCGGTCGGCGTCATCGTCTCGCTGGCGTCGGCGGCGCTGCTGCGCAACAGCCGCTTCCTGCCGATGAAGGTGGTCCAGCCGTCCTGAACGGCGCCCACATCGCCATGACTCTCTGAACAATCGGAATACCCGGCCGCGTCCGTCCGCGCGCAAGTGCATGGACGGACGCGCATTGCCCCGCCAACCAGGCGGACTGTCTTCCGCCGGGGGAAACGCATGAATCGCCTCTTCACGATCCTGATCGTCAGCTCGATGTTCCTGGGCGTCGCGGTCGGCGGGGTCCTCCACTTCACGCTGGACCCCGATCAGGCGGCCCAGGCGGGTGTCTGGTTCAAGGTCGTCACGGACGTCTTCCTGCGGCTGATCAAGATGATCATCGCGCCGCTGGTGTTCTCGACCCTGGTGGCCGGCATCGCGCACATGGGCGACGCGGCCAGCGTCGGCCGCGTCGGCGCCAAGACCATGGGCTGGTTCATCACCGCCTCGATCTTCTCGCTGCTGCTGGGCCTGGCGATGGTCCATGTGATCCAGCCCGGCGTCGGCATGAACCTGCCGATGCCCGACAACGTCGCCACCGGCGTCGACGCGACCAAGCTGACCCTCCAGGAATTCATCCTCCACGTGTTCCCGAGCTCGATCTTCGATGCGATGGCGAAGAACGAGATCCTGCAGATCGTGGTCTTCTCGATCTTCGTCGGCGTCGCGGTCGCGGCGCTGGACGACAAGGCTCCGGCGATCCTGACCCTGGTCGAGCAGCTCGCGGCGATCATGCTCAAGGTCACCAACTATGTGATGAAGCTGGCCCCGCTCGCCATCTTCGCCGCCCTGGCCGGAACGGTCACGAAGTACGGGCTGGAGATCCTGGGCGTCTACGCCAAGTTCATCGGCGGGTTCTATGTCTCGCTGGCCCTGCTGTGGGTGCTGCTGGCCCTGGCCGGTCTGCTGATCGTCGGCCCGCGCATCTTCAAGCTGTTCAGCCGCGTCTGGCAGCCGACCCTGCTGGCGTTCGGCACGGCCAGTTCGGAAGCCGCCTATCCCCGCACCCTGGAAGAGCTGCAGAAGTTCGGCGTCTCCAAGAAGGTCGCCTCGTTCGTGCTGCCGCTCGGCTACTCGTTCAATCTGGACGGGTCGATGATGTACTGCACCTTCGCGACCCTGTTCATCGCCCAGATCTTCGGGGTCGAGATGAGCATCGGCCAGCAGATCACCATGCTGCTGCTGCTGATGGTGACCTCCAAGGGCATGGCTGGCGTGCCGCGGGCGTCGCTGGTCGTCATCGCCGCCACCCTCGCCTACTTCGATCTGCCGGAGGCCGGCATCGCCCTGATCCTGGCCGTCGATCACCTGCTCGACATGGGCCGCAGCGCCACCAACGTGGTCGGCAACTCGGTCGCCGCCGCCGTTGTCGCGAAGTGGGAAGGGCAGCTCGGCGAGCCGGAGCCCGAGCCGGAGGTCGTCGCCGCCTCCAAGTAACACCGACGGGGGGCGGGTTTCGAAAAAGGACTTGCCTTCCCCGCGCGGCGCCCAGCCACTCTGCGGACAGCCTGTCCCGCCCGTGGAGAATGCAGCATGACCGCAGAGACGCCCCAGGAGTTCGCCGTCGCCTTCGCCGAGCGCCAGGAGGGCAAGCTGCCCGGCGTGCTGGGCATGGAGTGGGAGACTGTCCGGAAGGGCCTGGTGCGCGGCCGCTTCACGGTCGGCGAGCGGCATATGGCGCCGAACGGCTTCCTGCACGCCGCCAGCGTGATCACCCTGGCCGACAGCGCCTGCGGCTACGGCAGCTTCGTCTCCCTGCCCGAGGGCGCGAGCGGGTTCACCACCATCGAGCTGAAGACCAATTTCCTGGGCACCGCCCGCGAGGGCGTGGTGTCCTGCGAGGCGAAGCTGGTCCACGGCGGCCGCACGACCCAGCTGTGGGACGCCGAAGTGCGCCACGAGGACACCGGCAAGCTCATCGCCCTGTTCCGCTGCACACAGGCCGTGCTGTGGCCGAAAGGCTGACCGGCGGGGGCGCGGCGAAAAAGCCGCAAACGGGCGCTTGCGAAAACGAAACCGCATCGCTAGGTTCCGCGCCTTCCCGCTCAGGGGCCTGACGGTCCCTACACCCGGCATACGGAGAGGTGGCAGAGTGGTCGAATGTACCGCACTCGAAATGCGGCGTGCCTTGACGGGTACCGTGGGTTCGAATCCCACCCTCTCCGCCACTACCCCCTAGCCGAGCCGGGATGCGCCTCGCTCTCTTCCAGCCCCAGATCCCCCAGAACGTCGGCGCCTGCATAAGGCTGTCGGCCTGCCTGGGCGTCGAGCTGCATGTGATCGGGCCGACGGGGTTCAGCTTCGACGACCGGTCGATGAAGCGGGCGGCGCTCGACTACGGGCCGCTGTCGCACATGACGCGGCACGAGGACTGGGACGCCTTCCTGCGCGACCGGGCGCCGGGGCGGATCGTGCTGTTCACCACCAAGGGGGCGACGCGGCTCGACGGCTTCAGCTTCCAGCCGACCGACACCCTGCTGTTCGGCAGCGAGACGGCCGGCGCCAGCGAGGCGGTCCACGCCGCCGCCGACGCCCGGGTTCTGATCCCGATGATGCCCGGGGCCCGCTCCGCCAACCTGTCGGTCAGCGCCGGCATCGGCATGTTCGAAGGCCTGCGGCAGACGGGCGGACTGCCGGCCGCCGCGCCGACGATCTGAACGCCTCCTTAAACCCAAGGCTGTAGATGTGGTCGCTGGTCCGGTGGGGAGCGGCATGACCAAGCCGAACGTCTATGCCGAGATAGCCGTCGCGCGGGCGAAGGACATGCCCGCGCGCCTGGCGTTCGGGCTGTTCATCTGCGGGGTCGGCTGGGTGCTGGTCGGGGGCACGACGCCGCTGCTCTGGTTCCTGGCCGTGGTCGCCGGCCAGCTGATCGACGGCGTCGTCGGCGCGCCCATGCGGCGGCGCCCCGAACGACCGGTCAGCGCCGGACGGCGCGCGGCCTACACCGCCAGCATCACGCTGAACGCCACCATCTGGTCGGCGATAGCGGCCGTGATGTGGTTCGAGGGCGGGACCGCGGGCAAGGTGTTCGCGGTGCTGTCCTGCTGCGGCTCGATCATCAATACGGCGCTGCAGATGGAGCATACGCCGCACGGTCTGGGGCCGGTGTGGGCGCCGCATATCCTGTACCTGCTCGGCATGCCCGTGGCGAGCGCGGTGCTGAGCCCGGAGACCGACCTGCTGGCGATGTCCGTCGTCGCGGTTGGCGGGGCGGTGTTCGTCATGCACGGCTGGATGGCGATCAAGCGGATTCGTGTCAGCAACCTGCAGATGGCCGAGGCGGTGATCGCGGCCGACCGGGCCAACGCGGCCAAGTCCGACTTCCTGGCCACCATCAGCCACGAGATTCGCACGCCGATGAACGCCGTCGTGGCGGCCGGCAGCCTGCTGCGCCGTACCGACATGGACGAGGGCCAGGCGGCGCACGTGGAGATGCTGTCCAACGCTTCCGAGGTGCTGCTGGGCCTGCTGAACGACGTGCTGGACCTGTCGCGCATCGAATCCGGCAAGCTGGAGGTGTCGCTGGCGCCGATCGACCTGGTCGAGAAGCTGTCCGGCGCCGTGGAACTGTGGCGGCCCAAGACGACCGAGGCGGTCGCGCTGCGGCTGGAGCCGGAAGGCCTGCCGGGACGGATCCTGACCGACCCGCTGCGGCTGCAGCAGATCGTGTCCAACCTCCTGTCCAACGCCACCAAGTTCACCGCCCAGGGCGAGATCGTCGTGCGGGGCGGCCAGGCCGACACCGCCGCGGGGCCGCTGGTCTGGATCGAGGTCGAGGACAGCGGCTGCGGCATGGACGCCGAGACGGCGGCGCGGGTGTTCATGAGCTTCGAGCAGGGCAGCACCGGCGTCACGCGCGAGCATGGCGGGACCGGCCTGGGCCTGGCGATCAGCCGACGGCTGGCGGAACTGATGGGCGGGCGGCTGACGGTCAGCAGCCAGGCCGGACGCGGCTCCGTGTTCCGCCTGGAGTTCCCGTTGCGCGCCGCCGAGCCCGAGGCGACCGTTGAGACGAGCCTGTCCGAGGCGGGGCTGCTGGACACCACCATCTCCGTGCTGCTGGCCGAGGACCACGAGGTCAACCAGCGGATCATCCGCCTGATGCTGGAGCCGCTGGGCATGGCGGTGACCACCGCCGTCAACGGCGCCGAGGCGGTCGAGCTGGCCGGGGTCGAGGCCTTCGACGTGATCCTGATGGACATGCAGATGCCGGTCATGGGCGGCATCGAGGCCACCACCCGCATTCGCGGCGCCGGGGGTCCCAACGCCCGGACGCCGATCCTGGCCCTGACCGCCAACGCCATGGCCGAGCACCGGGCCCAGTGGGCGGCCGTGGGAGTCGAGACCTTCCTGACCAAGCCGATCGCCATGGAGGCGCTGCTCGACCATATCGCCGCGGCGGTGTGGGAAAGCCGGGCGGCCGCGGAGCGGGCGGCGGCCTAACGGCGGTCCTCGACGATCATCCGGGCGGCTTTCTCGGCGATCATCATGGTCGGGCTGTTGGTGTTGCCCGAGACGATGCGGGGCATGACCGAGGCGTCGGCGATGCGCAGCCCCTCGACGCCGAAGACCCGCAGGCGCTCGTTGACCACCGCCGTGGGGTCGGAAGCCAGACCCATCTTCGCGGTGCCGACCGGGTGGAAGATCGTCGTGCCGAGGTCGCGGGCCGCCTCGAGCAGGCCGGCGTCGTCGTCCACCGCCTGGCCCGGGTTCATCTCCGTCGGGTGATAGCGGGCCAGCGGGGCGCGGCCGACGATGCGGCGGACCAGACGAAGGGAGTCGATGGCGACGCGCTCGTCCTCCGGCGTCGACAGGTAGTCCGGCTGGATCAGCGGCCGGTCGCGCGGATCGGGACCTCGGGCGTGGATCGACCCCCGGCTGGTCGGGCGCAGGTTGCAGACGCTGATGGTGATGGCCGGGAAGCCGTGCAGCGGCTCGCCGAAGTGGTCCAGCGACAGCGGCTGAACATGGAACTGCAGGTTGGCCGTCGCCTGGTCCGGCGAGGATTTGGCGAACGCGCCCATCTGCGACGGGGCCATCGACATCGGGCCGCGCTGGAAGGCGGCGTACTCCAGCGCCATCAGCGGCCGCCGCCAGAGGGAGGCATAGAGGGCGTTCATGGTCGGCACGCCGGTCACCTTGTAAACCGGCCGGATCTGCAGATGGTCCTGCAGGTTCTCGCCGACGCCGGGCAGGTGGCGGACGGTCTCGACCCCAAGCGTTCGGAGCCGCGCGCCGTCGCCGATGCCGCTGAGCTCCAGCACCTGTGGCGTGCCCACCGCGCCGGCGGCGAGCACGACCTCGCCCGAGGCGCGAGCCTCGAACGTCCGGCCGTCCTTCAGCCACTCGACGCCGACGGCGCGGCCGTCCTCGACGATCACGCGGGTGACGTGGACGCCGGTCTCGAGCCTGAGGTTGGGGCGCTTCAGCACCGGCTTCAGGAAGCCGCGCGCCGCGCTCCAGCGCAGGCCCGCGCGCTGGTTCACCTGGAAGTAGCCGACGCCGAAGTTGTCGCCGCCGTTGAAGTCCGGGACGGTCGGGATGCCCTCCTCAGCCGCCGCGGCGGCGAAGGCGTCCAGGACCGCCCAGCGCATGCGCGGATGCTCCACCCGCCACTCGCCGCCCGAGCGGTGATACTCGCTCGGTGGCGATATGTGGTCCTGCTGGGCGAGGAACAGAGGAAGGACGTCGTCCCAGCCCCAGCCCGTCAGGCCGAGCCGGCGCCAGCCGTCGTAGTCCGCCGCCTGGCCGCGCATGTAGATCATGGCGTTGATGGCCGAGGAGCCGCCGATCACCTTGCCGCGCGGGTATTTCAGCGCGCGGCCATTCAGGCCCGGCGAGCCTTCGGTCTCGAACATCCAGTCGGCGCGCGGGTTGCCGATCGAGAACAGGTAGCCGACCGGGATGTGGAACCAGATCCAGTCGTCCTTGCCGCCGGCCTCCAGAACCAGCACGCGGCGGCGCGGATCGGCCGACAGCCGGTTGGCCAGGACACAGCCGGCAGAGCCCGCCCCAACGACGATGTGATCGAACGTCCCCGTCATATCCCCAGCCTATGGCCCAGATTCGCGGATGCTGCTGCTTTTGTTCACTGCACAATGGGCCCGCGATCGGCTTTTGTTGACCGCGCTGGGCGCCTCGTCGGGAAGCGCGCCGAAGAGTGAAGGGTCGGGGGCATTGCTGTTGTCCTGGACTGCTCATGCGGCCATGGCCGCTCTGGTGTCGCCGGACGACCTGCGCGCGTTCAGGCGCGAGCAGGGCTGGACCCAGGTCGTGCTGGCCGAGCATCTCGGAGTGTCCAAGCGAACGGTCCAGGCCTGGGAGCGGGGCACCCGCCCGGCGCCGGCCATGCTGACCCTGGCGCTGGTGGGACTGCAGTCCCTGATGCCGGACTAACTCACCAGACCGTCTGGACCCGCAGGTCGGGCGAGCAGTTGGAGGCGGAGGCGACGACGAGGCCTTGGCGGACGCGCTCGAAGGCCAGGTCGACCTTGCAGCCGCCGATCTCCAAGGCCGGCACCACCAGATGGTTCACGCCGTCCGGCAGGCGCGGCCGCGCGACCGTGACCACCTTGGCGATGGCGTCGACCGACACGCCGAGCAGCGCCTGCAGCACCAGGAAGGCGGAGCCGGCGGCCCAGGCCTGGGGCGAGCAGCTGACCGGATAGGGCACCGGCGGTTCACCCGGGCGGCGCGGGAAGCCGCAGAACAGCTCCGGCAGGCGCATTTCGGTGTGCGAAGCCGTGCTGAGCAGGTCGCGGAGCAGCTCGCCGACCCGGTCGCGCTCTCCGTAACGGGCCATGCCGGCGATGCAGAGGCTGCTGTCGTGCGGCCATACCGAGCCGTTGTGATAGCTCATCGGATTGTAGCGCGCCTCGCCCCGAGCGAGGGTGCGCAGGCCCCAGCCGGTGCGGAAGTCGGCGCCGGACAGGCGGCGGATCACCTTCTCCGCCCGCTCCTGGGTCGGCAGGCCGCAGAACAGCAGGTGGCCGGCGTTGGAGGTCAGGGGGCGGCAGAGCGCGCCCTCGCCGTCCACCGCGATTCCGTAGTAGCCCTCCTCCTCCATCCAGAAGCGATCCTCGACGGCGGCGCGGACGTGTTCGGCGCGGGCGGTCCAGTCTTCGGCGCCGGGCTCGTCCAGCAGCGCGGCGAGGTCGGCCATCGTGCGCCAGGCGGCGAAGGCGTAGCCCTGCACCTCGACGAGCGCGATCGGGCCCTTCGGGAAGCGCCCGTCCTTGTGGAAGACGGAGTCGTAGCTGTCCTTCCAGCCCTGGTTCGAAAGGCCGGTGTCGGCGGCGCGGGCGTAGTCGACCAGGCCGTCGCCGTCGGAGTCGCCGTAGTCCGCCAGCCAGGCGGCGGCGTTGCGCAAGGCCGGCCAGATCGCGCGGGCGAACGCCAGGTCGCCCGTGCGGCGCGTGTAGGCGCCAGCGAGGGCGATGAACAGCGGCGTGGTGTCCACCCCGCCGTAGTAGACGCCGAACGGCACCTCTCCCAGCGCGGCCATCTCGCCTTGGCGGGTCTCGTGCATGATCTTGCCGGGCTGACTGTCGCGGAAGGCCGAGGTCTCCGTCGCCTGGCGGCCGGCGAGATAGGTCAGAACGCCCCGCGCCAGGCCGGGGTCGAACAACAGCCGCTGCCAGGCGCTGATGATGCCGTCGCGACCGAAGGGGGTCGAGAACCAGGGTATGCCGGCGAAGGGATAGCGGCCGGTCGGCAGTTCGGTGGTCAGCAGGGCCAGGTCGGCGCGGGACTGGTCGAGCCAGCGGTTGAAGCTGGGACTGTCGCTGCGCGGCCGCGAGCCGTGGCGCGCGCGGCGACGCATGGCCAGGCGGGCCTCGGCGGCGGCGCGCTTGAAGCGGAACTCGTCCGGCGGATCGTCGGCGCTGTCGGCGGCCTCCAGGAACAGCTCGAACCGGCCCTTGGGCTGGAACCAGGCCATGAAGTCGGCCCGCTCGTTGGTCAGGCGCTGGGGCGGTTCGGAGAAACCGATGACGCTGGTGCGGGTGACGCCGTCCAGGCCCTCGTAGGAGAAGGCGGCGGAGCGGCCGTTCAGCTCGACCGGGCCGGCGACGCCCCGGCGGGCGCGCGTGTCGCCGCGCACCTCGAACATGTCGCGGAAGTCGGCCCCGAACTCGATGGTGACGCCGACCAGCACCTCGTCCAGTCCGTGGTTGGTCAGGCGGATGCGCTCGTAGAGCCGCTTGTTCCAGATCAGCCGGCGCCGCTCCACGTGCAGCACGCCGGGCGGGACGACCCGGCCGCCGGCCGGCGGGAGCGGCCGGTTGGCGCCGTTGAAGGTGAACATGACGTTGTCGGAGGACACGCCCGAACTCAGCACCGTCGGCCGCTTCTCGCCGATCAGCAGCCGCAGCTTCGACAGCAGTCGCGTATCGGCGTCGAACAGGCCGTCGGGCCCGCCGGAGATATCGCCGTGCGAGTCCGAAACGACGAAGCAGTCGCCGTCCTTCAGCGTCCAGAACCGAAGCGCGCCCTCCTCGTGAGCGCCTTCAACGGTCGGGGCTATGACGTAGGCCGCGTCGTCCATGCCTCCCGCCGTCAGGCGATGACGGCCAGTTTGGCGTCACCTGTCTCCGACAACGCCGCGAGCATGGGGTGCGGTTCCACGCCCGGCTCGATATCGCCGTATTCGCAGCGGGCCAGCCGATCAGCGTAGAGCTCCACATAGCGGCGCGCCATGGCCTGGGCCGAGAAGCGCAACTCGAAGCGCGCGCGGATGGCGGCGCGGTCCAGCGTCATGACGTCCAGCACGGCGGCGCAGGCCTCGGTCATGCATTCCACGATGCGGCCGGTCTCGCCCGGTTCGATGATCTCCGGCGTCGAGCCGCAATGCCAGGCGACCACCGGCGTGCCGCAAGCCATGGCCTCGATCATCACCAGGCCGAACGGCTCGGGCCAGTCGATCGGGAACAGCAGGGCGGCGGCCCCGCCGAGGAAGGCGCTCTTCTGCTCGTCGCCGATCTCGCCGACGAACTCGATCAGCGGGTCGTTCAGCATCGGCTGGATGACCTCCTCGAAGTAGCGGGCGTCGGCGGCGTCGACCTTGGCCGCCATCTTCAGCGGCATGCCGAGGGCCTTGGCGATCTGGATGGCGCGGTCGGGCCGCTTCTCCGGCGACATGCGGCCGAGGAAGGCCAGGTAGCCGCGATGCTCCGGCGCGAAGTCGTAGAGGCGCGTCGGAAGGCCGTGGTGGACCGTGCCGGCCCAGTTGGCCAGCGGCAGGCCGCGACGCTGGTCGTCCGAGATCGAGACCAGCGGATATCGCGGCCAGCGGTCGTAGACGCCTTCGAGGTCCTTCAGGTCCAGCCGTCCGTGCAGGGTGGTGACCGTGCGGCCGGCGATGTCCTCGAACATCGGGAAGTGGATCATGTCGACGTGGAAGTGCAGCAGGTCGAACTCGTGCGCGCGCTTGCGCACCTCCCACAGCATCGACAGATGCGAGGCGAGGTCGGACTTCAGCGGCGCGGGATCGAGGCGGATGGCCTGGTCGCGGACCGGGGCCAGTGTCGCAAGCGTGCGGGCGTCGGCGCTGGAAAACAGCGTGACGTCGTGGCCCAGTTCGACCAGGGCGTCCGCGAGGTGGGCGACGACGCGTTCGGTGCCGCCGTAGAGCTTGGGGGGAACTGCCTCGTAAAGCGGGGCGATCTGGGCGATGCGCACTTGAGGGGTACTCCGGGGCGGTCGACCCGTCGCCGACCGACCCTCACGGAAGACTCCGCCTTTGCTTTGGTTCCGGTCCGGCGCCGCACCGCGGCGCCGGGTGCGGACTATGCCGCTTTCGCGAGCTTGGGCGCCGGATTAGTGAACTGCATGACGCCATCGGCAACCGCGCCGTAGCGCAGCGCCATCAGGTCCAGCGCATAGTTCTGATTCTGCTTCCAGGGCTTCCTGGCGCCCTGTTTCGGGAAGCGGTCGATCGAGCGCTGGACGTAGCCCGAGGAGAAGTCCAGCCACGGCTCCTCGCCCAGATCGGGGTCGGTGTTGCGCGGCGTGCACTGGCGCATGCCGGTGCGGTCCATGTGGTTCAGCAGGCGGGTGACGTACTCACAGGTCAGGTCGCACTTCAGCGTCCAGGACGCGTTGGTGTAGCCGAACGACGAGGCCATGTTCGGCATGTCGCTGTACATCATGCCCTTGTAGCTGAGCGTCCTAGCCGGCTCGACCTTCGCGCCATCGACGATGAACTCGATGCCGTTCAGCACTTCCAGGGTCAGGCCCGTGGCGGTGACCACGACGTCGGCGTCCAGATGCGCGCCCGACTTCAGCTTCAGGCCCGTCGCGTCGAAGGCCTCGATCTGGTCGGTGACCACCGAGGCCGAGCCGGCCTTGATGGCGTCGAACAAGTCGTTGTCCGGCACCAGGCAGAGGCGCTGGTCCCACGGATTGTAGCGCGGCGTGAAGTGGGTATCGACGTCGTAGTCCGGACCCAGGTTCTCGCGGACCATGCCGATGATCCGCTCCTTGGTCTTCGCCGGATTCTTCCGCGCCATGTTGTAGAACAGCATGCCGAGCAGAACGTTCTTCCAGCGGGTGAAGCGGTAGGCGGTCATGGCCGGCAGCCTGGCGCGCAGCCAGTTGGCGAGCCCGTCCTCGGCCGGGCGCGAGACCACATAGGTGGGCGAGCGCTGCAGCATGGTGACGTGGCCGGCCTGCTTGGCCATTTCCGGCACCAGGGTCACGGCGGTGGCGCCGCTGCCGATGATGACCACCTTCTTGCCGCTGTAGTCGTAGTTCTCGGGCCACTTCTGAGGGTGCAGGATCTGGCCCTTGAAGTCGCCCATGCCGGCCCAGTCCGGGGTGTAGCCGGCCTCGTAGCTGTAATAGCCGCCGCAGAGGAACAGGAAGTTGCAGGTGAAGCGGGCGGTCTCGCCCTCGCCGCGCACGACCTCCACCGTCCAGGTCGCGTCGTCCGTCGACCAGGAAGCGGTCTTCACCCAGTGGCTGTAGCGGATGTGCCGGTCGATGCCGTACTCGGCGGCCGTGTCCTTCACGTACTTCAGGATCGAGGGACCGTCGGCGATCGCCTTGGCTTCCTTCCACGGGCGGAAGCTGTAGCCGAGGGTGTACATGTCGCTGTCTGAGCGGATGCCGGGATAGCGGAACAGATCCCAGGTGCCGCCCATCGAGGGGCGGCCTTCCAGGATCACGTACGACTTGCCGGGGCTCTTGTCCTGCAGGTGGTATCCGGCGCCGACGCCCGAAAGGCCCGCGCCCACGATGACCACGTCGAAGTGCTCGACCGCGCCCGACTTCGCCATTCCCTGTCTCCCTCGTTCTTATGTTTACAGCGATAATGTATCGAAGTTCGGCGTTTGAACAGATGTTTTGACGCGACGTCATCTTTGGTCGCGCCCGTTGCCCGGGCGACGCCGGCGCCCTAACGACAAAAGCCTGTCGTTGAAGGTTTGGGGACGCGTCATGCGCAACGGTTCGTGGTGGTTGAAGGCCTGCATCGCGGCGGCCCTGTGGATGGCTTCGCCGGCCCTGGCGCAGACGGCCGTGGCGGGTTCGGACGGCTATCAGACGCCGCCGGCGCCGATCGCCCAGATCCTCGACGCCCCGCCGACCCCGACGGTCGCGATCAGCCCGACGCGCACGACCATGCTGCTGCTCGACCGCGCGAACCTGCCGCCGATCGCCGAACTGGCCGAGCCGACCCTGAAGCTGGCCGGCTATCGCATCAACCCGCGCAACAGCGGCCCGTCCAACAGCCGCGTCAGCTGGCTGACCGGCCTGACCCTGCAGGACGTGGCGGGCGGCAAGCCGCGCGTCGTCGCCCTGCCCGCCGGGATGCGGTTCCTGTCCCCCGCCTGGTCGCCGGACGGCAAGGCGCTGGCCTTCATGGCCGACGCGCCGGAAGGGCTGGAGCTGTGGGTCGTCGACGTCGCCACCGGTCAGGCGCGCAAACTGGTCGGGCCGCGGCTGAACGCGACCACCGGCGGCGGCTTCAGCTGGCTGCCGGACAGCTCCGGCCTGCTGGTGCGGCTCGTGCCCGCCGGCCGCGGCGCCGCGCCGGTCGCCGACCAGACGCCGAAGGGGCCGCTGGTCCAGGAGAGCATGGCGCGGGTGGCGCCGGTGCGGACCTATCAGGACCTGCTCGCCAGCCCGCAGGACGAGGCGCTGTTCGAACACTACTTCACCAGCCAGCTGGCCGTCGTGTCGCTGGCCGGGGAAGAGCCGAAGCTCGTCGGCGCGCCGGGCCTGATCCTGGGCGCCAGCCTGTCGCCCGACGGCCGGTTCATCCTGCAGACCCGGATCAAGCGGCCGTTCAGCTATGTCGTGCCGGCCGCGCTGTTCCCGGCCGACGTCGTCGTCACCGACCTCGACGGCAAGGTCGTGCGCACCGTCGCCGCCCTGCCGCTGCGCGACGACATCCCGCCGCCGTTCGACGCCGTGGCCAAGGGGCCGCGCTCGGCGCAGTGGCGGGACGACACGCCCTCGACGCTGGTCTGGGTCGAGGCCCAGGACGAGGGCGACCCGCGCAAGGAAGCGGCGGTCCGCGACCGCGTGTTCATGCTGGACGCGCCGTTCACCGCCGCGCCGACCGTGCTGATCGACCTCAAGGAGCGCTACGCCGGCGTCGAGTTCGGCCGGGCCGATGTCGCCATCGTCCATTCGCAGTGGTGGAAGACACGGCACGAGACCCGCTTCCTGGTGAACCCGTCCGACCCGGCGGCGGCGCCCAAGGTGCTGGTCGACCGCAACTACCAGGGCCAGTACGACGATCCGGGCGACTTCCTGAGCCGCGCCAACGCGGCCGGGCGGCAGGTGCTGCAGTTCACCGCCGACGGCCGCGGCGTCTACATGAGCGGGCCGGGCGCGAGCCGCGAGGGCGAGTTCCCGTTCCTCGACCGGCTGGATCTGGCGACCGGCCAGAAGACGCGGATCTGGCAGGCCAGGGCGCCCTACTACGAGTTCGTGATCGGGCTGCTGGACGACGGCGGCGACCGGTTCCTGACCCGGCGCGAGAGCCGGTCCGAGGTTCCCAACATCTTCCTGCGCAAGCGCTCCGGAGCCTCGCGGCAGCTGACCGCCTTCGTCGACCCGGCGCCCCAGTTCGCGGGCGTGACCAAGCAGCTGGTCACCTACAAGCGCGCCGACGGCGTCGAGCTGAGCGGGACGCTGTACCTGCCGGCGGGGTACGATCCCAAGCGGGACGGTCGCTTGCCGCTGCTGATGTGGGCCTATCCGACCGAGTTCACCGATCCGAAGATCGCCGCCGAGGTGGTCGGGACCGAGAACCGCTTCACCCGGCCGGGCGGCAGCAGCCACCTGTTCATGCTGACCCAGGGCTACGCGGTGCTGGACAACCCGACCATGCCGATCATCGGCCCGGACGGGACCGCCAACGACACCTACGTCCAGCAGCTGGTCGCCAGCGCCCAGGCCGCCGCCGACAAGGTGGTCGAGATGGGCGTCGCCGACCGCGACCGGCTGGCCGTGGGCGGACACAGCTACGGCGCCTTCATGACCGCCAACCTGCTGGCTCACTCCGACATCTTCCGGGCCGGCATCGCGCGGTCGGGGGCATACAACCGGACCCTGACGCCGTTCGGCTTCCAGGCCGAGGAGAGGACCTACTGGGAGGCGGTCGACATCTACACCCAGATGAGCCCCTTCACCCATGTGAAGAAGATCGACGAGCCGATCCTGCTGATCCACGGTCAGGCCGACGACAACTCCGGCACCTTCCCGGTCCAGAGCGAGCGGTTCTACGCGGCGCTGAAGGGTAACGGGGCCAACGTGCGCTACGTGCAGCTGCCGCTCGAGGCGCACGGCTATCGCGGACGGGAGTCGGTGCTGCACACCCTGTGGGAAATGACCCGCTGGCTGGACCTCAACGTCAAGCCGGCCAAGCCCCAACCGAAGACGGAGAAGTAGCCATGGCCGGTCTCTATGGTGAGCACGATCCCTGGATCGTCGGCGAGACCGAGAGCGAGGACGGCGACGGGCTGATCATCCGCTGCCGCGCCGCCCTGCCGTCGCCCGAAGCCCGCAAGGGCTGGCCGCACCTGATCCTGGTCGGCTGGAGCTATGAGGCCGACGACGACTCCGGCATGCCGCCCAAGAAGGAAGACCGCCAGATGGAGGCCTTCGAGGACGCCGTCGGCGCGGCGGTCGAGGCCTCCGGCGCCGGTGTGCTGGCGGCTTCGCTCACCGGCGGCGGCGTGCGGGAATGGCGCTTCTACACGCTCGGCCCGGACGCCTTCATGGACGCCCTGAACACGGCGCTTGACAAGCATCCGGAATACCCGCTGGAGTTCGACGCCTTCGACGATCCGGAGTGGAACGCCCTGGCCGAACTGCTGCCGCCGTCGGCGTAGCGCCTCGCTAGAGGTGGGAGCGCTTGCGGTATTCGTTGAGCGCGAAGGTCCCGGCCGTCAGAGCCGCGCCACGGGCGCGCTTGCTGAACAGGAACACCAGCCCGATGCCGATGCCGGCCGCGATCAGGGCCGGCGGGATGGGCTTCTCCTTCACCCGGGTGGCGACCTCGCCGGCCAGCGCCTTGGCGTTGGTGGCCAGTTCCTGGCGGTGAAGCTGCTGCTGCGGGGCCGGTTCCTCGTGCGAGGTCAGCACCGCCTTCACGGCGTCGATCAGGCCGGCGACCGTGCCGCGGCGATTGTCGGGGAAGGTGTAGGCTGTCGGATCGGTTGCGGTCATGGGAGACTCCTCTTCGGCTGACTAACGCCAAGGCCGCCGGATCGATCCGGCGGATGGAGGGTTGAAGCGCCATGACCGACGATGTGATCGCCGCGCTCGAAAGCGAACTGGCCCGCGCGGAAGCGGACGGCGACGAGGACTTCGCCGACATCCTGCGCGAGCGGCTCCAGGCGATGCGCGAGGGCCGGCCGACCGGGTC
>JBIICO010000050.1:0-18164 GCA_044238855.1 Caulobacter sp.
GGGGCCAAGGGTTTGTCCTGGGGGGGCGCGGGGGGGGGCCCGCCCCCGCCCGCGACGCCGGGCGCGACTACTGCAGCAGCTTCAGAAGCTGCTGTTGCGAGGAGTTGGCCTGGCTCAGGGCGGAAATGGCCGCCTGCGTCAGGGTCGAGAAGTTGGTGTAGCTGGTCTGCTCGGCGGCCAGATCGACGTCCATGATCGAGGATTCCGCCGCCTGCAGGCTCTCCAGCGAGCTGTCGACCACGTTGCCGCGGTACTCGAAGCGCGACATGGCGGCGCCGACGTTGGCGCGCATTTCCGAGACGGCGGAGATGGCGGTGTCGAGCGCGGTCATCGCCGTCGCGGCGTCGGCGGCCGTTCCCACCGTCGAGGCGTCGATGCCGAGGTCGGCCAGGGTGGCGGACTCCAGCGTGACGGTGATGGTTTCGGTGCTGGTCGCACCGACCAGGAAGTCCGCGCCGGTCGAGTAGTCGCTCGTGCCGTCCAGCAGCGTCTTGCCGTTGAAGTTGGTGGTCGTGCTGATGCTCGTGATTTCCTCGAGCAGCTGCTGGTACTCGGCGTCGATGTAGGTGCGGTCGTCGTCGTCCAGCGAGCCGGATTGCGACTGCGCGGTCAGCGACTTCATCCGCTCCAGGATGTCGGCGATCTGGCTGAGCGCGCCGTCGGCCGTGTTCAGCACCGAAGAACCCTGGGTGATGTTGGTCGCCGCCTGGTTCAGCACCGCCACGTCGGCCGACATCGTGGTGCCGATGGCCAGGCCTGAAGCGTCGTCCGAGGCCGACTGGATGCGCTTGCCGCTGGAGATCTTGGACAGCGACTCGCTTTGCGCGGCCGAGTTCTGGTTCAGGTAACGCAGGGCCGTGTTGGCGGCGAGGTTGGTCGAGATGACAGCCATTTTGTTCCGCTTCTCTAACTGGGTGTGACCGCGCCGGAGGCTCCGGCCGGGAAGCGCCTCGATCCGTTTTGGACCTCGGCGGCTTCGAGACTGGAACGGAGCGCCGATCGCGGATGGGGCGCGAAAAATCGTGCGTCCTCGAAAATTTTCTCCGCCCCACCGTCGGCGGACGCCTCGTTGAACGGCTGAACAGCGGCCGCGGCCGCGTCCCAGCGAGAGCGGCCAGCCATGACCACGGTCTCTTCCGTCAGCGCAGCGACGACGGCGTCGACGACCTCGACGGCCAGCACGTCGGCCGCCGACCAGATGAACCAGTTTCTGCAGATCCTGATGACCCAGCTGCAGAACCAGAACCCGCTGGAGCCGATGGACGCCAACGAGTTCACCAGCCAGCTCGTCGGCTATTCGCAGCTCGAACAGCAGATCAACACCAACACCACGCTCGAGGATCTCGG
Source organism: Caulobacter sp. (assembly GCA_044238855.1). GTDB lineage: Bacteria > Pseudomonadota > Alphaproteobacteria > Caulobacterales > Caulobacteraceae > Caulobacter. Next base: position 1,348 of record JBIICO010000050.1, read on the forward strand.
CGCCAAGCTTGGCCAGCTGACGCAGCTGTCGGCGCTGTCTTACCTGGGCACGACGGCCGAAATCGACAGCCCCATGGCGCCCGTCCAGGGCGGCGAGGCGAGCTGGAGCTACGAGCTGGACGCCACCGCCGCCTCCGCGGCGGTCACCGTGCTGAACGCCGATGGCGACGTCGTCTATTCGGGCAGCGTCGACGGCTCCGCCGGCAAGCATGGCCTCTCGCTGTCGCTCGACGACCTCGAAGGCGTCTCCGAGGGAGACGTCCTGACCCTGCAGGTCAGCGCCACCGACGCCGACGGCGACGCGGTGGGCACGACCGTCACCGCCTACGCGACGGCCACCTCGGTCACCACCGGCGACACGACGACCTACCAGGCCGGCGACCTGACCTGGAGCGCCGACGACATCCTGAAAATCCACGACAGCGCCCTGAACTGAGGACGATGACATGAGCCTTTCCGCAGCCCTTTCGTCCGCCGTTTCCAGCCTCCAGGCGCAGAGCGTCGCCCTCTCGGCGATCGCCCAGAACATCTCGAACAGCTCGACCACAGCGTACAAGGTCAAGGAGACAACCTTCGAGGCCATCCTCAGCGGGACCATGGGCGGCTCGTCGAGCCAGTCCTCCGCCGGCGTGCGCGCCCTGACCTTGCAGGCGATGCTGGTCCAGGGGACGATCTCGTCCTCGGCCGTCGACACCAACATGGCCATCAGCGGCAGCGGCTACTTCGTCGTGTCCAGCGACCCGGACGCCGGCGCATCGGCCACCGCCTACAGCCGCAACGGCAGCTTCTCGACCAACAGCGAAGGCTACCTGGTCAACAGCGAGGGTTACTACCTGATGGGCTACGCCACCGACGCCGACGGCGCGGTGGTGGGCAGCAAGACGGTCGGCAACCTGACCGCCCTGGACCTGAGCGATATCTCCAGTCCGGCCCAGGCGACCTCGACCATGTCCTATGCCGCCAACCTGCCGGCCAACGCGGCGGCAGGCGACGTCTTCACCACCAGCACCGAGATCTTCGACTCGCTCGGCAACTCGCACACCGTCGAACAGAGCTGGACCAAGACCGGCGAGAACAGCTGGACCCTGTCGCTGTCGGATCCGACCTCCACCGGCGATGCGACGACGACGACCGGAGCCCTCACGCCCAATAGCTTCACGGTCACCTTCGACGCCAACGGCGCCCTGGCGTCCGTTTCGCCGGCCTCGTCGACGGACGCGGCCTCGATCGAGTTCACCATCGACTACAACAACGGCGCGGCGGACGCCTCGATCGCCATGGACCTGGGGACGGTCGGCGGCATCGACGGCCTGACCCAGTACTCCGACACGTCGTCGGACATCGACATCGACCTCGGCGCGACCGGACAGAACGGCTATGCCGCCGGGGCGTTGACCGGCGTCAGCATCAGCGGCTCGGGCCTCGTCACGGCCACCTTCGACAACGGCGCCAGCCGCGCGATCTACCAGATCCCGGTCGCGACCTTCACCAGCGAGAGCGGCCTGCAGCAAGTCTCCGGCACGGTCTACAAGGCCACAGCCCAGTCCGGCCTGCTGCAGATCTCGATGCCGGGCGACGGCGGCGCGGGCGAGCTGGTCACGAGCGCGCTGGAAGGCTCGACCACCGACACCTCGACCGAGTTCAACAAGATGATCGTCGCCCAACAGGCCTATTCGGCGGCCTCGCAGGTGATGAGCACGGTCAACACCATGTTCGACACGCTGCTGCAGGCGGTCCGCTGATCATGAACCGGATCACTCGCCTGATTGGCCGGGCGCGCCGCATCCGGCAGGGCGGAAAGGGCCCGCTGGTCGAAAACGCCGACGAGGCGCGCGACATCGCCCGTGAGATCGCCGTGGCTCTGCGCGGGCTGAAGGAGGAAGACCGGGTGCTGTTCTACAGCAACCTGGCCGATCTCGGTCACGCGCTGAGCGGCCGCCTGTCGGCGCTGAAGGACGAGCGGTCGAAGACCCGCGGCGAACTCGTTCGCCTCGATCGGAGTCTCTCCGCCACACGGGCCTACGCCGCGCCGCGCGGCCGTTCCCGCCGCGGCGCTGGAGGCTGAGACCATGACCTCGCTGTCGTCGATCATCACCGCCGCGTCCGTCTCGCTGAAGAACACGCAGTACTCGATCGCGCTGGCGAACCAGAACGTCTCGAACGCCAGCACGGCGGGCTACACGACCAAGAGCTATGTGGCCGCGGCTTCGTCCGTCGGCGTCGCGCTGTCAGAAGGCGAGGTGACGCGGACGGCGAACAGCTACCTTCAGAAGACCGTCGTCAGCAGCTCAGCCGCCTACGGCGCGGCATCGGTCGTCGACCAGTACCTCCAGCTTTATGACGCCGCCTTCGGCGCGGTGAACGGCGGCGACGACCTGGCCAGCCTGCTCTCGGCCTTCCAGAGCAGCCTGACCGCCCTCACCTCGTCGCAGACAGCCTCGACACGCACCTCGGCCGTGGCGGCCGCGGAAGACCTGGCCGCCTCGTTGAGCGGCCTGTCCAGCGAGATCCAGTCCCTGCGAACCCAGGCTGATCAGGACATCGCCTCCACCGTCGACTCCATCAACGGCGCGCTCCAGGGCCTGGCGAGCATCAACACCCAGATCGCCGCCGCCGCCGCCCTCGGCCAGGACACCACCGCGCTGTTCGACGCGCGCGACAAGACGCTGACCGAGCTCTCCGCGATGCTAGGCGTGTCCTACAGCCTGGCCAGCGACGGTCGGGTGTCGATCTACACCGGCAGTGGCGAGCAACTGCTCGGGTCGACCGCGGCGACGCTTGGCTACACGGCCGCCGGCAAGCTCTCCGCCGACGCCGTCTATCCGGACACGATCGGTGGCATCACCCTGAACGGCAAGGACATCACCGGCTCGATCTCCAGCGGCAAGCTCGGCGGCCTGATCGACCTGCGCGACGGGATTCTGGTCGACGAGCAGGTCGGGCTCGACAGCCTGGCTTCGGCCCTGATCGAGGCCGTCAACACCGCCGCCGCCGACGGTTCGGCCTATCCGCCACCCACCGCCCTGACCAGCGCGCTGAAGGGCCTGACCGGCAGCGACGCCTTCTCCGGAACCGGCGACCTCCGGATCGCGACACTCTCGTCGGACGGCATGGTCGCGACCGTGACGGATGTCGACCTGAGCGGCGTCTCGACCATCGGCGATCTGGTCTCCACGCTGGATGCCGTGGACGGGATCAGCGCCTCGCTCGACACCTCGGGCCGCCTTGTGCTGACCAGCGAGGACGGAACCTCGGGCGTCGCGATCGCCGGCCTGGACAGCGCCGTGAACGGCAAGAGCTTCTCGGCCGCCTTCGGTTTCAACGCGGTCTTCACCGGGGACAGCGCCTCCAACATCGCGGTCAGTTCCGCCCTCGCCGCCGATCCGACGCTGCTGGCGGCGGCCGCGCTGTCGGACGCCGATGATCTGGCCGCCGGCGATCGCGGCCTGGCGTCCGGGGACGGCTCGACCGCCACGACCATCGTGTCGGCCCTGACCGCGAACCGCGACTTCGCCGCTTCAGGATCGCTGTCGGCGCGCACGAGCAGCATCGCCGACTATTCCACGGCCTTCGTCTCGGCCGCCTCGACACGGATCTCGGCGGCGACCTCCACGGCGTCGAGCACCCAGGCGACAAACAGCTACGCCACCGCCGCCCTGACCAACCTGACCGGCGTGAACCTCGACGAACAGACCGCGCTGCTCACGCAGTTCCAGAGCCAGTACCAGGTCGCCGCCCAGCTGATCTCCATCACCCGCGACCTGTTCGACACCCTGATCGGGATGATGAACTGATGCTCGGCCGGATCGCGACCTTCGCCAACAGCACCAGCCTGATGACCTCGGCGCTGGACCTTCAGTCCAGATTGGCGACGGCCCAGGCGCAGCAGGCCAGCGGACTGGTTTCAACGACATACGGCGGTCTCGGCGGCGACACAGGCATGCTGCTGGGCCTTCAGTCGCGCGTGACCCGCGCCCAGGCCGAGAGCGACGCCGCCGGCGAGGCCGCCGCCCTGATGGAGCAGGCCTGGAGCGCGCTGGGCGAGCTGTCGGACCTGGCCAGCGGCATCCGCTCGGAAGTCTCGGCGCGGATAAGCGGCGCCGCCGACCTCGACGGCCTGGCGAGCCTGGCGCAGGACTGGCTCGGCGAGCTGGGCGGTATCCTGAACGGCCGCTACGGCGACCGTTCCCTGTTCGGCGGCCAGGCGACCGACTCGGCGGCGGTGGATGTCTCTTCTCTCGACCTCTCGGCGGCCTTCGAAACCTCCGATTGGTATCAGGGCAGCGACAAGGCTCTCTCCCTGGACCTCTCGAGCGGCCGGTCGGTGTCGCTGTCGATCAGCGCCAACGATCCGGGCATCGTCGCGTTGGTCGACGGGCTGGCGGCGCTGGCGACCGCGACAACCACGGCGGACCTTTCGACCGCCTACGACAAACTGACCGCGGGCATCGACGCCCTGGCGACGCATCAGGAAACCCTGGCTGTCCGCACGGGCGTCCTGACCGATCACCAGACCCGCATGCAGACCAGCGCCGATACCCTCGAGGCTCTGGCCAAGACCTTGTCCGGCAAGGATCTCGCGGAAGCGACCGTGGAGGTCACCAACCTGCAGACCCAGCTGCAGACCCTGTACTCATCCATCTCGGCGCTGAGCAAAGTGCGCCTTCTCGACTACCTGTAGCGGGGAGCGCGACACAATCATGCCATGCCGCGTAGATGTTTGTGTCGATGGCGACATACGCCGACAAACCCAGTGCGTCATGTGCGGAAGATGCACATGAACGTTTCGTCATCTTCCGGTTCCCCGAAGGTGCTGCTCGTCGACGACGACGACGAGGTTCGCGCTGAAATGGCAGACTACCTGACACGCAACGGCTTCACGGTCCACGCGGCGCAGGACGCCTTCGGCATGGAAGCCGCCCTCCAGGCCGAGGACTTTCCGGTCATGGTTCTGGACGTCATGCTGCCCGGCGAGGACGGCCTGTCGATCTGTCGCCGGATCTCGCAAGCCCGCGGGCCGGCGATCATCATGCTGAGCGCCATGACCGCCGAGGTCGACCGCATCGTGGGCCTCGAGATCGGCGCCGACGACTACCTGGCGAAGCCCTGCAATCCACGCGAACTGCTGGCCCGAATCCGCGCGGTCCTGCGCGGACGGGGCGCGGAAAGTGAGGGCGACGGCGGCATCCGTCTGCACAGCGGCTACGACTTCGAGGGCTATCATCTCGACACCGAACGGCGGCAACTGACCTCGCCCACCGGCGTGGTCTCGCTCCTCTCCGTGGCGGAACTGACCCTGCTCGTCGCCTTCATCGAGAACACCGGGCGCATTCTGTCGCGCGAGGAGCTTCTGAGGCTCGCACGGAGCCCGTCGTCCGAGGCGCTGGACCGCGCTATCGACGTCGCCGTCAGCCGCCTGCGGCGCAAGCTTCGCACGGGACTGGATCGGGAATTGATCCGCACCTACCGCAATGCCGGCTACATGCTCGACGCGGTCGTCACGCCGACATGACGCCGCGCCGCTGGTTCGAGGCGCCGCTCGCGGTCCAGACCATGGTGCTGCTGGTGGTGGGCACGGCCTTGGGCCAGGCGGTGGCGTTCGGCGTCGTGCTGTTCATGCCGCCGCCGCCGCCGGCCATGTATCGCCTCGACGAGATCGCCACCGCCCTCAACGGCGGCTCTCTGCAGAGCCGCTACGGAAGACGTCTGATCCGGGTCGTTTCGCGACACCCTCCCTCCGTCGACAGCGATCCACACCGCTTCGACGAGCGCGGACGTCGCATCCTGGCGCGCCGACTGAAGAGCCCGCTGAGCGACGTCCGCCTCGATATCCGCGAAGACTTCCGGCAGGTTTTGCGACGAGCAAGGCCCCGGCGGGCCGGGCGATCCAGGCCCGCCCGGTGGGCCCGGGCCTAGCATGGGACAGGGCTGGCCGCCGCCCGGCGAGCGGTGGGAGCCTCGCCCTCAGCCCCGATCGTCCGACGGAGACGCTCGGCCCGGGGTCGCCGCCATGCGGCGCGAATGGTCCCGTGGCGGCTACGGGATGCCGATCGTGGGCGACTTCGTCGCGGCGCGCCGGGCGGCCGATGGCGAAGGCTGGGTTCTCGTGCGCCCGACGCCGGAACCGTTCCCGAACGCCTGGCAGCGTCGTGTGATGCTCTGGTTCGCCGCCTGCCTGCTCTTCCTGGCCCCAGCCGGCTATCTCTTCGCGCGCCGGGTGACCGCCCCCCTCGCCGCCTTCGCCAAAGCCGCCGACCGGCTCGGCCGCAATCCCAACGGCCCCGAGATCGCTCTGGCCGGTCCGGCCGAGATCGGCGTGGCCGCCGGCGCCTTCAACGACATGCAGGTGCGCCTCAAGCGCTACCTGCAACATCGCAACATGATGATGGGGGCGATCTCCCACGATCTGCGGGGACCGCTGACGCGGCTGCGCTTCAAGATGGAGCGCGCCTCGCCCGAGACCCGGGACTCGGTTCTGCCGGACCTGCGTCAGATGGAGGACATGATCGCCTCGATCCTCGACATGGCCCGCGACACCCATCAGGCCGGCGGCCGGGTCGGCCTGGACCTGAGATCGGTGCTCGAGGAGGTCGTGGCCCAGGCCCGGGAGGTCGAGGCCGACGCCGCGTTCGAGGATGCCGCCGAAGACGCGGACGACCTGGTTGTCGACGGCGATCCGCTGGCCCTGCAGCGCCTGTTCGGCAACCTCATCGACAACGGCGTCAAGTATGGCGACCATGTTCGAGTGCGACTGGCCCGCGACGGCGAACAGGCGATCGTGACGGTGCTCGACCAGGGACCGGGCCTGCCGGGCCCGGAGCTGGAACGGGTGTTCGAGCCCTTCTACCGCGCGCCCGGCCAGACGCAGGGCGGCATCGGCCTGGGCCTCGCCGTCGCCCGCCAGATCGCCCGCGAGCACGGGGGCGATGTCCTGCTGGCCAACGCCGCCACCGGCGGGCTGCGGGTCACGGTTCGCCTGCCTCTGCGCTCAGTGCGCCAGCCGAGCTAATCCAGGTCGAAATGCAGCACCCCGGCGCCGCTACGGTAGCCGGAGGCGATGCGGGCGCTGACTGTGGCGAGCACCTCGTCGCCGGCCGCCAGGGCGAGGTCGATACCCGTCCCGCGCTCGCCCTCCATCCACCAGACAAGGACGTGCCGACCGACCGTCAGCCGCACACTCCCTCGCCCGTCGATGACCGGAATCCGCCGCTCGTCCACGGCGAGCCAGTAGACCTCCGCGGTGGAGACGACCTCGATGGCCACGGCGAATTCGGTTCCCGACATGCCCGCTCCTGACGCCCCCGGAGACGGACTTTGCCGCCTGTTGCGCCGGCCCCCGGCGCCGTCGCGCACCCCCGGGAGGTGAGAAAAACCACACGAGGTTGCAACTTCCGCTCGACGCCTGCTTAGATCGCGCGGGGAGCGTGCTGATGACGACGGACGAGACACGGCTAGGGACGACGCCGGGACGGGACCGGCGCGGCCTGCTTGAGGTGCTTCCCTCCCAGTCGCGCCAGGACGTGATGGCCCGCGCCCGCGTCGTGCGGGTCCGCAAGCAGCAGTCCGTACTTGGACGCAATGGCGTCGCCGGCGACGTCTTCATCGTGCAGGAGGGCCGACTCCAGGCGGTCCTCTATGCCGCCGACGGACGTGAGGTGTCCTTGCGCGACCTGGGAGAGGGCCAGCTCTTCGGGGAACTGGCCGCGATCGACGGCGAGACCCGTTCCGTCAGCATCGTGGCCGCCACCGAGGGACGACTGCTGGCGATCCCGCGCGAGGCCTTCAATGCCCTGATCCGGGATTGCCCAGAGGCCGCCGAATGGCTGATCCGGCGGCTGGCGACGCAGGTGCGGGGTCTTACGGACCGTGTCTTTGAGCTCAGCGCGCTGAACGTCTGCACGCGGCTGCACTGCGAGCTTCTGCGCCTGGCCCGCTCGCGCGCCGAGGGCGACGAGACATCGCCGACCCATGCGGAGCTCGCCAATCGGATCGGCGCCCATCGCGAGGCGGTGACGCGGGAGCTCAACGCCTTGGTCAGGCTGAAGATCATTCGCGTCGGCCGCCGACGGCTGGTGTTTCTGGACATCGGGGCCCTGGAGGCCCTCGTGGCCGCCAACCTCCGCGCCCCGGCCGCCGACCCCGGCTGGTGGTGATCGCCACGACTGTGCGCAAAGCCACGTTCGCCCGGTGAACTGACACACCGCCGCCCCGTCTGGCGCACGTTAACCATTGGCGCCACTCTGGGTAGTGACGCCGGGAACAGCCGGCTCCGTCGGGGGGAGAACGATGACGGACTCGCGGAAGGCGGGCGACGAGCCGCGCCTGCAATGGGCTACCTCCAAGACGATCGGCGGGGTATCCGAGATCGCGGTCATGGCGCCGATCAAACGGGGTTGCCCTCAGGGGGAGAAGCGCACCTACGAGGAGGTGCTGCGGGCCACGATCGCCAACATGGCGAAGCGTCACGAGCAGGGCCTTCCCACCGAACTGGACCGCATCTCGGCGATTCATTTCGGCCGCCTGATCATCCTCAGGCCTGAACAGTATCTGGTTTATTCCCGCAACCTGACCATCGACTACCGAGAAGAAGCCCGCCCGGGAGCGTTAGCTCGCGGCGCCGGCAGGGACCCCGCTCCACAGTTTCAGGTCCCTGATTTGATCGACGACTACCTGGAAGCCATACCGGGCAAGTCCGAGCGCGGCGCCGCCGTAAATCGAGCCGCCCAGGCCGAGACAGCGACCACGCTCCCTCCCGAGCGCGAAAAGCCGCCCGAGTTCCGGTCCTGGCTTCTGACTCTTGTCGAGTTCGATGGGGACCTCAAGGTCTACATGCGCGACATCGCGCGGTTCCTGAACACCGATTTCGACAGCATTTTCCGCAGCTGCGAAGACTACCCGGGCACGCGGAATTTCGAACCTTTCTGGAAGTGGATCCGCCGCTACCAGATCAACACCGAGCTGTTCTACGCGACCTATCCCGAGGTCTCGGTGGTGCGACTGAAGCAGTTGGAAGCCTTCAAGGATCGCTTCGACGCATTCGTCGCCAGGGTGCGCTCGCCCACCGGCCGACGTGTCGCATCGATGGACGAACTGTTCGACGACTTCCTCCGCGAGAACCAGCAGATCGCCCGCGATTTCCCGTCGGCGGGCGGCATCTACACCGCGCCGAGCGGCAGGAGAGGCTGACATGACCGACGCCACCACAACGACCGCGGAAGACCAGGAAGCGTCCCGCAAGAACATCCAAGCACATCTGCTGAAGGCCTCGAAATTCAAGGGCGGGCGCACCCGCAACTGGTCGCTGTTTGTGTTCTTCCGCATCATGGCAGACGCGGAGATGCAGGCGACATGGGCTCGGCTGCCCGGGTCTTCCCAAGCGGACGCAGGATCGGAGACCAAGCCGATCGACCCGTCGCCCGCCTCGAAGCCGGAGAGCGAGAAGCAAACCATCCGCGCCAGTTGGAAGGCGCTCAAGCTCGACATGCGGAATCCCGCGCTCGTGGACGCCCGCCTGCGCCAAGCGACGACGGCCGGCGGCGAGAGTCCGGACCAGAAGTCAAACGCCGGCGCGTCGCCCGCCAAGGCGCAGTCGGTCGACGCGGCTCCAAAAGCCTTTCTGAACTGGCTGAAGGTTCTCGTGGAGGGTGACGGGCAGTGCTTCCGTCTCGCGGCGCGCGACCTCTTCGTGAACAACGGCGCGTTCGTCGCGGAGCAGATGGGACTTGATCCAGGCGCGGTGACCGCCGACGCGGTCGCGGGGATCGACGACAGCCACGCGGGACACGGCCTGCGCGGCCTGGCCGCGCGCCTGGCCGCCCGCCCCTTCCGGATGGATCACCACGGCGCGCTGATGTTCCTGCAGGCCTTGAAGGGGCTCGAAACTTCGGCGGGATATGCGACCCTCATGCACGAGGCCGCCGAAGGCCTGAGGGCGGCCGCGAAGCAGGACGAGTTCGGTCCCGCGCTGCCAATTCTGCTGCTGCATGAAATCCTTCGGCAGGGTGCGCCGGCGTTCCGGAACCTCGACGACGGATCGGGCCCGATCATTCGCAGCGAGGAGAGAGAGCGGGACCGCCGCCCCGCGGAGGAAAGAACCGACAGCACCCCGATCACCCTCGCCTTCACCCATTCCGGTCTGGAGGCGCTCGGGCTGGATCAGACGACGCTCGCCTCATTCCCCGATCCCTTCAAGGAAGGCATGGCCGCCCGCGCCAGGCGACTGGGCGATACGGGCCCCAGCGCCCCTGACCACTGGGATGGCGAGCTCGGGCTGAAAAGCGTGCACGGCTTCTTCACCGGGGGGTTCGCGACAACAGGCTTTGGCTTCACCGAGCGGTTCTGGAAGCAGCTTCGCGCCGAGGTTCGTGACTTCAACGACGCGCGTGACGCCGATGGCGCCGACCTGCGCCTGAAGATCGGCCTTCTGTTCCGCGCCCTGGGATTGGAGATCGTCCATATCGAACTCGGTCAGGAGCCAGAGCAGGCCGCCGAAGACGAAGCCGCCGAACAGGGCAAGCCCCCGCCGCCCGGGGGGCGTCGGGAGCACTTCGGCTTTCGGGACGGCCTGAGCCAACCCTTCATCGACATGGGTCTGTCTCCGACACTTCCGGGCGGCGGAACTCCAAGCCGCCGAGGGTCGTGGGAACCGGTCGCGCCGGGTGAGATCTTCCTCGATCTGCCCGATGAAGACGGCGAGAAGCACGGGCTCCCCATCAACACGGGCCTGCGCCGAGGCTCTACCTTCCTTGTCCTCCGCAAGCTGGAGCAGGATGTGCCGGCGCTGCGGGCCTTCCTCGACCACCAGCGTCCCGACGACAAGCGAGCCCAGACAGCTCTGGCCGCCCAGATGGTGGGACGCTGGCCCAAGGGCGCACCGCTCGTGCGGTCGCCGCATTATGACGCCGAGCCCGACGCGCTGGGCGAGGCGGCCCTGAACGACTTCCGCTACGCGGCTGACGATCCCGACGGCGCTCGGTGTCCTCTCGGAGCCCACATACGCCGGGCGAACCCGCGCGATATCGGCGGCCGCAACGAAGCTCGCCGGCACCGCATCCTGCGTCGCGGGATCAGCTATGGCGGGCCGCTGCTGCCGGAGACCTCAGCGGGCGACGACGAGCGGCGCGGCATGCTGTTCATCGCGCTGAATGCCCGCATCGACCTTCAGTTTGAGGTCATCCAGGCCGACTGGATCAATGGCGGCGAGTACCTGGGTCAGGCCGGACTCGGAAAATGCCCCCTGACGGGCGCCAACAACGGCGGCCTCAGAGACAGTTTCCTGGAAGTCGGCGCGGCCGCCCCCGTTACCGGCCTGCCGCGCTTCGTCATCACCCGCGGCGGCGACTACTTCTTCGCCCCGGGTATCGACGCGCTTCGCCAGATCGCCGACGGGGAGCGCTTCGACGTGTCCACGCAGAAGCTCCCCTTCAGCGGCTACAGCATGAACGATACGCAAACGCCTTCGCTGTTCAGCGAGCGACGCATACGCGGCTTCCTCAACGAGGTCTTCGGCGGGAAGCGCCGGGTTCTGCGGCTCCAGCTGCCCGGGACAAAGGAATTCGTCAGCTTCGTCGGCAGGCACGAAGATGTCGTCAGGGTGCTCAAGAACAATAGTCAGGGCCGCGGCGTGAGCTTCTCGATCGCGCCCTATCGGGACGCCAGCCGCGGCATCATGCGGGGGCGTGACCTGCCCATCGGCACAGAACATGGCGACGAGGCTCGTTCGATCCTGCCCAGAATTCTCGACGACGCCTGGGTAACGCTGCGCGGGGCTCACGGCGAGTCGCCGGGCACGCCTTATTCGGGCGGCCAGACCTCCATGTTCGTCCGCAAGATCGCACAGACCCGCCTCGACGCAGCGCTGCGGCGTATCTCGGGGTCTCGCCGGATAGACCTGATCGCCGACTTCGCGGCCCCCGCCGCCTACGGGATTCTGACCGACCTTTTCGGCACCCCGGGACCGGGCTGGCTGACCGAGCTGGGGGCCGCCCTGCCGTTCGCGCGCCAGCACGTAGGCGACCTTCCACCGGACTGGCTGGCCGCCCTCAAGGGCGAGTTGCCCAACGACCCGGGGCTGACGACGATGCAGGTCTGGTCGTCCGTGCTGGTGGCCGATCTGATCGGCAACGTTCAGACCCAGAAGGCGCTTCAGATGCTCTCGCGACAGGCCGGGTCGGAACTGCTCAATCATATCGACCCGATCCTCCAGGCCGCCCAGTCGGCGGCCGCGGCGAGGGCGACAGGTCAGTCGCGCGACCAGAAGGAGCCGAAGACGCTGGTCTGGGCCTTCGCGGAGAACGCGAAGCGAGAGTATCTCAACGCGCTGTATGGCGACAAAGACACGAGCCGGCACAGGACCCGCTACTATCAGGATGTCTCCGCGATCCTTCTGGAGATCATCGGATCCACGCTGGCGGTCGTCCCGCTGACGTTCGCGTCGGTCATGCAGATGCTGATGCAGTCCCGCATCGACCTGTCGGCGCTGCTGCCGGAACTGACCAGCGCCGGTCCCGAACGCATCATTTACGAAGCGGAGCGGCTCAACCCGAACATGCCCATCCGCATGCGTCGCTGCACGCGAAGCACGCACTTCTTCAGCGCGGAAGAGAGCGAGGAGTCCGCGATCGCGCGGGGCGACACCGCGCAGAAGGACGACACCGTGGCGGCGGTGGTCAAGATCGCCAATTTGGACCCTGCGGCGTTCGCCCATCCGGAACGCTTTTCTCTCAACGGCGTCGGCATATCAGCGGGCCCGGAAAGGCTCGCGGAGAACTATCTGCTGTTTGGCGTGCCGCGGACGCCGGGCATCGTCGACGAGGGCCTCCAGAGCCAGAAGTACTGCTGGGGCGCGGACAGGGTCGCCATGCCCGTGCTGGAGGAGTGCGTGAAGGCGGCCGGCCGGCTACAGGGGCTTCGGCGGGTGGCCGGCGAAGGCGGCGAGCCGAGGAAGATGGCGGGGGTGACGATCTCGCTGCCGGCGCGGTTCTCGCGCGTGCTGTCGCACGCGCCTCAGCCGCGCGCGGACAACGCCTCCGGCCAGAGCGCCAGGTCGTAGCGGGCCGCGACCTTCCGCCGTTCGTCGAGGTCGGTCGCGAGACGCGGATCGTCCGGCGCGGTCTCCGCCAGCAGCCGGGCGCGCAGGCCGAGCCCGTCCAGCAGCAGGCAGGGATTGTCGACCCGTCGCGCGATGGCCAAGGCTTCGTCCAGCCGTTGGAGCCCGCGCTCGCGATCGCCGCCCCGGTACAACGCCTCCGCATGGCCGGCGGTGAGGTTGAACACCTCCATCACCCCGGTGCGCCGGTGCAGGCCTCGATCCAGACACTCCTCGATCATGGCGATCGCTTCGGCCGAACGGCCGATCCGAGCCAAGGCGTGGGCGGCCCGGCCGATGAGGTTTGGCTGGATAGCGTCGTAGCCGTCGCGTTCGCTGATCTCGCGGCCGACCATCAGACAGTCCGCCGCTTCCTCGTCGCGCTGGAGCAACAGCAGGGTACGGCCCAGCGTGTTTCGGGCCAGGAGCTCGGCGTAGGTGTCCTGCTCGCGGGTGGCGACCTCGAAGGCCTGGCGGGCATAGTCGAGCGCCTCGTCATAGTGACCGATGTCGACCAGGTACCAGCTCATGAAGGCCAGCGCCGTGGCGCGCGGGATGCCGGATGCGCCCAGTCTGGCCGTCTCCAGATCTCCGGTCAGCAGGTCGCAGAGTTCCTGCTCCTCGGCGATCGCGCGCCGCACCTGGCCCATGTCGTGCAGGATGTTGGTCTGCATGATGAGGTTGGAGAACATCAGCGCCGGTGCGTTCAGCTCGCGCGCGATAGCCAGGCCTTCCTCGGTCGCCGCCAGGCCTTCGGCATAGCGTCCTTCGAACCAGCACAGCATGCCCAGCTGCGACAGCGCGCCCGAGGTGAGTTCCGGCCGTCCGGCGCGCCGCACCAGCGCCATGACGGGCGGCAGGTGCCGGTTCACCTTCTCGAATTCACCGAGCTGAACCATGGCGGCGAAGGCCATCAGCAGGAAGTCGACGTACCGCCCGTCCGCGGCCTCGCCGAGGCGCGCCATCACGGTGACAGCGCGGTCGAAGATCAGGTTCAGCGACGCGGCGGCCGAGTTGCGTCGCGCCTCCAGCCCGGCCTGCCAAAGGTGATCCAGCGCCGCGGCATCATCGCCCGCCCCTTCGGCGTGGAAGGCGAGTTGCTCGTGTCGTCCGGCAAGTCCGGCATGGCGAGCGATGATCGCCCGCGCCGCCGTGGCGTGCAGTTCCCGGCGACGCTCTCGCGGAATGGTGTCGGCGCAGGCCTCGGCGATGATCTGATGCCGCATATGGGTCGACTGCCGCGACACCGGATGGACGAAGGCAAACCGCTCCAGCTCCGACAACCGCCGCATGGCTGCCTCGGGGCCGATACCCAGCACCGACGCGACGAAACCGACGTCGACATCCTCGCCCAGCAGGCTGAGGGCCTGGGCGGTGGCGCGCGCGCCGGGCGACAGCTGTTGCAGGCGTGCGTGGATCACCGACTCCACGCCGTGCGGCAGCACCTGGAATGCGGGCGGGTCGACACCTTCGACCGACCGGACGAGTTCCTCCAGCACGAACGGCACGCCGTCGGCGCGCGCCAGCATCTGGTCCAGCACTGGAGCCGGCGGCTCGCCGTCCGGCCACAGCTGCCGGGCGAGGTCGCGCATGTCGGCGGCCGGCAGGGCCTCCAGCCGCAGCACCGTGCGCGCGATGTCCCGCGCCGACTGCAGCGCTTCCGGGCGCCCGGTCAGGATCAGACAGAAAGGATGAGGCGCTTCCTCGGCGGCGAGTTGCTTGAGGAATTGCCGGCTTTCCGGATCGACCAGATGCAGGTCCTCGACCAGCAGCACGGCGGGACGATCAAGGGCCAGGGCGTGGAAGCCCCGAACGAAGGCGCGCGTCAGCTGCATCTGCGTCAGCTTGGTCGTCGGATCACGACCTCGGGCCTTCTCCGGACCGCCGCCGTCCGGCGCCGCCAGCAAGCTCTCGAGCGCGACGCGCTCGTCGACATCCAGCGACAGACCCGCCAACGCCGCGCCGAGACTTTCCCGGGTCTCGGCCGCCTCGCCGAGGAGATCGCCAAGCAGCGCGCGGACAGCCGCGAAGGGCGTCGAACGCTTCTGGGCGTCGCCGAAGAACACCAAGCGCTTCAGATCGCGGGCCACCGCATCCGTCATCGCCGCCGCGGCGAGCCTGCTCTTGCCGATGCCCGGCTCCCCGATCAGTGCGATGGCCGAGCCGCAACCGTCGCCGGGCAGTGCTTCGCGGATCCGCGCCAGCTCCGCCGCTCGCCCTGCCATTGGCTGGCGGTAGCGCTGGGTGATGTCGCCGGCGAGCGTGTTCTCCGGCCGGGCATCAAGGCTGAATGGAGCCACCCCGATCTGTTGGAGAATCTCTGTCGGTTCGGCCGGTGTCAGGCTCAGCCTGGAACGGCACAGGCGAGCGACTTCCTCGCTCAGCCGGATCCCGCCCGGGGGCGCGCTCTGTTGCAACTTCGCGGCGATATGCACCGTGGCGCCGACAGTCCTGAGCTTGCGCCGGCCGCCGCTGGCGCTCCTGCGAAGGGCCGCCAGGCCGGAGTGAACCCCGACCCGCAACCGTACCGGCTCACCGCTGGGGCCCAGACTGTCGTCGCGCGTGCTCTGCAACGCCCAGCCGGCGATACATGCCCGATCGGCGTGATCCTCGAGCGACCTGGGCCAACCGAAAGCCGCGATAGCGCCGTCGCCGGCCTCGTCGATGACGCAGCCGCCATGCCGGTCGACAACGTCGTGGAAGTGCTCGAGCCAACTGTCGAAGAAGGTCTCCGCCTCGTCCGGATCGCAGTCGGCGATGTGGCGCATTGAATCGACGATATCGATCGCCACCACCGTGATGACGAGACGCTGCGCCGAACCCTTGCCGTTTGTTGCCGCCTTCCGCCCCATAAGGTTGAGCCTATAGCCGAACCTTGGCGAAACAAGAGCGGAGGGTCAGCCGCCTTCGAGGATCTCCAGCGCCTGCCTGGCAAGGTGCGGCGTGCCGTTCTCGGCCGGGCGGTCGCTGGCGGCGTTGCCGGCCAGGACACGGCGATAGACGCCCTGCGAGATCGAGGCGAGGCGGAAGATCGAGAAGGCCATGTAGAACGGCCAATCCTGGATCGGGCCTCGACCGGTGCGCCGGCAATAGGCGTCGACATATGCCTGCTCGGTCGGGATGCCGCTGGTCGCGAAATCCACCCCGTCGAGACTGCCCCAGGACGGAGAGTGCGAGCGCCAGAGGAAGGCGTTGTAGGCGATGTCGGCGAGCGGGTGTCCGATGGTCGACAGCTCCCAGTCCAGCACCGCGATCAGCTTCGGCTCCGTAGGATGGAACATGACGTTCTCCAGCCGGTAGTCGCCGTGGGCGATGGACACCGGATCCTCGGCCGGGATCCGCCCGGGCAGTTTCTCGATCAGGGCTTCCATCTCCGGGATGTGCTCGCTTTCGGCGCCCCGGTACTGCTTGGTCCAGCGCGAGACCTGGCGTTCGAAGTAGCCGCCATGCTTGCCGAAGTCGGACAGGCCGGCCGCCTCGAAGTCGACCTGATGCAGCTTGGCCAAGGTCGCGTTGAGGTCGTCATACACCGCCGAGCGCTCGGCCGGCGTCAGGTCCGGCAGGGTGGCGTCGCGGAAGATCCGCCCTTCCAGGTAGTCCATGACATAGAAGGTCGCGCCGATGATGCTGTCGTCGGTGCAAAGCGCGCGCATCACCGGGACCGGCACCAGGCCGTGCAGCGCCTTCATCACGCGGAACTCGCGGTCGACCTGGTGGGCGCTGGCCAGCA
>JBIICO010000230.1:0-5369 GCA_044238855.1 Caulobacter sp.
TGGCGGTCAGGAACAGCGACAGGCTGATGATCACCGCGTTGGGCGGGCTCTGCTGCAGGCCCAGCGCCGTGCGCAGCAGGCTCAGCACGACCACGATCCGCACGAAGCTGGTGGTCATGATGACGATCGACGGGGCCAGCGACAGCACCGTCAGCAGGCCGATCATCTGCACCATGCGCTCGGTCAGGCCGGCGCCGGTGCCCAGGTCGATGTTCACCGCCTGGGCCAAGGCCGCGGCGGGCACGATGAGGCTGGCGGCGAAGGCGATCAGCGACACCGCCAGCGCCTTCTTCAGGTCCTCGCGGCGGACGTCGAACAGGCCCTTCCAGAGCTTGATGAGGTTACGCATCAGCCGACGTCTCCGGGGCCGGCTTGCGGCGCGGGGCAGGGGTCTTCTTGAGGCTCTCGAGCATCCGGCCTTCGCCGAGCAGCACCAGCCGCTCCTCGTCGTCTAGCCGGATCAGCACCAGGCGCCGGGCGGGGTCGAGCATCAGGCTCTCGACCAGCACCAGCCGGCGCTCCCTGCGGCCGGTCTGCAGCTTCGCCAGCGTCTCGGGTCCGTATTTGCGCAGCGCCACGGCCGCCAGCCCGATCAGGCCGAGCGTCACCGCCAGGGCGAAGATGGCGCGAAGGGCGCCGAAGACGAGGTCCATTGGAAAGCGCACCGCACAAGGGTTACGCCGCTTGTCGCCCGGAACTCTTAAGGTGCGATTAACCCTGTTTCTTCACCATGATCGGCGATGGATATGTCGCAGATTCCCCTGTTCCAGATGCTCCGCCAGCGCCTCGGCTATCTGGGCGAGAAGCAGCGGGTCATCGCGCAGAACGTGGCCAACGCCGATACCCCCGGCTACGGGCCGCGCGACCTGAAGCCTTTCGGCTTCTCGGCGTCGCTGCAGTCGCAGGTCGGCAGCCTGGCGATGCAGCCGTCGCAGACCGCCGCCGGCCACATGCCGGGCAACGCGCGGATCAAGCCGGGCGGCGCCAACGGCACGTTCAAGGCCGTGAAGGGCAAGGACACCGAGACGACGCTGGACGGCAACTCGGTCGTCCTCGAGGACCAGATGATCAAGATGGCCGACGCGCGGATGCAGTACGACGCCGCGATCGGCTTCTACCAGAAATCGATGAACCTGCTCCGCATGGCCGCCCGGCCGCCCGGTCGCTGAGGGACCTGACCTAGATGGCCGAGATCAAATCCCAGTCGGACACCGCCATGAGGGTCGCGGCCTCCGGCATGCGCGCCCAGCAGGCGCGGATGCGGATCATCGCCGAGAACCTCGCCAACTCCAGCTCAACGGGCCGAACGCCGGGCGCCGAGCCCTATCGTCGCCAGGTTCCGGTGTTCGAGCCCCGCGCCGTCGGCGGCGGCGAGGGGGTGCGGATGAGCCGGGTCGAGGGCGACCAGAAGGCGTTCCGCTCGACCTACGATCCGGGCCACCCCGCCGCCAACGCCGAAGGCTACGTCTCGCTGCCCAACGTCGACCCCCTGATCGAGGCGCTCGACATGAAGGAAGCGCAGCGCGCTTACGAAGCCAACCTCAATGTCATCGAGACGGCGCGCTCCATGGAGATGCGCACCCTCGACCTCCTGAAGAAATAGGAGCCTAGGCCATGATGACCCCGCTCGCCGCCGCCAAGGCCTACGCCGCCACCCAGGGCGGGGCCGCGCCCGGCCTCGGCTCCGTCGGCGGCGCCGGCGGCCAGGACTTCGGCGACCTGCTGAAGTCGGTGATGAGCGACGCGGTCCAGGCCAGCAAGACGGCGGAGACCCAGATCGCCAACCAGGTCGCCGGCAAGGCCGAACTGATCGACGTGGTCACCGCCATCTCCTCCGCCGAAGCCAGCCTCGAGACGGTCATGGCCGTCCGCGACCAGGTTATCTCCGCCTATCAGGAGATCATGCGGATGCCGATCTAGGGCGGCGTTCAGGTCTCCTGCTCCACGGTCTTCTTCGTCGGCCAGGCCGGTTCGCCGCCGCCGAACAGCGTATGCAGGAACCCTGCCTGCTTGGCGCGCAGCCGGTTCCAGCCCCTCGGCCAGGTCGCCCACTTCGCGTCGGGCCGCTCCAGGGGCGTGGGGAAGTAGCCGTCGTGGCCGACGCTGTCGGTGGTGGCGTCGAACCACTCCAGCTTGCCGGCGGCGGGCGAGGTCTTCTTCAGCTTCCTGGGTCCGGAATAGCCCAGCGCCCTCTTCGAGGCCCGCTCGCGGCTCCATATCCACGACTCCACCCGGTCACCGGCCGGGAAGACGTCCTCCAGGACGTCGTCTTCCTGCGAGCTGACGATCACGATCCGCCGCAGGGCCGCGACCGCCGCCCCGTAGCGGGGCTCGTCGAGAACCCCGTCGTCCGCCGCCGGGGCGGTCAGCACCGCTGTCTCGAATCGTGGGGGTACGCCCTTGCCGGCGGCCATCGTCCGCTGCACCGTTTCCAGAACCACCCGCGCGCCGAGACTGTGGCTGATGAACGAGGCTCGCGACAGGCCCCTGGCCTCGCTCAGCAGGAATTCGGCGAACCTGCGGCCGGTCTCGTACACGTCGCCCATCTCGGTCGGATAGCTGATGCCGGGGACAAGACCGTCGCCCGGCCATAGCACCGGCATGAGCAGACCCACGCCGCCGGCGGCGGACTCGATCGATGTCACGGTCGTGTCGGGCCAGGGCTTTCCCTGGCCGCTGAGCTGTTGCGAAAGCGCGCCGCAGCTGGCGTAGCCGTCGTCGCGGCCGACATTGAAACCGTGAACCACGAAGCAGACATGCTTGCCGGCGAGAGCCGTACGCACCTCGTCCCACGGAACGTACCGGGCGCTCCGGTCGGCGAACCGACGCCGCAGCGATGCGGGATCGTTCCAGGCGAAGTCGGCGCCGACGCCGTCGATCCAGAACACCGCCGCGGGCGTCACCGCGCCCGACTTCGCGGCCGCCAGGTCTCTGAAGCTGATGATGTACATGGGCTCAGACCTTGGGCTGGACGCCGACCTGGCGCCAGGCGCGCAGGGCGTCGCTGAGGGAGCTGGCCAGATCCTTGGCGATCGGCGCCAGCGGCGTCGCCGCCGCGCCGATCACCAGCGCGACCAGCCAGGGCCAGCCGTTCTCGGGTTGCGCACAGGCGATCTTGCCCGCCACCCAGACGCAGCCGCCCTTCGCTCCCGCGTTGAACACCAGCGCCAGCAGGATCGCCGTCGCGCCGGCCGCCACGCGCACGTAGGACTGGTAGCGTTCCTCCGCCTGGCTGAAGGCCGAGGCGACGCGATTGTCGAGCGCCAGCGAGAAGCGCTGGGCCAGGCTGATCATCGGCGCGGCCTTGGGGTCGCTCGCCTCCTGATCGGTCTGGAGCGCGGTGACGAGCGCGGCGCTGTCGGCCGCGTCCATGCCCCAGACGCCCTGAACGACGGCGACGGCCTCGTTCTCCGGCATCATCGGCAGCGCCAGCCGTACGGCCTGGCGGATGGTGTCGGGCGCCTGACCGGCGGCGCGGCCGTCGCGGTACTGCTGCGACAGGATCAGCAGGAACCTGTCGCCGTGCACGAACTTCAGGGCGGTCTCGAACTGGGTGGTCAGCGCCTGGACACAGTTGAAGCCCACGTAGGGCAGCCCCAAGCGTCCGAACACCAGCGCCTTGCCGAACGCCTCGACCACGCCGTAGGCGGCCGTGCCGAGCGCTCCGACCGCCACGATCGAGGCGATCGCCAGCTCCATGTTGTCGAAGTTCATCTTTGTCCTCCCCCCGGAAGTGTCCGGGACAGCGTTGAATTCGCCCGGATTTCACACGATCGGAGAACGATGGTCTGTGGTGTTTCCCACAGCGGCGGAAACCTGAACGTCACACAACGCGCCGCTCAGGTTGGGCTCAGGCGGCTGGGCGCATCTTCATCCTCGCAACGTCCCGCTCCCCCCGGATCCGCCGGGGTCGGGACCACCCGAAGGAGTGAAGACCATGATGAAGAAGTTCCTGATCGCCGCCGCCGCCATCGCCACCGTCGCCGGCGCCGCCGGCGCCGCCTCGGCCCAGCCCTACGGCTACGGCTACGGCAACGACGGCTACCGCGGCGGCTACGACAACCGCTACGACAACCGCTGGGAACGCCGTGGCGACTCGCGTGAGCTGAACGCTCGCCAGCATGCCCTGCGCGTGGCCGTGGATCGCGGCGTCCGTGCCGGCCGCCTGTCGCAGTACGAGGCCCGCACGCTGCGTCGCCAGATCGAGGACATCAACCGCCTCGAGCGCCAGTACCGCAACACCAACGGCCTGAACCGCAACGAGGTGAACATCCTGCACGAGCGCCTCGACAACCTGGAGCGTCGTCTGGGCATCAGCATGCGCTACAGCGACGGCTACGGCCGTGGCGGCCCGCGCGGCTGGTAAGCCAGGCGCCTTCCGAACCCCGGAGAAGGGGCGGCCTCAGCCGCCCCTTTTTCTATGTCTGAAGCGCGCGGTCGGCGGTCAGCTGGATGGTGCGCACGTCCGCGCCCACGCCGCCGGCCAGCATGTGGCGGGTGATCCGCTCGAAGTGCTGGATGAACCGCGCCAGCTCACCGCGCCGCGCGCCGGGCAGCTCTGTCGGGGGAAGGCCCAGCAGGCCCGCCTCCTGCTCGCAGCGCCAGTCCAGCACCGCGTCGAACGACGGCGCGGCCAGATGAACCATGACGTCGAACCGGCCGAAGAAGGTCTGGTACTCCGCCGCCAGCCGGCTGTTCACGAACGATCGCCAGACCGCCGCCGGGTCCGCGTCCCGCTCCAGCGCATTGACGGGTTCGACCAGCGCCGCCTCGTCCTGGGCCGTCGCGCCCAGGCACCAGCCATCGACGATCACCACTCCGGCCTCGCCATGGAACGCCACCGGCGCCATCCGGTCGTCGGCCAGCTTGTCGAAGCGGGGCAGGGCGGCCGGCTCGCCGCGCACCAGGGCGTCCAGTGTCAGGTGTGCGAGGTCCAGGTCGTGCGTGCCCGGCGGCCCCCGCACCGCCAGCAGCGGATGCACGTCGCTCGCCAGCCCCTGCCGCTCGGCGCGGGTCAGGTACACGTCGTCCAGCGAGAACGCCGCTCCGTGTAGCCGTTCGGCCAGCGCCCGGGCCAGCGTGGTCTTGCCCGATCCCTGCGCCCCGGCGATGCCCACGACCGCCGGCCGCCCGTCCCGCCGCCCGGCGAGGCTCTGCAGGCCGTCGATGAGCCGCGGATCGATCATGGACAGAGCGTCGCACGGATCGCTTCGAAAGGCAGGTCGTAAACCGCCGTTAACCAGATCCGGCCCACTTTCCGGGGTGATCTCCGCGATTCCCTGTGAGGCTTTTTCATGAACGGCGCCGAAGTTCTCGACATCGGCCGGGACGCCATCTGGCTGACCATCCAGCTGTCGGCGCCGGTCCTG
>JBIICO010000231.1:0-5352 GCA_044238855.1 Caulobacter sp.
CATGCCGCCGGTGGTGTTGCCCACGCCCTCGGACGCGCCCAGCGGGTCTGCGTTCAGGCCGCGCACGACGATCCGGCTGCCGTCGCGGCCGCCCTGGTCGACGAGGTGGATGCCCGGCACATAGGCGGCGATGTCGCTGAGGTCGGTGAAGCCCTGCTTCTCGATCGCCTGCGCCCCGACGGCGGCAATGTTGATCGGCGCGTCCTGCACGGTTGTGTCGCGCCGGGTCGCGGTGATGATGATTTCCTCGACGACGGTCGTTTCTTCGGCAAGCGCGGGCGAGGCGAGCGCGATGGGCGCCAGGCTGATGGACGCCAGCAGCGCGGCGCGCGACAGTTTGCGGATGGCAGGCATGAAGGTTCCCCCGATCACTTCGATGGCGAAACGCTGCGACGCCCTGCGCGATGGCCCAACGGGGGGACCAGGAAACAATGATCGGCGAACGCTCCCGAGGTCGTTGCCTGAGCATATTTTCCACCTGACGCCTGCTTCTGAGGCGGAATCCTCCCCCTCACCATGGGGCAATCCGGCATGACCGACCGCCTGGCGGAGGCGGAGCGACTCCTGGCGCGGCGCGATCACGCGGCGGCGCACGCCCTCTGCATGTCCGCCCTGAAAGACGATCCGGGGTCGGGCAGGGCCTTCTTCCTGCTGGGTGTGATCGCCGCCGACCACGGCAATCCGGGCAAGGCGGCGGAGCTGCTGGAGCGGGCGGTGGCGCTGGATCCGTCGTCGGCCCGCCACCACGCGCATCTCGCCCGCTGCCTGACGGCCCTGAATCGCCACGACGCCGCGCGGGCGGCGGCGGAACGGGCGGCCGCGCTGGACCCGGTGGACGCCCACACCCTGGACACCATCGGCGTGGTGTTCAGCCGCACGGGCCTGCACGACCGCGCCACGCCCGTCTTCGCTCGCGCCGTCGCCCTGTCGCCGGACAATGCCGGCTATCAGCAGAACTTCGCCACCGCCCTGCAGTTCGCCGGCGACATGGCCGGCGCCGAAGCGGCCTTCCGCCGCGCGGTGGCGCTGGATCCGACCCTGCATCGCGCCTGGTGGGCGCTGGGCCAGATGACCGCCCTGACACCGGGCGAGGTCGCGCGGCTGGAGGCCCTGTTCCCGGACGGGGAGGGGGCCGACCCGGACGTCGCCCAGCACCTCGGTCACGCCCTGGCCAAGGCGCGGGAGGACGCGGGCGACCATCCCGGCGCGCTGGACTGGCTGATCCGCGCCAAGGCGCCGAGGAAGGCCGCGCTGGCCCGTGATCCGGCCCGCGACGCCGCGCTGTTCGCCGCCGCCGCGGTGGCTGCCGGGCCCCCGGCGCCGGCCGCCCCGGACGCCGCGCCGATCTTCGTCGTCGGCCTGCCGCGCACGGGCACGACGCTGGTGGATCGCATCCTGTCCAGCCATCCGGACGCGACCTCGGTCGGCGAGCGCACGGACTTCGCCCTGGTCCTCAAGCGCATGGCCGGCACGCCGTCGCCGCTGGTGCTGGATGAAGAGACGCTGGCGGCGGCGGGCGGGCTGGATCTGGCGGAAGCCGGCCGCCGCTACCTCGCCGCCGTCGCGCCGCTGGCCGCCGCCGCCCGGCCGATCGACAAGATGCCGCTGAACGTCGTCTACGCGGGGCTGATCCTGCGGGCGCTGCCGAACGCGCGGATCGTCTGCCTGCGTCGCCACCCCATGGACGCCGCGCTGAGCAACTACCGCCAGCTCTTCGCCACCCGGTTCCCCTACTACGACTACGCGCTCGGGCTGGAGGACACCGCCCGCTACGTCGCCGGTTTCGAGCGGCTGGCGGACCACTGGACCGCGACCCTGCCGCCGGACCGCTGGACCGAGCTGCGCTACGAGGCCCTGGTCGCCGACCAGGAGGGCGAGACCCGCCGCGTCCTGGCCCATTGCGGCCTCGGCTGGGACCCCGCCTGCCTGGCCTTCCACGAGAACGCCGCCCCGGTCGCCACCCCCAGCGCGCTGCAGGTCCGCGAGCCGATCCACGCCGGCTCCATCGGCCGCTGGCGCAAGAGCGGCCCGGGGCTGGAGCCGATGCTGAAGGTCTTCGCGGCGGCCGGGATCGGCGTCTAGCCCTTGGGCGTCACCCGCGCGATGACCTGGATCTCGACGATGCCGCCGGGCGCCAGCAGGCCGGTCGTGCCCACCGCCGTCCAGGCCGGCTGCGCGCCCTTGATGTAGTCGGCCTTGACCCTGTTGATGATGTCGAGCTGCTCGAAGCGCGTCACGCCCACGTCCTCGCCCTCCCAGACGTGGAAGCTGTTGACCATCGCCACCTCGTCGAAGCTGCTGCCGGACGCCTTCAGCACGCGGTCCAGGTGGACGAACGCCCGCCGGATCTGCGCCTCGAACGCCGCCGCGTCCTTGCCCTCGCCCGGCATCCGGCCGGTGACGACGCCGGACACATAGACCATGTCCCCGACCCGCCGCGCCGGGGCGTAGCGGTACTCGTCATAGGCCTTCTGGTGTCCGGCGGAGGGGATGATCACCTCGCCGCCGGGCGCGGGGATCTTCACCGGATACGCCGGCGCGGTCTGGGCGAGAGCGGGGGCGCCCACGGCGAACGCGGCGAGGACGGCGAAGGGCAGGCGCATGAACGGCTCCGGATCGGTAAGTGCTAACCCTTGCCGCCCCGCCGAACGCCGTTCAACTTAAGCTTTGGTCATCAGTCGAACACCGCGGCGGTTCGGGCCGCGCCGCCGCCCTCCAGCCGGCGCAGTTCCATATAGACGGCGGTCGCGACCACCGTGCCGAGGATGCCGGTCGGCAGCGACAGGTAGAGCGATCCGGTCTGGACCCAGGCGGCGACGCCGGACGCGATGAGGGTGTTGCGCCACAGGATGACGGCCAGCTCTACCAGC
Source organism: Caulobacter sp. (assembly GCA_044238855.1). Classification (GTDB taxonomy): domain Bacteria; phylum Pseudomonadota; class Alphaproteobacteria; order Caulobacterales; family Caulobacteraceae; genus Caulobacter. Next base: position 2,871 of record JBIICO010000231.1, read on the forward strand.
CCCGTCACGCTCATGACGGCGAACACCAGCGCGCCTACCTTCCACCGGCGTCCGCGCGTCAGCGCCCAGCTGCGCCGGATCGCCGCGATGGGCCCGGCGGCCTCGGCCATGACGACCTGCTTGGGGACGATGACGAGCAGCGACAGGATGGTGCCGATCACGATGGCCGGGCCGCTCAGCATCATGATGCGGGCGGCGCTCTCGCTGGCGCCGACCCCGCCGGACTGCACGCCCTGATAGATGTAGGCGGTCGGGACGGTGATCAGCAGGTTCGGCAGCCGCATCAGGACCGTGACGACGAACAGCGCCGGCAGGCGCTCGATGGCCGCGCCGATGGCGCCGGCCGGCGCCTCGGGCCTGGGCTGGACGGCCTGCAGCGTCAACTGGATGACCAGCCCGGTCAGCAGCGCGCCCAGCGCCAGCCGGATGAGGGACGACGCCAGCACGAACCCGGGGTCCCGCGCCCAGGCGAACAGGCCGCGCAGCGCCTCGAACCCCAGGTTGGCCAGGATCGGCAGGCCCGCGCCCGCCACCAGCCCCGCCAGCAGATAGCCGAGCCACCGCCTCTTCAGCGCCGCGACGACGGTCGCCGCCGCCCGGCCGAGCGCGAACCGGCGCCGCGGCTCTTCCGCCGGGCCTTCGGTCACGCGAACACCTCGGCGGTGTCGGACGGCGAGGCGGCGGCGCCGCCGACTTCGGTCAGTTCCCGATAGACGGCCGCGAAGAACACCATCTGCAGCAGTCCCAGCGAAATCGCCATCGCGCCGGGCAGGTAGGAGAACCGGGGCGCCAGGCCGGCCATCCCGGTCGCCATCTGCACGCCCCAGGTCCCGGCGGAGATGATCAGGCCGGTGACGACGGCCAGGCCGATCATGGTCCACAGCCTGGGCCGGGCCAGCCCGACACCGCGCCGGAACGCGCCCGCGAACCCCGGCCGCTCGGCCAGCGCGACGGGCGCGACGACCGCCAGGTAGCCGTTCAGCGCCAGGGTCAGCACCAGCAGAACGATCCCGGCGACGGCGTAGAGGGCCACCAGCGTCGTGGCCGGAATCTCCGTCGACGCCGACAGCGCCAACGACCAGCGCAGCGCCGCGCCGGGCAGGTTGATCGCCATCACCACCGCCAGCACGGTCGGAAACGCCGTCAGCGCCGTCCGCGCCGCGTCCAGGAGCGCCGGGCGGAACGGCATCGGAAGGGTCAGCGCCAGCCGCACGACCATCCCTCCGGTGAAGGCGTAGCCGACGAAGAAAAGGAGATCGTTGGCCGCCTCCCGCCACGGCCCCAGCCACGAGGCGGCGAAGGCCAGCGGCCCGCCGGGCAGGCCGATCGCCGTCTCCGCCCCCCACTGCACGGCCGCGACGAGCAGCAGCGCGACCGCGCGCCGACGCGTCATGTCGGCGAACCGGCCGACGGTCCGGGTGATGGAAAATCTGTTGGCCAACGAAAGAGTCCCCGCCGCCACCCTAGCCGTCCGCCGCTTGCCCCGGCAACGCCCCCGGCCTAGTCTGCGGCCGTTCTCCGCGGGGTCCTGCTTGAAGGGCTGAGATTCGGCTGATGCCGTGACGCGCCGAACCTGATCCGGGTCATGCCGGCGAAGGGAGAGACCGCTTCCCCATCAAGCCCGAGGACGGGCAGGGGGAGTCCCCGATGCCGGCGCAGTTTGAGGAAACCGCGCCATGAACGTCCACGCTCCCGTCACGCCCAAGACCGACGACGTCGCCATCGGCCCGCGCCTGGGCGGCCGCAAGGTCTACGCCTCGGGCGAGCTGTTCCCGGACATCCGCGTGCCGTTCCGCGAGATCGCGCTGCACCCGACGGCGAACGAGCCGCCGCTGACGGTCTACGACCCCTCGGGCCCCTACACCGACCCGGACGCCACGATCGACATCGAGAAGGGCCTCGCCCCCGTCCGCGCCCCCTGGATCGCCGCCCGGGGCGACGCCGACACCGTCGCCGTCCCCCGCGAGGTCAAGCCGGAGGACAACGGCTTCGCCCAGGGTCGCCACCTCGCCCCCGCCTTCCCCTCGCTCGGCCGCCAGGTCCTGAAGGGCCGCGCCGGCCGCCCGGTCACCCAGCTGGAATACGCCCGCGCCGGCATCGTCACGGCGGAGATGGAATACGTCGCCATCCGCGAGAACCTGCGCCGCGAGCAGAACCAGCCCTGCGTCCGCGACGGCGAGGACTTCGGCGCCAGCATCCCGGACTTCGTCACCCCCGAGTTCGTCCGCCAGGAGATCGCCCGCGGCCGCGCCATCATCCCGGCCAACATCAACCATCCGGAAGTCGAGCCGATGGCCATCGGCCGCAACTTCCTGGTCAAGATCAACGCCAACATCGGCAACTCGGCCGTGCTCAGCACCGTCGCCGACGAGGTCGACAAGATGGTCTGGGCCACCCGCTGGGGCGCCGACACGGTCATGGACCTGTCGACCGGCCGCAACATCCACAACATCCGCGACTGGGTGATCCGCAACAGCCCCGT
>JBIICO010000233.1:0-5307 GCA_044238855.1 Caulobacter sp.
CGGCTCGACCATCAGCCAGCAGACGGCCAAGAACGTCTTCCTCTGGCCGGCGCGGTCCTACGTCCGCAAGGGGCTGGAAGCCTACTACACCGTCCTGATCGAGACGATCTGGGGCAAGCGGCGGATCATGGAGGTCTACCTCAACGTCGCCGAGATGGGCGAGGGCACCTATGGCGCGGAGGCCGCGGCCCGGCGCTACTTCGGGGTCGGCGCGGATCAGCTGACCCGGGCCCAGGCCGCGCGGCTGGTCGCCATCCTGCCCAACCCGCTCAAGTATCGCGCCGTGAAGCCCGGAAAATACGTGGCCGGACGGTCGCGCCGCATCGGCGCGGCGGCGGGCACGGTGCGGGCGGACGGTCTGGCCGCCTGCGTCGGCAAGCTGCGCCGGCCCACGTCGGGCGAGAAGGCCGAGCCGGACACGCCTTCGCGGCCCACGCCCCGCAAGGCCGCGCCGGAGAAGAAGTCCGATCCGCTGCCCGCGCTGGCGCCCGCAGAACCGGCGGCTCCGGCCGAGCCTGTTCCGGCGCCTGAAATTCCGGCGGCCCCGGATGCGCCGGTGTTCGAGACGCCAAAGAACTCGGACTGAGCTCCAGCGTTCTTGACGCAGGATCAGCGGCGCGTTTCCCATGCCGCCAAACGAGTCTCTCGAGGAAACGTCCATGCTGAAGACGAAACTGCTCGCCGCCGGCGCAGCGCTGGCGATCGCCGGCGGCGCGGCCGGCCTGTTCGCGATCACCGCCAACGCCCAGCCCGCCGCCAAACCGACCCCCGCCGAGGCCAAGGCCTTCGTGGACAAGACCGAGGCCGACATGGCCAAGCTGTCGGAGTACGTGAACAAGTCGGCCTGGGTCCGCGCCACCAACATCACCGAGGACACGATGTGGCTGGAGGCCAAGGCCACCAGCGAGTTCACCGACCTCGCCACCCGCGCGGCGATCGACGCGGCGAAGTATGACGGCGTGGCGGTGGATCCGGTGACCCGCCGCAAGCTCGACATTCTCAAGCGCGCCGTGGTCGCCCCGGCGCCCCAGCGTCCGGGCGCCGCCGACGAGATGGCGACCCTCGCGACCAAGCTGGATTCGATCTACTCAAGCGGCAAGTTCGACTTCAACGGCAAGCAGATCACCCTCAACGACGCCGAGGACGTGCTGGCCGAGAGCCGTGATCCGGCGCAGCTGCGGGCCGCCTGGGAAGGCTGGCACTCGATCTCGCCGGTGATGAAGTCCGACTACGCCCGGCTGGTCGCGCTCGAGAACGAGGGCGCCAAGGGCATGGGCTACAAGGACACCGGCGCCCTGTGGCGGTCGGGCTACGACATGGACCCTGACGCCTTCGCGGCCGAGACCGACCGGCTGTGGAGCCAGATCGAGCCCTTCTACAAGAACCTGCACTGCTACGTGCGCGGACGTCTGAACGCCCAATACGGCGACGCGGTGCAGCCGAAGACCGGCCCGATCCGCGCCGACCTGCTCGGCAACATGTGGGCCCAGCAATGGGGCAACATCTATCCGATCGTCGCGCCCAAGGAAGACAAGGCGGCCTACAGCCTCGACAAGCTGCTGGTCGACGCCAGGTACGACCCGACGAAAATGGTCAAGACGGGCGAGAACTTCTACGTCTCGCTGGGCCTCGACCCTCTGCCCGACACCTTCTGGACCCGCTCGCAGATCGTGCGTCCGGAAGGCCGCGAGGTGGTCTGCCACGCCTCGGCGTGGGACCTGGACGACCGTGACGACATCCGCATCAAGATGTGCACCAAGGTCAACGGCGAGGACTTCTACACCGTCCACCACGAGCTCGGTCACAACTACTACCAGCGCGCCTACAAGGAGCAGCCGTACATCTTCAAGAACGGCGCGAACGACGGCTTCCACGAGGCCATCGGCGACTTCGTCGGTCTGTCGGCGCTGACCCCGACCTACCTGCGGCAGATCGATCTGCTGGAAACCGTGCCCGGCGCGGAGGGCGACATCCCGTTCCTGCTGAAGATGGCGCTCGACAAGATCGCCTTCATGCCGTTCGGCCTGCTGGTCGATCGCTGGCGCTGGCAGGTGTTCGACGGCTCGCTGACCCCGGACACCTACAACGACGGCTGGTGGAAGCTGCGCACCCAGTACCAGGGCATCACGCCGCCGGGCCAGCGTCCGGCCGACGCCTTCGATCCGGGCGCCAAGTACCATGTGCCGGGCAACGTTCCGTACACGCGCTACTTCCTGGCCCACGTCTACCAGTTCCAGTTCCACCGCGCGGCCTGCAAGCAGGCCGGCTGGAAAGGTCCGCTGCACCGCTGCTCGATCTACGGCAACAAGGAGGTCGGCGCGAAGTTCAACACGATGCTGGAGATGGGCGCGTCCAAGCCCTGGCCGGAAGCGATGCAGGCGTTCACGGGCGAGACCCGCACGGACGCCTCGGCGGTGGCCGAGTACTTCCAGCCGCTGAACGTCTGGCTGACCAAGCAGAACAAGGGCCAGAAGTGCGGCTGGTAGGCCGCGCTTCCGGACGCTGACAAAAAAAGGGGGGCGGGAGGCAGCGACGCTTCCCGCCCTTCCGCTATTCGGCGGGGATCAGGCTCCCGCGCCGGCGCGTGGCCACCTCGGCGAAACGGGCATGGTACTGGGGATGCTCGGTGCCCATCCAGCGGTCCCACCAGGTGAAGTAGAGGCCGTAGTTCCACCCTGCCTGAGCGTGGTGCAGATCGTGGTGAGTGACGGTGGTCATCCAGTCGAACAGCGGCTTTCCCTCGCGATTGGCGGGGAACAGTTCGTAGCCGGAGTGCCCCAGCACGTTGCGCGCGATCTGGTGCAGCATGAACAGCCCGAACCCGACCCAGGCGATCGGGACCAGCAGGGTCCAGATCACCGTGAAGCTCGCCATCACCGCCGCCTCGGCCAGATCGAAGCTGTAGGCGGTGAAGGGCGTGGGATTGTTGGACCGGTGGTGCCGCCGGTGGAAGACGCGGAACAGCCGCGGGCGATGCATCAGCCGGTGGCTCCAGTAGAAATAGGCGTCGTGCGCCACGACGGTCAGCACGAAGCTGGCGACGATCCAGACCGGCCCCGCGTCGACCCGCCACGCCTTGCCCCACATCAGTCCGGCCTGCGCCAGGCCCAGGGTCATCAGCGAGACGGTCGAGAACACGGCCACCGAGCGGACCGAGACGAGGAACTCGACGACCAGCTGCCGCGCGGGCGGCGTGTCGGGCCGGATCTTGCGGTGGCGCAGCAGCGGCGCCAGGGCCACGCAGAGCACCAGCCAGGTCAGCGGCGCGGCGATGATGTAGCGGGTCAGGTCGCCCTGAAAGCCCATCAGCCAGTGGCGGCCGATGTCCAGCGCGGTGTCGATGATCTGGCCCATGAAGCGGCCCTCCCTGTTTCGATGCAGGGATGATGGCGGGCCCCGCCTCGGCGCGCTTCAGTCTGCCGGACGAGGCTCGCGGATTCCGGAACCGGCGAGTGTCTTACGATTTCGGCGAGGCGCTCAGCGCGGCCTGGCGCCAGGCCGTCGGGGTCTGGCCGGTGGCGTCCTTGAAGGCGCGGTTGAAGGGTCCCAGCGAGGCGTAGCCGAGGTCGAAGGCCAGCGACGACACAGGCGCCCGGGCATTGGCCGGATCAGCCAGCGCCGTCTTCGCCGCCTCGATGCGGCGGGCGTTGAGGAAGTCGGCGAAGTTGCGGAAGCCGAGCGCGCCGTTGATCAGACGTCGCAGCCGGTGTTCCGGCACGCCGACCTCGGCGGCCAGGGCGCCCACGGTCAGGCCCTCTTTCCGCCAGATGACGCCCTCGTCCATCAGCGCCTGGAGGCGGGCCAGGGCGGGGCGATCCTGGGCCGGGACGGCCGCGGCGTCGGCCGCCGGGGCGCGGACCGGGCGCTCGAACAGCTCCGGCCGCGCCTGCACGAAGACCGCGACGCCCAGCAGCGACATCACGGCCAGGGTGGAGGCCTGCAGCAGACCGCCCCAGCTCGGGTGGAAGCCGAACTCCCATGCGATCTCGAACCCCGACAGCACGATGGCGTAGACGCAGATGGCCAGCATGAACGGTCCGCGCAGCGATCGCCGCGCCTCGACAAGGTCGCCCCGCCAGCTGCGCAGGATCAGCAGGATCACATGCGCGACGAGCACGACCTCGAGCAGGTTGTGGACGATCCAGACCCCGGCCGCCCGCGGGAAGGGCGTCACCGCGCCCACGACCCCGACCAGGCTCAGCACGGCGGCGGGCACGAACAGCGGCCAGGCCAGCGGGCGGTCATCGAACAGCGCCGCGCCGAAGGCCCAGAACCAGGCCGGGCCGCCGATCGACAGCATCCAGACCACCCCGCCGAACGCCGGGCCGAGCGCCCGGGTCTCGGGCCCGCCGGAATGCACGGCGAAGGCCGCCACGGACAGGCAGAACAGTGTCCCGGCCCAGCGGACGGAACCGTTCCGGGCGATGCGCAGGAAGCCGATCCCGGTGGCCAGGGTCGCGCCGGCCCCCAGTCCTCGCAGCAGTATTTCCAGCGTTTGCATCGAGCCTCCGCCGCCCTCGAACTCGGCGACCGAAGTTCTATCAGGCAGAGGCGCGGCGTCGATACTTCACGGCCGTATGGTTGCCGGAACTTTCACCGTGTCCTGTGGCCTATGCGTTTACCGCGTCGGCCGCACGCTCCACGACTGTCCGCAACAGGCGAACTTCGGGGCTTCGGGGCAAATGACGACGGGACATTCCATCCTTGGACGGATGAGAGAGTTCGTGCGCGCCTTCCGGCGTGACGACCAGGGGGCCGCGGCGATCCAGTTCACGCTGATGGCGTTGCCGATGGCGATCGCGGTGTTCGGCATGGTCGACGTCAGCCGCGCCTCCGCCGCGAAGATGCAGCTGCAGGACGCCCTCGACGCCGCCGCGCTCGCCGCCGCCCGCTCCAGCGCCACCACCGACACCGAAGCCCAGACCGTCGGCTCCGGCGTCCTGACCGTCGACCTGACGGGCGCCCGCGCCGTGACGCTCAAGGCCTCCAGCTTCAAGATCGAGGGCAACAAGGTCGTGGCCAGCGCGACGGCCTCGATGTCGCCGGTGATCGCCAGCCTCTGGCTCGACGGCGACATGGAACTGGGCGCCGAGACCGAGGTGCTGCGCGCCTCCAAGAACATCGAGGTCGCCCTGGCGCTGGACGTCACCGGCTCGATGGGCGGCACGAAGATCTCGGACCTGCGCACGGCGGCCAAGGACCTCGTCGACCTGGTGGTGCAGAGCCAGCAGAAGCCGTTCTACACGCGTGTCGCCCTGGCCCCCTATTCGATGGGTGTGAACGTCGGCAGCTACGCCGGCAGCGTGC
>JBIICO010000234.1:0-5274 GCA_044238855.1 Caulobacter sp.
TGGATCGTGTTCGACGCCCCCGCCAGGCTGGACGTCTCGAAGCTGCCGCGCGGCGTCTCGCAATACGCCAAGGTCCAGGCCTTCAAAGGTCGCGACTACAGCGCCCTGCGCCTGGTCGTGCCGCGCGCTCAGCCCATCGCCGTGGTCGGCGACGGCGCCAGCTGGACCGTGCAGCTCGGCCCGGGCCGCAAGCCGGACTCGGGCAAGATCGCTGTCCAGCGCGACGGGGAGGCGGCCGAGGCCGCCCTGACCGCCGTGCTGTCGGGCGCCACCGCGCCGGTCTGGCTGGACGACCCCGCCGTCGGCGACCGCATCGCCGTCGTCCCCGCGCTCGGACCGGCCAAGGCGCTGACCGCCCGCCGCGACTACGTCGAGATGGCGCTGCTGCCGACCATGCACGGCCTGGCGATCGAGCCCTACGCCACCGACCTGAAGGTGCTGGCCGAGGGCGACATCGTCCGCATCGGCCGCCCGGCGGGCCTGAACCTCTCGTCCAGCTCCGTGGTGGCGCAGGACGCCGCGCCGACCGAGGATGGCGCGCCGAAGGCGGCCGGCATGCCCGGCCTGATCGACACCAGCTGGGCCAAGGTCGGCCCGGGCGGCTTCATGCCGCGCTACGCCGCCCTGACCCAGGCCGCCGCGGACGAGGCCGAAAAGGGCGACGACGCCCCGGTCGAGGCCCGTCTGGCCCTGGCCCGCTTCCTGGTCGGCGCCGAGCTCGGCTACGAGGCCATCGGGGTGCTGAACGGCCTGGCCCGCCAGCGCGAGACCATAGCCGCCGAGCCCGAGTTCAGGGGGCTGCGCGGCATCGCCCGCGCCATGGTGGGCCGCGACAAGGAAGCCGAGACCGACTTCGCCACGCCGGTGCTGGGGGACGATCCCTCGGTCGCCGCCTGGCGCGGCTATCTCGCCGCCCGGGCGGGCCAGTGGGCCGACGCCCGCGCCAGGTTCGGCGCCGGCCAGATCGCCATCAACCAGTTCCCGCCGGTCTGGAAGGCCCGCTTCCTGCGCGCCGACGCGGAAGCCGCGCTGCAACTCGCCGACTACGCCTCCGCCGAGGACCGTATCCGCGAGGCGCTCGACGCCGACATCCCGCCGGAGGAGCAACTCGCCATCCGCCTGGTCCAGGCGAAGGTGTTCGAGGCGCGCGGCAACAAGAAGGGCGCCCTGGGCATCTACAAGGCCATCGCCCGTGGGCCGCTGGATCAGCTGGCGACGCCGGCGCTGCTTCGCGCCACCAACATCGAGCTGGAGCTGGGCCGGATCAGCCCGGCGGACGCGGCCGCCACCTACGACGGTCTGCGCTTCCGGTGGCGGGGCGACTCCACCGAGCTCGAGTCCATCCGCGCGCTGGGCCAGCTGTACCTGAACCAGGGCCGCTACCGCGAGGCGCTGGAGTCCTTCCGTTCGGCCGGGCCGCGCCTGCCCGACCTGCCGGCGGCGATGGAGCTGCAGAACGACCTGAGCAACACCTTCCGGTCGCTGTTCCTCGACGGGCTGGCGGACGGGCTGGAGCCGGTCCAGGCGCTGGCCCTGTTCTACGACTTCAAGGAACTGACCCCGATCGGCGCGGACGGCGACCTGATGGTCCGCCGCCTGGTCCGCCGGCTCGTGGACGTCGACCTGCTGAACCAGGCGGCCGATCTGCTGCAGTATCAGGTCGACAACCGCCTCGACGGGGTGCCGAGGGCGCAGGTCTCGACCGACCTGGCGCTGATCCAGCTGATGAACCGCAAGCCCGAGCAGGCGCTGCTGGCCATCAACAACAGCCGCACCACCGTCCTGCCGCCGGCCCTCAACGCCGAGCGCCGCGTCATCACCGCCCGCGCGCTGCTGGGCGTCGGTCGCCTCGACGCGGCCGAGGAGATGATCGAACCGGACAATTCGCCGGAAGCCCGCGACGTCCGGGCGGAGATCGCCTGGAAGGCCCGCAACTGGGCGCTGGCCGGCAGCCTGTTCGAAGGCCAGCTGGCCGACCGCTGGAAGTCTCCGCTGCCGCTGAAGCCGGACGAGGAAAGCCGCTTGCTGCGCGCCGGCGTCGCCTACAGCCTGGCCGGCGACGATGCGTCCCTGGCTCGCCTGCGCGAGCGCTTCGACGGCTTCGTGGAGGGCTCGCGCAATCCCGAAGCCCTGCGCGTGGCCTTCGCCGCCGCCGACGGCGGAACCCTGACCACCGCCGACTTCAGCCGCGCCGTCGCCGACAACGAAGGCTTCACCGGATGGGTCTCGCGCATGAAGCAGAAGTTCCGCGAGAAGCCCTCGCCCACGGGCGCGCCGGTGCGCACGGCGGAAAACGCGGGGACGCGGGGCTAAGGCCCTGACAGTTCCGCCGTGTCGCTTGTTGAGCGCAAATCGTGGGCACAAGCGCTTGCGCCTGAACTGCGAGCGTTAATTATTAGCGCCGCTTCCTTGATGGCTGTGATGCGCCCTACCACATCCTTGGCGTCGGGATGTGGAGCGGGTCGCTATGTCTAAATCCCCAGCAAAGCCAAAGTCGCCGCAAACCAGCTCAGAGTTGGACGAACAGCTTGCCGCACAAATCGGTATGCTAAAGGCATCGGCGGACGGGTTTGATCGCGGTGATACGTTCGAATATCGGCGTATCGCTCTAGCAATCCGAATTCTTGTCCACGACACGCATGTATCTCATTCGCTGCTGGGTCAATTGGGGCGCAAGACGATTGATTTTACCGATACTGCGGACTCCTTTCAGTCGGGGAACCAACTCGCGGAGTCGGTTTTGACAGTAACTGTTGCCGGAGGAGCGCGCAGCGGCTTCCAAGCACCTCTGGATGGCGCTCCCATAAAGCGTCGCTTACCGTTCGATAGCTGGTGGAACGCTGACGTAATTAAGGATTCAAAAGGCCGTTTGTTTACTAGACGCGATCTGGTGCTTACGGCGGCCAACCAAGATGGCGGCGCGCACGTCGGGGATATGGAAGAAACTTATGCCGAACTTCTCCGACGGGAGACGACAGGATGGTGGCGAGAAACTGATGAAGGTACGGAGCCGCTAGGAAAACTCGAGTGCGCGGCCATCCGTCAAATCGGTCACGAGATGATCAAAACGCTCGACGCCGACTATGAAAAGCAACCCGAGTACACGGGAAGCGTCCTGATGAGTGCGTTTTACGAAGGCGCGCCTGGGAACGATGTAGTGTTTTTTACTTCTGACGATGGTTCAATCATAAGCTCTGGATCGTCTCCTAGTCCTCAGTGGGTGCGTAGTCTTGCAAAGGCTCGCCCTGCGGCTCCGTATTCGCCTGCCGACATGGAAAGATCGACATCGGAGCGAGAGGCTATGAAGCTCGCTGCGTTCGAAGAGCCCGTGGGGCGGCGGGCAAAGCGTCGGGCAGCCCGCCGATCTCGAAAAGGCTGCAGCTGACTTTCCAGGCGACCGCTAACCGCCTCCGGCCCCGCGCTGGAAGCTCTCCACCAGGCTGCCGGCCACCAGCCGCCAGCCGTCGACCAGAACGAAGAAGATCAGCTTGAACGGCAGGCTGATGGTCACCGGCGGCAGCATCATCATGCCCATGCTCATCAGCACGCTGGCCACGACCAGGTCGATGACCAGGAACGGCACGAACAGCAGGAAGCCGATCTCGAAGGCGCGCTTCAGTTCGCTGATCATGAAGGCGGGGGTGACGATGCGGATCGGGGTGTCCTGCAGCGTCGCCGGCTTCTCGATCTTCGACAGGCGGATGAACAGGGCCAGATCCTCGCGGTCGACCTGGTTCAGCATGAAGGCCTTCACCGGATCGCCGGCCGCCTCGAACGCCTCGGTCAGCTCGACCTGCTGGTCCAGAAGCGGCTTGACGCCCTCGTCGTAGGAGCGCTGCAGCGTCGGGCCCATGACGATGGCGGTCAGGAACAGCGACAGGCTGATGATCACCGCGTTGGGCGGGCTCTGCTGGAGGCCGAGCGCCGTGCGCAGCAGGCTCAGCACCACGACGATCCGCACGAAGCTGGTGGTCATGATGACGATGGACGGCGCCAGCGACAGGACGGTCAGCAGCCCGATGAGCTGCACCACCCGCTCGGTCAGGCCGGCGCCGGTGCCCAGGTCGATGTTGACGGCCTGCGCCAGGGCGACGGCCGGGATGATCATGCTGGCCACGAAGGCGACCAGCGAGATGAGCAGCGCCTTCTTCAGGTCCTCACGGCGGACGTCGAAGAGGCTGGTCCAGAGTTTGGCGGCGGCGCGCATCAGGCGGCGATCTCCGGGGTCTTGCGACGCGGGGCAGGGGTCTTCTTCAGGGTGTCCAGCAGTCGGCCTTCGCCGAGCAGCACCAGCTTCTCCTCGCCGTCCAGGCTGACAAGGACCAGCCGACGGGCGGGGTCCAGCATCAGGCTTTCGACCAGGACCAGCCGGCGTTGCTTGCGGGCCGGCTGGAAGCGGGCCAGGGCGTCGGGCCCGAACCGCCGCAGCGCCACGGCCGCCAGCCCGATCAGACCTAGCGTGACCAGCAGGGCGAAGACGGCGCGAAAGGCGCCTGCGGCGAGGTCCATGGAAAGCGCACCGGAAAAACGATCCCGACGCTTCTCGCCCCGCAACCCTTAAGGCGTGATTAACCCTGTTTGTTCACCATGATCGGTGATGGACACGTCCCAGATTCCCCTGTTCGCGATGCTTCGCCAGCGGCTCGGCTATCTGGGCGAGCGCCAGCGTGTCATCGCCCAGAACGTGGCCAACGCCGATACGCCCGGCTATGCGCCCCGTGACCTGAAGGCGTTCAAGTTCGCCGCCCAGCTCCAGACGCAGCAACTCGGCGTGACCATGCAGCCGGCCCAGACCAGCGCGGGCCACATGCCCGGCGGCGGCGCCAAGCGCGCAGGCATGTCCGCCGGCGCGTTCAGGGCCGTGAAGGGCGTGGACAGCGAAACCACGCTGGACGGCAACTCGGTGGTCCTCGAGGACCAGATGATCAAGATGTCGGAGGCGCGCATGCAGTACGACGCCGCCATCGGCTTCTACCAGAAATCCATGGCCCTGCTCCGCATGGCCGCGCGGCCCCCGGGCCGGTAGGAGAGCTCTGAATGGCCGAGATCAAGTCCCAGGCCGACACCGCCATGATGGTCGCGGCGTCCGGAATGCGCGCCCAGCAGGCGCGGATGCGGATCATCGCCGAGAACCTGGCCAACGCCAATTCGACCTCCCGCGTGGCCGGCGGCGATCCCTATCGTCGCCAGGTGCCGATCTTCGAACCCAAGGCCGTGGGCGGGGGCGAGGGCGTGAGCATGACCCGCGTCGAGCCGGACCGTAAGGCCTTCCGC
>JBIICO010000305.1:0-3215 GCA_044238855.1 Caulobacter sp.
AGGCCCTTGAGCTCGGCCACGGACGGGTCGGGACGAGAAGCGGGGGCGGCCATGAACCTTACATCTGCCGGCTGGTCGTTCCCGGAGAAGCCGCCCCGCACGTCGCCGCGCAGGCGCCGATCAGGCGCTCGCGCGGATTGTTTCCAAGCGCCCGAGGGCTGGGCGCCTGGATCGTCCCTCGCCTACCGCGTGAACTTCTGGAACTTGATCCGGTGGGGGATCAGGCTGTCGGTGCCGAGGCGGCGCTTCTTGTCTTCCTCGTACATCTCGAAGTTGCCCTCGAACCACTCGACGTGGCTGTCGCCCTCGAAGGCGAGGATGTGGGTGGCGAGGCGGTCCAGGAACCAGCGATCGTGGCTGATGACCACGGCGCAGCCCGCGAACTCTTCCAGCGCCTCCTCGAGGTTCTGCAGCGTCTCGATGTCGAGGTCGTTGGTCGGTTCGTCGAGCAGGATCAGGTTGCCGCCGGTGGCCAGGGTCTTGGCCAGGTGGACGCGGTTGCGCTCACCGCCCGACAGCAGGCCGACCTTCTTCTGCTGGTCGCCGCCCTTGAAGTTGAAGCTGCCGACGTAGGCGCGCGAGTTGATCTCGCGCTTGCCGACCATCATCACGTCGGTGCCGCCGCTGATCGCCTGCCACACCGTGTCGGTCGGGTTCAGGTCGTCGCGGCTCTGGTCGACGTAGGCCAGCTTGACCGTTTCGCCGACGCGGACCGAGCCGGCGTCCGGGGTTTCCTGGCCGGTGATCAGCTTGAACAGCGTCGACTTGCCGGCGCCGTTCGGGCCGATGACGCCGACGATGCCGTTAGGCGGCAGCTTGAAGGTCAGGCCCTTGAACAGGACCTTGTCGCCGTACTCCTTCTCCAGGTCGGTGACTTCCAGGACCACGTTGCCCAGGCGCGGGCCCGGCGGGATCTGGATGACGGCGTGGGTCTGGGCGCCGCGGCTGTTCTCCTGCTCGGCGACCATCTTCTCGTAGGCGGCCAGGCGGGCCTTGGACTTCGTCTGGCGGGCCTTGGCGTTGGAGCGCACCCAGTCCAGCTCGCGGGTGAGCGCGCGCTGGCGGGCTTCCGACTCCGACTGTTCCTGGACGACGCGCTTGGTCTTGGCTTCCAGCCACGAGGAGTAGTTGCCCTCGTGCGGGTGGCCCTTGCCGCGGTCCAGTTCCAGCGTCCACTTGGTGACCTGGTCGAGGAAGTAGCGGTCGTGGGTGACCAGGATGACGCAGCCCGGGAAGGCTTCCAGGTGGTGCTGCAGCCAGGCCACCGACTCGGCGTCCAGGTGGTTGGTCGGTTCGTCGAGAAGCAGCATGTCCGGCTTGCTGAGCAGCAGGCGGGCCAGCGCCACGCGGCGCTTCTCACCGCCCGACAGCTTGGTCACGCCGCTGTCGTTGGGCGGGCAGCGCAGGGCGTCCATCGCCATCTCGACGCGGCTGTCGATGTCCCAGAGATCGCCGGCGTCGATCTTCTCCTGGAGGGCGGTCATCTCCTCCATCAGTTCGTCGGTATAGTTCTCGGCCATCTCGGCCGCGATCGCGTTGTAGCGGTCGAAGATCTGCTTCTCTTCGCACCAGGCGATGACGTTTTCCCAGACGGTCTTGCTGTCGTCGAGGTGGGGCTCCTGCTCCAGGTAGCCGCGCTTGACGCCGTCGGCCGCCTTGGCCTCGCCGCTGAACTCCTTGTCCAGGCCGGCCATGATCTTCAGCAGGGTCGACTTGCCCGAGCCGTTGACGCCGACGACGCCGATCTTGGCGTCCGGGTAGAACGACAACCAGATGTTCTCGAACACCTTCTTGCCGCCGGGATAGGCCTTGGTCAGGCCTTGCATCTGGAAAATGTACTGGGCGGCCATGCGGGGTCGCTCGCTTTCCGTGGAAATTTAAACTGATGGGGTCGGGCGCGATGTAGCGACCGGGAGGCCGGAAAGCAATGCGGGAGGGGCGGTTGGCCGCGCCCGTCCTCGCCTATTTCGCCGTCGGCTGCCAGTCCTTCCAGCCCGCCCGCCAGAAGACGAAGCTGTGGATGTCCGCCTCCTCCGCGTCCCGCTGGGCGCGGGTCGAGCCAATGCCGTGTCCGCCCGCCGCCTCGACGCGCAGCAGGACGGGGTTGGGCGAGCCGGCGGCCTGCAGGCGGGCGGCGGCCTTGCCGGGCTGCCACGGATCGACGCGCGGATCGTTCATGCCCGTGGTCAGCAGCACGGCGGGATAGCGCGTTCCGTCCCTGACGTGCTGGTAGGCGTCCATCGCGTACAGGTCCTTGAAGCCCTGTTCGTCCTTGACGGTGCCGAACTCCGGGATGTTGGCGGGGCCGTTCTGCTGGAACTCCGCCCGCAGCGCGCTGGCCATCGGCACGCCCCAGACCGCGCCCGCGAACAGGTCCGGCCGCTGGGTGGCGGCCATGCCGACCGCGATGCCGCCCGCCGAGGTTCCGCGGATGGTCAGCATGTCGGCCGTGGTCCAGCCCCCGGCGATCAGGGTCTCGGCGCAGGCGATGAAGTCGTTCCAGGTGTTGGGCTTCTTCGCGCCCTTGCCGTCCAGCCGCCACTGGTCGCCCAACTCGCCGCCGCCGCGCACGTGGCAGACGGCGGACACGCCGCCCGCCTGGACGAAGGCCGCCTCGCGCGGCGTGAAGCCGGGAAGGATCGGCACGCCATAGGAGCCGTAGGCTTCCATCAGCACCGGGCGCGGCTTGCGCGGCCCGGCGGGCGCGATCACCGACAGCGGCACCTCGACCCCGTCCTTCGCCTTCGCCAGCAGTTCGGCCGAGGTCAGGCTGGCCGGATCGTACGAAGCGGGCCGGCGCTCCAGCTTGAGGTCGGTGAAGCCCGCCGCCGGGGTGTAGCGATAGGTGGTCGGCGGGGTGGTCCAGCCATCGAGGAAGACGGTCACGCCCGGCTTGTCCGGTTCGGCGGCCAGGCCGTCCACCGTGCCCTTGGCCGGCAGCGCGATCTCCTTCTCCGAGCCGTCCGCCTCGAGACGATACAGCTTCGCGTACAGCCCCTCGCGGGCGATGAAGTAGAGGCCGTCGCTGGCGGCGCCGATGGTGGAGATGACGCGGCCGGGCCGGGACGGGACCGCCACGCGGGCCGACGTCAGGTCGGTCGCGTCCAGCGTCGTCTGGAGGATCTTGAAGGTCGGCGCGCCGTCGTGGCTCAGCACCCAGAGGTCGGAACCGCGCATGGCGAGGCCGGTGACCCCCGCCGTGCGGTCGAAGATCG
>JBIICO010000051.1:0-17624 GCA_044238855.1 Caulobacter sp.
GATAGCGTCGTTCTGCCGCGAAACGGCCAAATCGTAGCCAGCCTTGCTGCAATTGGGGCCGGGAGGGGGCGGTCGGCGCCCTGATCGCCCCGCCGCGAACACGCTGTTGCCAAAGTGCGACAATCAAACGTCGTTCTGGTTACGCCCATGTAATCGTCGTTGACCCCCCTTCCGGCCGCGAGCAAGGATCAGCGTTAGCCGGGTGCGTAGTGCGCCCGCGACGATTTCGTCCAGACACTGAGGGGGCGCGGCCGGGACCGGCTGCGCTGATCCGGAGGGAAATATCTTGAGGCTCCAAACCACGCGCGGCCGCCTGCTGGCGTCCACCATGATCTGCAGCGCCGCTATCGCGGCGATGGCAGCCGCCGCTCCTGCGTACGCGCAGGATGATTCGACGGAAGTCGAAGCGGTCATCGTCACCGGTTCGCGCATCGCGCGCCAGGACTTCGTCGCCAACAGCCCGGTCTCGACCGTCACGGCTGAAACGATCGAAGCGACCGGCTCGCTGCGGACGGAAGAAATCCTGAACACCCTCCCGCAGGTCGTTCCCGGCTTCACCGCCGCGTCGAACAACCCGTCGGACGGTACGTCCACCGTCGACCTGCGCGGCATCGGCCCGCAGCGCACCCTGGTGCTCGTCAACGGCCGCCGCACCACCCCGGCCACCAAGGCCTTCTCGTCGACCGACCTGAACACCATCCCGGCCGGCCTGATCGAGCGCGTTGAAGTCGTGACCGGCGGCGCCTCGGCCGTGTACGGCTCGGACGCCCTGGCCGGCGTCGTGAACTTCATCCTGAAGAAGGACTTCGAAGGCTTCGAGCTCGGCACGCAATACGGCATCTCGGAGCGTGGCGACGGCGAGCAGTTCGACCTGAACCTGCTGGCGGGCGCCAACACCGGCGACGGCAAGGGCAACGTCACCGCCTACCTGTCGTACTACGACCGCAACAAGATCCTGCCGAGCGACGACCGTTCGTGGTCGCAGATCGCGCTGTTCAACGGCTCGGCCACCGGCCGCGCCCGCTTCGACAACGTCGCGACCAACCCGTTCCCGGCGATCAGCAACGCCGCAGCCTACAACAACTGCTCGGGCACGAACCGCAGCATCACGTTCAACCGTTCGGGCGCCGACCCGCTGAACAACTCGGTCCGCGGCTACTGCGCGGGCGACATCGCCGACGGCGTGGCCAGCGACCGCTACAACTTCGCTCCGGTCAACAACCTGCTCTCGCCGGCCGAGCGTCTGACGCTCAACCTGCTGGGCCGCTACGACCTGACCGACCAGCTGGAAGCGACGTTCGAAGCCTTCTACGTCGACAACCGCAACGGCTCGCAGCTGGCGCCCACCCCGGGCACCAGCATCGTGATCGCCGCCGACAACCCCTTCATCACCTCCAACCCGGCGCTGGCCGCCGTGGTCGCCGGCCGTCCGGATCCGACCGCGAACCTGTCGTTCCGTCGCCGGATGGAAGAAGTCGGCGCTCGCCAGCAGGACCACAGCAACAAGCTGTACCAGTTCAACTTCGGCCTGAACGCCGACCTGGGCGACTGGAAGGCCGAGGCTTACGTCAGCTACGGCCGCACCGAGTTCACCGACACGACCCGCAACGACGTGTCGAAGTCGCGCCTGTACGCCTCGCAGTCCGGCACGACCACCAGCTGCTCGGCCGCCGTGCTCGCGCTGCTGCCCGACTGTGTGCCGATGAACCTGTTCGGCTACCAGAACCTGACCGAGGAGCAGGCGTCCTTCATCCGCCTGAACTTCACCGACCAGACGGTCTTCGAGCGCTACACGATCGCCGGCAACGTGTCGGGCCCGCTGTTCAAGCTGCCGGCCGGTGACCTGAGCGTCGCCTTCGGCTTCGAATACCGCGAAGACTCGTTCGGCTACACCCCGGACGCCGCCCACGCCTCGGGCGACATCTTCGGCTTCAACCAGGAAGTCGGCGTCACCGGCGGCTACAACGTCGGCGAAATCTACGGCGAAGCCCTGGTTCCGCTCGTCGCCGACGTGACCGGCTTCAAGTACCTGGGCCTCGAGCTCGGCATCCGCTGGTCGGACTACAGCTCGGTCGGCAGCGTCCTGAGCTACAAGGCCGGTATCGAGTATGAGCCGGTCGACGGCATCCGCTTCCGCGGCATGTACCAGCGCGCCTCGCGTGCGCCGAACGTCTTCGAACTGTTCCAGGCCGGCGACCAGGGCTTCCCGCCCTACGCCGATCCCTGCGCGACCCGCTTCACCGACGCGCCGACCGATCCGGCCGACTACCTGTCGGGCACGCTGCTCGCCATGTGCACGGCTCAGCTCGGCTTCAGCCCGAACACCCCGGACGGCTGGGCCCAGCCCAACGCCCAGGTGGAAGGCTTCTTCTACGGCAACCCGAACCTGAGCGAAGAAGTCTCGGACACCTACACCGTCGGCGTGGTGTGGCAGCCGGACTTCGTCCCGGGCCTGAACGTGACCCTCGACTACTACAACATCAAGGTTGAGGACTACATCGGCTCGATCAACGGTGGCGCCCAGGGCACCATCGACGCCTGCTACGACTCGGGCAGCTTCGCTTCGGACGCCTGCAACGATCCGCGTATCGGCGCCCTTGTGTACCGCGACTCGACCGGCGAACTGAAGGTCCGCGTCCCGCTCGGCAACGTGTCGGAACTGAAGACCTCGGGCGTCGACTTCTCGGCCTCCTACGGCATCGGCATGGGCTGGACCGGCGGCGGCATCTGGGGCGACACGCTCGACGCCAAGCTGCTGCTGACCTACCTCGACAGCTACGAGCTGGACGGCATCGAGTACGCCGGCACCATCGGCGCCTACAACATCTCGGCCACGCTGCCGGAATGGAAGGCCTCGCTGCAACTCGGCTACGACGTCGGCCCGGTGCGCATCAACTACATCGGCACCTACCTCACCGACATGGACAACCAGGGCAACATCCCTGAGTTCCAGGACGGCGGTTACCCGGGCGTCGACGCCTACTGGTACCACGACGTGAACGCCCGCTGGGCGGTCAACGACATGGTCGAAGTGTTCGGCGGCATCAAGAACCTGGCCGACGAAGAGCCGCCGGTGTTCGAGAACGCCAACGACGGCAACACCGATCCGAACAGCTACGACGTGATCGGCCGTTACTTCTACGCCGGTGCGAAGCTGAAGTTCTAATCAGCGTCTCATCGACAAAAGCTCTGGGGCGGCGGACTTCGGTCCGCCGCCCTTTTGCTTGCCCGGCTCCCGCAGTCACGGAACGCTGGCGTCCCAAACCTCGCCGGGCCATGCTCGACGCCGGGAAGAGACGTCGAGCGAATGAACGGGATGCCGGAGCAGAAGCGGCTCGGCCGCCGCACGGTGCTGACGGGCGCGGCCGCCACGGGGCTGGCCGCGCTGGCCGCCGCCTGCGCCACGGGCGCGCGCGACGAGGGCGTGCAGGTGAACCTCGCCACCGGCGCGGGCCTGCCGCCGCCGCCGCCCGGCGCGCGGCCCGGCGAAGCGGACGGCGCGGTCAGGGCAGGGGTGGACGCGGTCCGCCGCATGACCGTCGAGGTCGGGGTCGAGGGGGCCGGCCCCTATCGCTTCGTGGTCGACACGGGCGCCAATCGCTCGGTGCTGTCGGCGGAGATCGCCGAGTCCCTCGGCCTGCGGCCACAGGGCCAGACGCTGGTCTACGGCATCGCCGGCTCGCTGCCGTCGAGCTGGGTCTGGGTCGAGCGCCTGACGATCGGCGATGTGGTTTCCCGCCGGGTGCGCATGCCGATCCTGCCGCGCCGCTACCTGGGCGCGGACGGGCTGATCGGCGTCGACGTGCTGTCGAACCGCCGCGCGATCATGGACTTCGAGCGGGAACGGTTCGCCGTCTACGGCTCCAACAGCCAGCTGTCCCAACGGGAGCGCGCCGCGCCCCGGGTCAGCCGTCCGTCGAGGGGCGAAGTCATCGTCCCCGCACGCCACCGGTTCGGCCAGCTGACCATCGTCGACGCGGAGATGGGCGGGGTGGGTCTGACCGCCTTCCTGGACTCGGGGGCGGAGATCACCGTCGGCAATCGCGCCCTGCTGCGCGCGGTGCGTCGCCGTCCGGGCCTGCTGGGGCCGGCCCTGCTGCGGCTGGAGCTGGTCAGCGCCACGGGCCAGCTGGTCACGGGCGAGCTGGCCACCGCGCCGCCGCTGCGGCTGGGCGGCCTGCACCTGGCGAACCTGTCCTGCGTCTTCGCGGACCTGCACACCTTCGAGATCTGGCAGCTGATGGAGCGCCCCGCGATCCTGATCGGCGTGGACGTGATGCGCCACTTCAACGCCATCGAGCTCGACTTCGGCAAGCGCAACGTGACCTTCCGCGGAAAGCCGCGCTGACGTCCCGCTCCCGTCGGCCCAAAGAAAAAGGCGCGGAGCGAACGCCCCGCGCCTCCTTCATCTCAGTGGGTCGGAAGGTCTAGAGACCGCCCGGGCCGCACTTGGTCCGCAGGTAGGTCTCGACGGCCGACAGCACCTGGCCGGTCTGGCCGGGCTCCCAGGTGTTGTAGGAGTGACCCATGTCCTTCAGCTCCAGCCACTGGACGTCCTTGTTGGCGCCCTTGAGCGCGGACAGGAACTTCTCGGACTGGGAGATCGGGACGTTGGTGTCACGGTCGCCATGGTACAGGAAGATCGGGATCGAGACGTCGCGCGCGTGGTCGAGCGGCGACAGGCCCGAGATCGTCGATCCCTGGAACTCGTCGCTGAACGAGCTCCAGCTGGTGCGGGTCTGCATGTAGGCCATCGACGACGGACCGGCCCCGGCGACGGCGCACTGATAGATGCCGTTCGGGCGAACCGACGCGGCCATCGCGGCGTAACCGCCGTAGGAATAGCCGTGCATGGCGATGCGGTTCGGGTCGGCGATGCCCTGGGCGACGAGCCACTTGGCGCCGTCGTCCTTGTCGTCCTGCATCTTCTGGCCCCACTCGTTGTCGCCGGCCTTCCAGAGCTTCTGGCCCCAGCCTTCCGAGCCACGGTACTGGGGTTGCAGGACGGCGTAGCCGCGGGCCGCGAAGTACTGCGTCCAGCCGCTGAAGTCCCAGTCGAGGTCGTCACGCGCCCAGGGGCCGCCGTGCGGAACGATGATGGTCGGGTAGGGGCCCGGGCCGTAGACGTCCTTGCGCGGGGTGTAGAGGAAGCCCGGGATCATCAGGCCGTCGCGGGCCGGATACTGGACCAGTCGGCCGTCGCCCAGGGTGCGGACGTCGAACCACGGGCGGGTCTTGCCGAGCGAGAACAGCTGGCCGGTGTCGGTCAGCAGGTAGTACTCGGCCGGCTGGCGCGGGCCCACCTTGACGACGATGGCGTACTTCATGTCGTCGGCCCAGTCGGTCAGCTCGACGTCGAAGCCGTCGGGCGTCGCGTACTTGACCTTCTCGCCGGTGACGTCGTCGGTCCACTGGACCGGCACGGTGGTCACGCCGAGCGCCTTGCGGACGCCCTTGGTCAGGGCGGCGAGTTTCTCGTCGGTCCAGTAGGTGCGGTAGTTTTCGCCCTGGTAGGCGAAGCCGAGCAGGCGGCCGTAGTCGTGGGCCGCGCCCGACTGGCGAACGTCCACGGCTTCGAACAGCTTATGCTCGAAGACGATCTCGCCGAACTTGCGGGCGTTGATGTCGTATTCGTAGATCGCCGCCTTGTCGCGGCCGTTGTAGGCCTGGACGTAGGCGATGTTCGGATCGGTCGAGAAGCCGACGACGTTCTTGGGATCGCGGTCCTTGGCGTACCAGCGGAAGTGTTCGACCCACTGGTCGCTGCCCGGGGCGCGGAGCCACTGGGCGATATAGGCCTTGCCGCCTTCGTAGCCCAGCGACTGGCGGGCGCGGAAGTTGCCGTCCAGGTCGATCTGCTCGCCGCTGAACTTGTCCGAGCCGGTGAACACCTTCCGCTGGGCGCCGGTGTAGACGTTCAGCTTGTAGAAGGCGCGGTCGGGCTCCGACCGGGTTCCGACGCGGCGCTCGATGATCTGGATCAGGATGTTCTTGGGATCCTTGGGCAGAGTCGAAACGACGCGCGCCCGCGGCGCGGCGCTCTGGTCGAGCGTGCCGTCGGCGTTACGCCAGACCTTGCCTTCGAGGTCCGTGATGAAGAAGCGGAACAGGTGCCCGCGGTCGTTGCCTTCGTTGATCTGCTGGCGGACCGTGACGGCGATCCGGTCGTTCTTCACGAACGACACGCTGTAGCATTGCGAACGGTCGCCGCAGCCGAGAACGACCGGCGGCTTGTCCATCGCATCTGTGCTCCAGATGTTGATGAGATTCGTAACGCCATCGCGCGAGGTCAGCGCCGCGATGTGCTTGCCGTCCGGCGAGAGCGAGACGTTCCGGATCGCGGCCTCGCGCCCGAAGTCCTCGGCGCTGGGCGGCTTGGCGGCGGTGGTCGGGGCCGGCGCGGCGGCTTGTTTGGCGATGCCCGCCGTGGCCGCTATCCCGACAATGGAGACAGCGGCAACAGCGAGGCAAATGGAGCGGAATAAGGGCTTCACTGTGGCCTCTCGGAAGTGTTCTCGCCCGTTCCCCCCGAGTTCCCCCCGGGAATCATTCGCCCCCCACGGGGTGTTTGACGGTTCGAGCGCCGCCGACAGTCGGCGGTATGAAGCCAATCTAGCCGGAGATCCCAGATCGCCAAGCGAATCCTGCCTCGCCCCGTGAACGTCGCTATCTGAGCAACTTTGCCCGGGATAAGCGAAACTGTGGCGTGATTGTTACGCATTCACGGCACGTCGCCGAAATTTCGTCATCGTTGTTGTCGGGCGAGACGAAGCTGCTACGGTCCGAACACCGCGCGGGATTTCGTCCCGTGAGCGACTGTGTAGGCGGTCGCTAAAATCATCGGGCTACTGGGGACGTATAACGAAATGATGGACCGCAAGCTTTTGCTCGGCACCACTGTGATCGCGGGCCTGGCCGCGGCGATCGCTGTGACGACGCCGACTGTTTCCATGGCGCAAACCGCGCCGACGACGACGTCGCAAAGCGACGACGACGACACCGAGGTCGAGGCGCTCGTCGTCACCGGCTCGCGCATCAAGCGCACTGAATTCACCAGCGCCGCGCCGGTGCAGGTGATCACCGCCGAGCAATCGTCGCTCGAGGGTCTGGTCGACACCGCCGAGATCCTGCAGCAGTCGTCGATCGCGACCGGCTCCACGCAGATCAACAACCAGCTGACCGGCTTCGTCGTCGACGGCGGCCCGGGCGTGAACACCGTGTCGCTCCGCGGCCTGGGCGCCCAGCGCACCCTGGTCCTGCTGAACGGCCGTCGCCTCGGCCCGGCCGGCATCGGCGGCACCGTCGGCCCGGTCGACCTGAACGTCATTCCGTCGTCGATCATCGAGCGCGTCGAAATCCTGAAGGACGGCGCTTCGTCGATCTACGGTTCTGACGCCGTCGCCGGCGTCGTGAACATCATCACCCGCACGAACCTGGACGGCGCCGAGCTCTCGATCTCGGGCAACCAGGCGTTCGAAGGTTCGGGTGGCGAGCAGCTCCGCCTGAACGGCGCCTGGGGCAAGACCTTCGACCGCGGCTACGTCAACATCGCGGCCGACTGGTACCACCAGGAAGCCCTGCGCCGCGGCGACCGCGACTACACCTCGTGCGCGGCCGACTACCTGCAGCGCGTCGACGCCGACGGCAAGCCCGCCGGCCGCATCGACTTCATGGGCCTCGACGGCAACCCGAAGTGCTACAACCTGCTGAACAACGTGTTCCAGGTCCAGGGCTACGGCGGCAGCTTCCAGTACCGTGAAGCCGGCATCACCTACCCGACCACGCCCGGCACTCAGGTCGCGGCTGGCTGGGGCCCGGCGGCTTCGACGCTGATCCGCGCCGCGCGCGCCGGCGCCGGCACGCCGGAGTCGTTCCCGTACGCCAACTACGACAGCCCGTACTACGACAACGCCACCGTGATCAGCCCGGTCGACCGCTACAGCCTGACCGGCACGTTCGGCTTCGATCTGACCGATACGATCGAGCTGTACGGCGAGTTCATGTGGAACCGTCGTGAGTCGCAGCAGGACAGCGTCCGTCAGCTGTTCCCCTCGATCGCCGTCACCCACCCGTCGGTCACCTCGACCTTCGTGGTCGGCGGCGCCGGCATCCCGGCCCTGTTCGACCCGGACGGCGTGGCCTTCCCGGCCCCCGCGGTTCCGACCCGTCTGACCCCGGTCATCGCCACGCCCTACACCTTCGAGCAAAGCATCGACTACAGCCGCGCTGTCGTCGGCCTGCGTGGCTCGTTCGGTGAAGGCTTCCTGTCGAACTGGGACTGGGACATCTACACCCAGTTCTCGCACTCGGACGGCGAGTACACCAAGGACATCATCTACCAGGACCGCGTCTACGCGACGACGACCGGCGTGGGTGTGGCCTGTACGCCGACCGCGACCAGCGACGCCGGCGTCGTCGTCGGCAACGTCTCGGGCTACAGCTGTGGCGATCTGCCGGCCGGCGGTATCCCGTGGTTCAGCGCTCGCGTTCTGGCCGGTGACTTCACCGACGCCGAGCGCGCGTTCCTGTTCGCCAAGGAAACCAGCTCGACGACCTACGACACGGCCCTGGTCGAAGCCTCGATCTCGGGCGACCTCTTCACCCTGCCGGCTGGTCCGGTCGGCGCCGCCTTCGGCATCAGCGCCCGTCGTGAAGAGATCAACGACCAGCCGGGCGAAGTCTCGCGCAGCTACAACATCTGGGGCCTGACCTCGTCGGCCGTCACCAAGGGCGACGACCAGGTGTGGGAACTGTTCGGCGAACTGGAAGTGCCGATCGCCAAGGGCCTCCCGGGCATCGAGTCGCTGACCGCCAACATCTCGGGCCGCTACTCGAACTACGACTCCTACGGCTCGGGCGACACCTACAAGCTCGGCCTGAACTGGCAGATCACCGACGCCTGGCGCATCCGCGCCACGCACGGCACGTCGTTCCGCGCGCCGGGCCTGTTCGAACAGTACCTGGGCGGCCAAACCGGCTTCCTCGGTCAGTCGTCGATCGACCCCTGCTACGGCTACGACCTGCTCGGCGGCGTTCGCCCGAACGTCATCGCCAACTGCATCGCGGTCGGCATGCCCAGCGGCTACCAGGCCGCCGGTACGTCGTCGGCGCTCGTGCAGTCGTTCGGCAACACCGATCTGGAAGCTGAAACCTCGAAGGCCACCACCCTCGGCGTGGTCTGGACCCCGAGCTTCATCGACCTGTCGGTCGCCATCGACTACTTCGAGATCAAGGTCGATGACGAAGTGTCGAAGTTCGGTTCGGCCAACATCCTGTTCCAATGCTACAATCAGGATCCGGCCGATTTCGGCACCAGCCCGTTCTGCTCGCTCTTCACGCGTCAGATGAACCCGGCCCTGCCGCGCTACCTCGAAATCACCAACGTTCGCGATGACTACACCAACATCGCCGAGCAGATTAACCGCGGTATCGACCTGACCTTCCGCTACGAGCACGAGTTCGACTTCGGCAAGTTCACCCTCGACGGCCAGTTCACCTGGCAGCTCGAAGACGTGACCACGCTGCTGCTCGGCGGCTCGCAGCAGGACTACAACGGCACGACCAACACCTACGACGGTCCGGACTTCACGGGTAACCTGAACGCCCGCTTCGACCGTGGTGACTGGACCGTGTTCTGGGGCGTGGATCTGTACGGCAAGGGTTCGGACACCGAGAACTTCGGTGGCGATATCTTCCGCAGCACCCGCTACTGCACCGTCGCCTGTACCTCGGCCACCGGCCCGCAGGTCTACTACAAGCAGTACACCGAGTTCACGGCCTACCACGACGTGTCGGTGCGCAAGAAGCATGACGACTGGACCTTCCAGGCCGGCATCCTGAACGTCTTCGACGAAGCGCCTCCGTCGCAGTCCGCTGGTCAGTTCCGCGCCGGCACCGCCGCGCTGAACTCGTTCGACATGATCGGCCGCCGCCTCTTCATCACGGTCTCCAAGACCTGGTAAGAGCTGGACTGATCTGAAGTCGAGGGCGGCGGGAGCGATCCCGCCGCCCTTTTCTTTGCCCGCTTCCCTTTTCGCCGGGCGCGAGCTAGGCCGAACCATGAGTTTCAACGCCCCGACCCGCGACAAGGCGGAACGCTTCTTAGCGCAGCGCAAGTTCCAGGAGGCCCACGCGGTCTGCATGGAGGTGCTGCGCCAGGAGCCGAAGACCGCCTGGCCCTACGCCCTGCTCGGCCGTATCGCCGCCAGCCACAACACCTTCGACAAGGCCGCCGACCTCTATCAGCGCGCCTGGACGCTGGAGCCGGACGAGCCGGAACATGCCGTCAATCTGGCCTTCTGCCTCAACGGCATGAACCGGGTCCCCCACGCCGTGGCCACCGCCGAGCGGGCCCTGCTGCTGGGTCCGGCCGAGGCGGAGGCCTTCGACATCCTGGGCGTGATCTTCAGCCGCGGAAACCGCCAGGACCTGGCCGTGGTCTGCTTCCGCAAGGCCGCCGCCCTGGCGCCGAAGAATCCCGGCTATCTGCTGAACCTCGGCTGGGCCGAGCAGTTCACCGGCGACTTCGAGGCCGCCGCGCAGGCCTGGCGCGCCAGCATCGCCCTCGCGCCCAACAACGACCGGGCGTGGTCGGCTCTGGTGCGGCTCGAGAAGCAGACGCCGGAGAACAACGCCGCGCCGCAGCTCGAGCGGCTGTTCGCCGGCGTCGGCGCCGACCCTGAGCGTCGCCTTCAGGTCGGCCACGCGCTGGCCAAGACCTACGAGGATCTGGGCGACAACGCCCGTTCGCTGGAATGGCTGGTGCGGGCCAAGGAGATGCGCCGCCAGCGCGTCAAGGATCTCGCCGGCTGGCAGGACGAACTGTTCGACGCCGCCACGGCAACGGCGACCGGCGCCGTGGGGCAGGGCGGCCTGCGCAACGCCGAGCCGCTGTTCGTGTTCGGCCTGCCCCGCAGCGGCACCACCCTGGTCGAGCGCCTGCTGACCAGCCATCCGCGGGTCGTCTCGGCCGGCGAGCCGATGGATTTCGCCCTGCTAACCCGCCAGCTGGGCGGCTCGCCGACCCGCGGCCTGATCGACGGCCCCACCCTGGCCGCGGCCTCGGCGAAGGCGGACATGACGACGCTCGGCCGGCAGTACCTGACCGCGGTGCGCGCCCGCACGCCGGGCGGCTCGCATTTCATCGACAAGACGCCGCTCAACGTCCTCTACGCGGGCCTGATCAACCGGGCCCTGCCGGACGCGCGGATGATCTGCCTGCGCCGCGATCCGGTCGACAGCTGCCTGTCGATCTTCCGCCAGCTGTTCGCCGGCGACTTCGCCTACTACGACTGGGTCTACGACCTCGCCGACGTCGGCCGCTTCTATGTCGCCTTCGACCGGCTCGTCGCCCACTGGCGCGCGACGCTGCCGGAGAACCGTTTCCTCGAAGTGGTCTACGAGGAGCTGGTCGCCGACCAGGAAGGTCAGAGCCGCCGCATCCTCGACTGGCTCGGCCTGCCCTGGGACGACGCGGTGCTGAGCTTCCACGAGAACGCGGCGCCGGTCTCCACCGCCAGCGCGGTCCAGGTGCGCAGCCCGGTCTACAGCAGCTCCGTGG
Source organism: Caulobacter sp. (assembly GCA_044238855.1). Classification (GTDB taxonomy): domain Bacteria; phylum Pseudomonadota; class Alphaproteobacteria; order Caulobacterales; family Caulobacteraceae; genus Caulobacter. Next base: position 11,561 of record JBIICO010000051.1, read on the forward strand.
GCCGCTGGAAGGCGTACGGCGAGGGCCTGCGACCCCTGCTCGATGTGCTCGCCGAAGCGGGCCTCATCGAGCGCGACACGATCCACTGACGAAAAAGGGGCGCGGCCTGGACACCCGCGCCCCCTGGTCTTCGATCGGCCGAGCGCCCTACCGGACCGGCGTCGGGGCCAGCACCGTGGCGCCGCGCTCCCGCAGGCGGGCGGTGGCCATCTCGTCCATGATCGCCTCGGCGCGCGGATCGCCCAGGATCCAGCCGGCCGCGGCCAGGGTGCGGATCGAGGTCGAGCTGACCCCGAACAGCTTCTCCAGGGCCTCGAACGGCGAACCGGCGCCGCCGATATGCTTGATGCGGGTCTCGCCCTTCAGGCCGGCCAGCGTCTTGGCCTGCTCGATGGCGTCGTAGTAGCCGCCGATCTTGTCGACCAGCTTCAGCTGCCGGGCCTGGACACCGGTCCAGACGCGGCCCTTGGCGATCTCGCGCACCTGTTCGGGGGGCAGCTTGCGGCCCTCCGAGACGCGCAGGACGAAGCCTTCGTAGATGCGGTCCATCCAGCCGCCAAACGCGGCGCGCTGGGCGGGGGTGAAGGTCTCGCCCGTACCGAAGGCGGCCGCGTACTCGCCGCCGACCGCCGTCTGGCGCAAGTCGACGCCGAACCGGCCCAGAGCCTCGCCGAGCACGAACTTGCCGCCGTAGACGCCGATGGAGCCCGTGAGGGTGGTCGGCTGGGCGACGATGGCGCTGGCGTCGGAGGAGATCCAGTAGCCGCCCGAGGCCGCGTAGGTGCCCATGCTGACCACGACGGGCTTGCCGGCTCTCTTGGCCGCCTTCACGGCCGCCAGGATCTGTTCGGAGGCCGTGTCGGATCCGCCGGGGGAGGAGACGCGGAAGACGATCGCCTTCACGTCCTTGTCCTCGATGGCCTTGTAGAAGTTCTCGGCCACGTCGTCGGAATAGACGGTCGAGTCGCCGCCGAACGGATTACCGCCGCCGCCCTTGCCGGTCATGATCGCGCCCTCGGCGCCGATCACCGCGATGGCCGGCTTGCCGCCCAGCGCGCCCGACGCCTTGGCGCGGGTCTTCACCGCCGACATGTAATCGTAGAAGTCGACCAGCTCGGCCTTCGTGCCGACCTTGCCGAGCAGGGCCTGGGCCGTGTCGCGCACCTGGCCGACACCGTCGATCAGGCCCTTGGCCTTGGCGTCCTCGGCCGAATAGGGACCGCCCTCGAAGGCGCGGGTGAAGGAGATCGCCTCCTTCTTGCGGTCGATGGCTGCGGTCAGCACCGCCGTGCGGTAGATGGACGTCATCCACGACAGCTGCGATTCCCTGTGCGCCGGCGTGTAGTCGTCGAACAGGTAGGGGTTCACCGCGTTCTTGTACTCGCGGCGCTGCTCGAACTCGGCCTTCACGCCGTATTTGTCGAACAGCCGCTTGAAGAACATGTCCTCGCTGGCGAAGCCGGTGGCCTGGAAGGCGCTTCCCGGCTGCATCCACAGCTGGTCGCTGGCCGCGCCCAGCATGTAGGTCGAGGTGACCACGCCCGAGGGATAGAGCCCTTGGCTGTGCGACCAGATCGGTTTGCCTGTGGCGCGGAAGCGCAGGAAGGCCTGGCGCAGCTCGTCGGCCGCCGCCGGGGCCATGCCGCCCTCGGGCAGGCGCACGAACACGGCCTTCACCTTGTCGTCGCCCTCGGCCTGTTTGAGCGTCTCGATGACCGAGATGACCGACAGGCCCGAACCGCCGAACGCGGCGAAGGGATTCTGCGGATCCTGGTCGGTGAGGCCTTCACGCAGGTCCAGCTGCAGCACCGCCTGGGCGGGCGTGGTGTCCTTGGGCTGGGCGCTCGCCACGATCGACACGATCAGCAGGAACGGGATCAGCACGAAGAACAGGAACAGGCCCGCGAACACGCCGGCCATCGTCAGGAGGAACTGCTTCATCAGGGATCCCGAAAGGTAAACACCGACAAGCTATATGGTGGTGAGTTGCGGTCAAATGAACACGCCGCAACGGCGTACGCTTTCGCGTTCTGGAACTTGTAGGTCGTGTTGGGATTCTTACGCGGGGAAGAATGGTCGGAGTGGCAGGATTCGAACCTGCGACCCCCGCGTCCCGAACACGGTGCTCTACCAGACTGAGCTACACTCCGACTTGGGAGGGCGGCTTATAGACGGGAGTCGGCGGGCCCGCAAGCGGTGTAAAATCGCTTTTAAACGCCGTTGCATCCCGCCCTGCGCTGCGCTATCTGACCCGCCTCTCAGCGACCCGCTTCGTCCGGGTCCGCCGTTCCTGCTGGGGAATGGTGTAATGGTAACACTGCGGTTTTTGGTACCGTCATTCTAGGTTCGAGTCCTAGTTCCCCAGCCAACTCTCCCTGACATCGGAACAGCTTCGGTGCGGCGCCTCACACCGCCCGCGGACGGTCCGTCGCGCCGGACCACAGGAACTCGCCCGCCGGGTTGCGGTGCCAGACGGGGTTGCCCTCGATCCGTTCGCCGTCGCTGACCGAGCTGGCGGCCAGGAAGGTCGCGCCGGGCGACAGCACCCGCAACACCGGACCGGCGGAGTGCGGCGCGCCCCGCACGCGCGCCCTCGCCCTCAGACGCACCGGCAGGCCCGGCGCGACGCCGCCGGGACGCCCGGTGGCCGCCGCCAGCAGCCCCGCGATGTAGTCGCCATGGTCGAAGTGCTCGCCCGGACAGGCGCGGCAGCGACGGATGGCCTGGTGCGTGATCACATGGTCGCCGTCGAGCGGGATCGCCCAGCGCCGGGCGATCGCGATCACCAGGCGATAGCTGGCGGCCAGCTGGGCCGGCGGCCAGGGCCACGGGTCGTGGCGGCCGCCCTCGTGGTCGACGCCGATGGTGTAGAAGTTCGGATTGACCGCCGCCCTGACCAGGGCCCAGCTCGGCTGGTCGACGACGCCGGCGTGAAAGGCCGTGTCCGGCTCCTGCACATATTGATGCACCGCGCCGTCGCGGCCGACGCCATAGTGCGAGGACGCCCTGGAGGCGGGATCGTGGGCGATCTCGTCGGCGCCGCTCAGCGCGCCGTCCATCAGATGAAGGACGATGGCCTCGGGCCGGAACCCGCGCCGGCCACGCGCGAAGTTGGCGACGTTCGCGCCGATCCAGCTGACCCCGCGATTCGCCCCCATGATCCGCGCTCCTATCCCACGGCTTCCAGGTCGCCGCGCTCGTCACGCGTTTTGGTCGACGATTCGCTGGCGACGGGCAGGGGCTCCGGCGCCGGCCGCGACGCCTCGGACGGCGGCGCCGCGCGCAGGCGGCCGCGGACAGCCTCGTACCAGAACGGCGCCCCGACCCCGACGATCAGGACCAGCAGCAGCAGGATGATCAGCGTCGCCGGCTCCAGGCCCTCGGGCGGGACCGGCCGCGACTCCGGCGTCGGCGATGAGATCAGGAATACCGTGGCCTCGCCGGCCGCTCCGACCGGCCGCGCGTCGCGCACCGGGGAGCCGGTCAGTTGAAGCACCGCGGCGGTCGCCACCCCGATCACGACGGCGCCGATCTTCACCGGCAGCGGGAACAGGCGCCGCAGCCAGGCGACGGCGCGATCGAGTCGATTCTCGCGCAACGCGGGCCCATCGAGCCCGCGCAGATCGCGGTAGGTGTGAACGAGCACCGCCACGGCCATGCCGGCGACCAGCATGACCACGACGAACCCGATGATGATGTCGAGCGTCCCCACGCGACCCTCCAAAGCCGCAACCGACGGCATTGGGACTCGTGGGCGAACTCCGGTCCGTGACCGCCGTCACGCCCCGGGGAAGAAAGCGTGCGGGAACCGGACGGCTTGGTTAAGCTGCGCCCGCGGCGGGTAACGGAACAGCGTACTGCTCCCGCGCAGGCTGGGAGCCAACCGCGGTGTCGAAACGGCTTATTCTGGCGCCGATCCTGTTCATCCTGTTGATGGCCGGACTGACGCTCTACACGGCGATCGATCACCTCTCGGCCCTGCGCCGCAGCCAGCAGGAGGTGGATCACACCCACAGGGTGATCGAGGCGACGCAGAGCCTGTTCTCCGCCATCCAGGACGCGGAGACGGGCCAGCGCGGCTACCTGCTGACCGACGAGACGTCCTATCTCGAGCCGCTGAGCAACGCGCGTGGTCGCATGGGCAATGAGTTGCGCGCCCTGCGCCGGCTGGTCGCGGACAATCCGGACCAGCTGGACCGCGTCGGCGCGCTGCAGCAGGCCCTGACCCGCCGCCTCGACATCATCGACCGGACGGTCGATATGGCGCGCCGGGGCGACCACCCCGGCGCCCGCAACATGGTCCTGTCCGGTCAGGGCAAGGTCCAGATGGACCGCATCCGCCTGTTCACCGCCCAGATCATGGCCGAGGAACGCGCGCTGCTGCGTCAGCGGCAGGACCGGGCCGCCGCCAATGAGCGGCGCAGCCTGCTGATGTCGCTGGTGCTCGGCGGCGTGGCGCTGCTCGGCCTGGCGATCACGGTGCTCACCATGGCGCGCAACAACCGCGACCTGCAGGCCGCCGTAGACGCGCGCGACGCCGCCGACCAGAGGCGTCGCGAGGCCGACGCCCTGGTCCGGGCGGTGTTCGAGAACATCCCCGACTATCTCTACACCTTCGAAGTGACGCCGGACGGCCGCTTCCTGGTCGGCGACTTCAATCCCGCGCTGTCGCGCCTCATGAGCGGCGACGTCGAACGGATGCGCGGCCAAGACATCATGGCGGCCTTCCCGGTGCTGGGACCGCGCCTGAAGATTCTCTACGACAAGGTGCTGGACGCCGGCGGGGCGATCACCACGCGGGACACCATGGACATCCCGGGCGCGGGGACGATCACCTGGGAGTCCATGCTGGCCCCGGTCTTCGACAAGGCCGGCAGGCCGGTGCGCATCGTCGGCTCCTCGCGCGATATCAGCGAGCGCGAGCGGGCCGAGGAGCAGGTCCGCCGCGCGCAGCGGATGGAGGCGGTCGGCCAGCTGACCGGCGGCGTCGCCCACGACTTCAACAACCTGTTGCAGGTCATCCGCGCGAACCTCGAGATGGTCGAGCGCACGATAAAGGATCCCCGCAACAAGACCCGTCTGCAGAACGCCATCCGCGCCTCGGACCGCGCCGCCGACCTGACCAGGCAGTTGCTCGCCTTCGCCCGGCGCCAGCCGCTGGAACCGCAGGCGATCGACCTGGGCCGGCTGGTCGGCGAGATGGCCGAGCTGCTGCGGCGCACGCTGGGCGAAGCGGTCGAGGTCGAGACGGTGATCGGCGGCGGCCTCTGGAACACCCTGGCCGACCGGGCGCAGGTGGAGAGCGCCCTGCTGAACCTGGCCATCAACGCCCGCGACGCGATGCCGGAGGGCGGGCGGCTGACGGTGGAGCTGGCCAACGCCGCGCTGGATGACCGCTACGCGACCCGGGACCTCGACATCACACCCGGCCAGTATGTGATGCTGGCGGTGTCCGACACCGGCCTGGGCATGTCGCGCGAGACCATCGCCCGCGTGTTCGAGCCCTTCTTCACCACCAAGCCGGAGGGCAAGGGCACCGGTCTCGGCCTGTCCATGGTCTACGGCTTCGTGAAACAGTCGAAGGGCCACATCCAGATCTACAGCGAGCCTGGCCAGGGCACGACGGTGAAGATCTATCTGCCTCGCACCCGCAAGGCCGAGACGGTCTCCACCGCCATGGAAGAGGTCCCGCACGGGCGTGGCGAGACGATCCTGGTGGTCGAGGACGAGCCCGCCGTGCGCGAGGCCGCCTGCGCCCTGCTTACCGAACTGGGCTACAACTGCATCCAGGCCGACGGCCCGGACGCCGCGCTGGTCATCTTGCGCGACGACCAGGTGATCGACCTGCTGTTCACCGACGTCATCATGCCCGGCTCGATGAAGACTCCCGCTTTCGTCAAGGAGGCGCAGCGGCTGCGGCCCGGCATGCTGGTCATGTACACCTCCGGCTATACCGAGAACGCCATCGTTCACCACGGTCGCCTCGACGAAGGCATCGCGCTGCTCTCCAAGCCGTACAGTAAGGAAGATCTGGCGCGGAAGGCCGCGGCGACGTTGCTGGCCG
>JBIICO010000052.1:0-17603 GCA_044238855.1 Caulobacter sp.
CCAGCACCCTCGTCATTCTCGGCGCCTCGGGCGACCTGTCGAAGCGCCTGCTTCTGCCGTCGCTCTACAACCTCGACGCCGATGGCCTGTTGCCGGTCGACCTGCGCATCGTGGGGGTCGCGCGCAGCGGGGACCGCGACACCTGGCGGACCGAGGCGCGCGAGGCGGCGACGGAGCGCTGCGACTTCGACGAGGCCATCTGGACCCGCTTCGAGGCGCGCCTCGACTACTGCGCCGGGGACGTGACCCGGGCGGAGGGCGCGGCCTGCCTGAAGGGCGTGGTCGGCGAAGCCGGCGCCTCGCTGATCTTCTTTTCCCTGTCGCCCAGTCTGTTCACCGCCGCCTGCGAGACCCTGCGCGCCGGCGGCGTCATCGCCGACCACACCCGGCTGGTGCTCGAAAAGCCGATCGGCCGCGATCTGGAGACCTCGCGCCACATCAACGACGCCGTCGGGGCGGTGGCGGCCGAGCGCAACATCTTCCGCATCGACCACTACCTGGGCAAGGAGACGGTCCAGAACCTGATCGCGCTGCGCTTCGCCAACAGCCTGTTCGAGCCGCTCTGGACCAGCCAGACCATCGACCACGTGCAGATTACGGTGGCCGAGACGCAGGGCGTCGGCGACCGCTGGCCCTACTACGACGACTACGGGGCCATCCGCGACATGCTGCAGAATCACATGCTGCAGCTGCTCTGCCTGGTGGCCATGGAGCCGCCGTCCGACCTGGCGCCGGACGCGGTGCGCAACGAGAAGGTCAAGGTCCTGCGCTCGCTGCGCGCCTTCGACCGCGCCTCGGCGCAGGCCGACAGCGTGCGCGGCCAGTACGGCCCCGGCTCGGTCGAGGGCCGTATGGCCAGGGCCTACCTCGACGAGGTGGGCAAGCCGACCCAGACGGAGACCTTCGTCGCCCTGACCGCTCATATCGACAACTGGCGCTGGGCCGGGGTGCCGTTCTTCCTGCGCACCGGCAAGCGGATGCCCGAGCGGCGGACCGAGATCGTCATCCAGTTCAAGCCGGTGCCGCACTCGATCTTCGGCGGCGCGGCCGAGGGCGACCTGGTCGCCAACCGCCTGGTCATCGAGCTGCAGCCGAGGGAGGACATCTCCCTGACGGTGATGAACAAGCGGCCGGGCCTGGGCGATGTGCGGCTGCAGGCGCTGCCCCTGTCGCTGAGCCTGACCCGGACGCTGGGCGAGGACGGCGGCCGCCGGCGCATCGCCTACGAACGGCTGCTGCTCGACGCCCTGCGCGGCGACCAGACCCTGTTCGTGCGGCGCGACGAGGTGGAGGCCGCCTGGGCCTTCGTCGACGGGGTCGCCGACGCCTGGAAGGAAGCCGGCATGACGCCCCAGCCCTATTCCGCGGGATCCTGGGGACCGGCCGGCGCCTTTGCCCTGATCGGACGCAGCGGGCGGGCCTGGAATGACTGAGCGCCCCGAAATCGAAGTCTATGAAGACGCCCAGGACGCCGCGCGGGCGGCGGCCGAGGCGATCGCCGACTGGCTGGTCGCCGGCCTGTCGGAGGACGACCGCGCCGGCCTGATCGTCACCGGCGGCACGTCGCCGGGCCCGGTTTACGATCTGCTCTCGACCCTGCCGATCCCGTGGGAGCATGTGATGGTGAGTCTGAGCGACGAGCGCTGGGTGCCGCCGTCGTCGCCCGACTCGAACGAGCGCCTCGTGCGCGAGCGGCTGCTGGTGGGGGAGGCGGCCACGGCCCACTTCATCCCGCTGTGGTCCCACGTCGCCGACGCGGAGGAGGCCGCCGAGATCGCGGACGCGGCCATCGCCGACCTGCTGCCGGTCGACGTCGTGCTGCTGGGCATGGGCGAGGACGGCCACATCGCCTCCCTGTTCCCGGGCAGTCCGGTGCTGGAGGAGGGGCTCGACCCGGCTGGCGGCGCCCATGTGATCGCCGTCCCCGCGGGCGACCCCCTGCCGTCGCGGGAACGACTGAGCCTGACCCTGTACGCCCTGAGGCAGGCCTATCTGATCGTGGTGCTGATCAGCGGCGAGACCAAGCGCCGCGTCATCGAGGACCAGGATGGTCTGCCGATCCACGCCCTGCTCGACGCGGCCGGCGACACGCCGGTGCGCATCCTCTGGTCGCCGAACTGAGGAGACCGCCCATGGCTGTCCCGATCCATCCCGTCGTCGCGCGGGTCACCGCGCGGATCGTAGAGCGCGGCCGTGACCGCCGCGCCGCCTACCTGGCCCAGGTCGAGGCCGCCCGGGGCGCCGAGCCCGGCCGCGCCAAGCTGAGCTGCGCCAACTGGGCCCACGCCTTCGCGGCTTCGGAGCCGGGCGACCGCCTCAAGGCGATGGATCCGAACGCCCCGAACCTGGCCATCGTCTCGGCCTACAACGACATGCTCAGCGCCCACCAGCCGCTGGAACGCTATCCGGCCCTGATCAAGGCGGCGGCGCGCGAGGCCGGCGCAACGGCGCAGTTCGCCGGCGGCGTGCCCGCCATGTGCGACGGCGTCACCCAGGGGCGGCCGGGCATGGAGCTGTCCCTGTTCAGCCGGGACGTGATCGCGATGGCGACGGCGGTCGCCCTGACCCACGACGCCTTCGACGGCGGCCTCTACCTCGGGGTCTGCGACAAGATCGTGCCGGGCCTGGCGATCGGCGCCCTGACCTTCGGCCACCTGCCGGCGGTGTTCGTGCCCGCCGGGCCGATGACGTCGGGCCTGCCCAACAGCGAGAAGGCCCGCGTCCGCGCCCTCTACGCCGAGCGCAAGGCCAGCCGCGAGGAACTGCTGGCCGCCGAGCAGGCCGCCTACCACGGCCCGGGCACCTGCACCTTCTACGGCACCGCCAACTCCAACCAGATGCTAATGGAGATGATGGGCCTGCATCTGCCGGGCTCGGCCTTCATCCATCCCAACACCGACCTGCGCGACGCCCTGGTCGCGGCGGCCGCGAAGCGCTGCGCCGCCATCGGCCCGCGCTCCAACGACTGGACGCCGGTCGGCCGCGTGGTCGACGAGAAGGCGGTGGTCAACGGCGTGGTCGGGCTGATGGCCACCGGCGGCTCGACCAACCACCTGCTGCACCTGATCGCGGTCGCGGCGGCGGCGGGGATCGTGCTGACGCTGGAGGACTTCGACGACCTGTCGCGGACGACGCCGCTGCTGGCGCGCGTCTATCCGAACGGCGGCGCGGACGTGAACCAGTTTCACGCCGCCGGGGGCATGGCCTTCGTGATCCGTGAGCTTCTGGCCGCCGGACTGGTCCACGACGACGTGCTGACCATCGCCGGGCGCGGCCTGTTCCACTACGCCCGGGAGCCGCATCTGGATGGCGGGGAACTGGTCTGGCGGGACGGCGCGGCGGAGTCGCTGGACCGCGACATCCTGCGCCCCGCCTCCGACCCGTTCGAGGCCGAGGGCGGCATACGTCAGCTGACCGGCGGCCTGGGCCGGGGCGCGATCAAGGTCTCGGCCGTGAAGCCGGAGAACCGCGTGGTCTCGGCGCCCGCCCGGGTGTTCGAGAGCCAGGCCCAGTTTCTGGCCGCCTTCAAGGCCGGGGAACTCGACCGGGACGTGGTCGCTGTGGTCCGCTTCCAGGGGCCGCAGGCCAACGGCATGCCGGAGCTGCACAACCTGACGCCCGCGCTGACGGTGCTTCAGGAGCGCGGCCACCGCGTGGCTCTGGTCACCGACGGCCGGATGTCCGGCGCCTCGGGCAAGGTCCCGGCGGCCATCCACGTCACGCCCGAGGCGGCGGTCGGCGGCCCTCTGTCCCGCGTGCGGGACGGCGACCGGATCACGCTGGACGCGCCCGCCGGGGCGTTGACCATCGACGCCGACCTGAGCGCCCGCGAACCCGCCACGCCGCCTCAACCGGAAGGCGGCTACGGCCGCGAGCTGTTCGGAGTCTTCCGCCGCGCGGTCGGCGCCGCCGATGCCGGAGCGTCCGTGTTCTGAGGGACACACCTGCGGCGAACGGTCACGCCGGTCTTTCGAAAGGCGAATGTTCCGGCCCATGGAACCTGATCGCCGTTCAGGTCTTCGGCAGCCGCGAAAAGGGCGCGATCCCTTCTACCCAAGGCCCCGCAAGGGGAAATTCGGCCCTGATGAGGCGGCGTCATTTCGCGGTCGCAATAGTTGGACGCTGCGCCGCAACATCGGTTGACGCGGGGTTAGATCATACCGCATCATCGAAACTCGTTTGCTGACTGGGTTTTTGCTTACCCGGCTACAGTTCGGGTTTCGCGAAATTCAGCCGGCGCAATGAGCCTTTTGAGGGGGCTGGTTGGCTCGTCTGGCGCTGAAAGTCGCTGAAGCTGAAGACCGGGCGGTTTCCGCCCGCCGACCCTTTTTATCCTCCGCGGATATGACCGGATCACCCGCCGCCCAGCATGGGGCGGGGGCTGAAACCCATGCGGCTTCCACACCCGAAGGGGGCCCATGACGCTCTAGCAAAACCGCCGCACCCGTCACCCGACACAAAACAGATGGGGCGGCACAGGAAACAACAGGGAGGGAGTTATGCGAAGAGTTGCCTATCTGGCCGGAGGGTCCGCCCTTGCCATGGCGCTGTCACTTGGGTTGGCCTCGACGGCCGCGGCCCAGGATTCCGAACCGACCGAAGTCGAAGCCATCATCGTCACCGGCTCCCTGATCGCCGGCACGCCGGAGGACGCGGCGCTGCCGGTCGACGTGATCGGCGCGGAGGAGCTGGCCAAGCAGGGCTCACCCTCGACGGTCGACCTGATCAAGGGCCTGGCCGTCTCGAACGGTGTGCTCGGGGACACCAACCAGTTCGACTCCCGCGCCCAGGGCTCGGAAGGTTCGGGCTCGGTGAACCTGCGGGGCCTCGGTCCGACGCGGACCCTGGTGCTGATCAACGGCAAGCGGATGGCGATCAACCCGTTCGCCCTCGCCGGCGCCGGCGCGGTCGACACCAACGTCATCCCGGTCACCGCCATCGGCCGGGTTGAAGTGCTGAAGGACGGCGCGGCCGCGACCTACGGCTCCGACGCCATCGGCGGGGTGGTCAACTTCATCACCCGCAGGAACTTCGAAGGGTTCGAGGTCAACGCCGCCTACCGCGTCATCGACGGCTCGGACGGGGACTACACCTTCGGCGCGATCGGCGGCTGGAACGGCGACCGGATCAGCCTGATGGGCTCATTCGGCTACCAGCATCGCTCGGAGCTTTCGGTGCTGGAGCGCGACTGGGCGACGCGCGACTACGAGGTCAACCCGGAAGGCGGCTGGTCCGCAGCCGGCAACCCGTCGTCCTTCATCCCGCTGGCCTCGACGGCCAACCGCTTCCGCGACGACGGATGCACCGCCCTGGGCGGCTACGCGGGCTTCAGCGGCGTCACCCCGACCTGCCAGTGGCACTACACCGAGTGGGACAACATCGTCGAAACGGAAGATCGCTGGCAGCTCTACGGCCAGATCGATATCGACCTGAGCGACAAGACCAAGTTCCACGGTGAAGCCTTCTACGCCCGCACCGAGGTGCCGGAGTGGAAGACCTCGCCGTCCTACGCCCTGCTGGCCACGCCGACGGGCACGACCTCGCCAGTGCCCGGCCAGTACTACATCCCGGCGTCGAACCCGGGCCTGCAGAACTACATCGCCACCCACGGTCTCGGCATCCAGGCCTACAACAGCACCCTGCCCGTCGGCTCCGCGCCGGTGACCCTACCGGCCGGCGTGCTCGGCTTCGGCGCCCTGGCGATCGCCAGCCGTCCGTTCGCCATGGGCGGCAACCCGATGTTCAACTACGGGCCGTCGACGGGGGAGCGGACCTACGACGCCTTCCGCATCGCCGGTGATTTCTCGGGCGAGTTCGGCAACGGCGTGAACTGGAGCTTCAGCGCCCAGTACAGCGAGGAGACCGGCTACCGCAGCGGCTACGACACCCTCGTCAGCCGCTACCAGCTGGCCCTGCGCGGTTACGGCAGTCACGCCAGCGGCACGGCCGGCGGCTGTACGGCGGCGGAGACGGCGAACTACACCACCAACGCCGGCAACGCCGCGCTCGGCTGCTACTACTTCAACCCGTTCTCGAGCGCTGTGCCGGGCAACGCCATCACCGGCACGGCCAACCCCAACTTCGTCCCCGCCCTCGAGAACAGCGCCGACCTCGCGCGCTGGTTCTTCGTGAAGCAGGAGACCGAGCAGACCTCCAAGCTGTTCGTGCTCGAAGGCCTGCTGAGCGGCCAGTCGGGCTGGGAACTGGGCGGCGGGCCGGTCGCCTGGGCCATCGGCGCGCAGTACCGCAAGGCCGGGTTCGAGAGCTGGTACAACGACATCGCCAACCGCAACATCAACCCGTGCATCGACACCCCGGTGAACGGCTCGACCTCCTGCAGCGCGCCGTCGGGTCCGTTCGCCTTCCTCGGCGTCGGCGAGCCGGTCAACCTGAGCCAGGACGTCAAGGCGGTGTTCGCCGAAGTGGTCTTCCCGATCACCGAGGACCTGAACGCCACCGTCGCAGCTCGCTACGAGAGCTACGGCGGTTCGGTCGGCAGCACCTTCGATCCGAAGCTGTCGGTTCGCTGGCAGGCCACGGAAGGCTTCGCGCTGCGCGGTTCGGTCGGCACCACCTTCCGCGCCCCGACGGCCGGTCAGGTCGACGGCACGAACTTCGTCACCTCGCTGCAGAACATCATCGGCACCTTCCGCGCCGTCGATATCTTCGGCAACGCGGACCTGCAGCCCGAGACGGCCCTGACCTACAGCATCGGCGCCATCTTCGAAGCCGGCAACTTCAAGGCCACGCTCGACTACTGGAGCTTCGACTTCCAGGATCCGATCACGACCGAACCTGTGGGCGGCATCGTCAACACCGTCGCCCCCGGCGGCGTGCTGAACTGCGCCCATGCGCTGATCGACCGCTTCAGCTTCTCGGGCGCCTGCTCGGCCACCAACATCGCTCGCCTGCGCACCAACACGGTGAACGGCGCGGACGTGAAGACCTCGGGCATCGACCTGCTGGCCGACTACACCTTCGATGACGTCCTCGGCGGCTCGCTGACCTTCGGGACCAGCATCACCTACGTCATGGAGTACAAGACCGACGACACCTTCGTCGAAGGCTTCCTGGTCAGCCCGTCGTTCGACGCGGTCGGCCTGCTGAACTACCAGACCACCGCCTACCCGCTGCCGCAGTGGAAGGGCACCTTCTACGCCGAGTGGAACAGTGGTCCGCACAACCTGCGTTGGACGGTCCGCCATATCGACGGCTACACCGACCAGCGCACCGCGCCGTTCGCCACCGGCACCTACCGGAACGACGACGCGCTCGGCACGCCGCTCACCATCTCGGGCGGCAAGAACATCGACTCCTTCACCTCGCACGACGTGACCTACCGGGTGTTCCTGCCCTGGGATGTCACGGGCACGCTCACCATCGAGAACGTCCTCGATGAGGATCCGCCGTTCGCGCGTCTCGACCTGAACTACGATCCGTTCACGGCCAGCGGCCTCGGCCGCACCTGGAAGTTCGGCCTGAACAAGAAGTTCTGACCTTCCTCGGACCTGGTCTGTCCCCTGGGGGTGGCTTCGGCCGCCCCCTTCTTTTTTGATCCTCGCCCGAGCGCGGCGAGGGGGCAGAAAAGGCGAGACTCTCCGACGCCGTGCGCGTCTCAGCGTGTGAACACGCCCATCAGCAGCGGGCGGGCGAACAGGGCCGCGACCTCTTCCCGCGCCACGCCGGGCGTCCAGATCTGCAGCGAGGCGGCGGCGTTGATCATGGAGGCCAGCATGTTGGCCGCCACGAGCGGATCGACCGGCCGGATCGAACCCTCGGCGATGCCGTCGGAGACCATGGCCGCGAAGCGGTCGGTGATGCGGGCGTAGCCCTCGGCGACGTCGGGCCGGATCTCGACCGGCAGGGCGCCCATGGCGGAGGCGCGCAGCAGCGGGCCGTGGTCGGACAGCTGGTAGTCGACCAGCGTCGCCGCCGTCGCCGACAGCCGCGTCCACTGGTCGGCCTTCAGGTCGCGGCCGGTCACCTGGGCGGCCTTCATGATCGCGAAGGTGCGCTCGAAGCAGGCGATGACCAGGTCATCCTTGGCGTCGTTGTGGTGGTAGAAGCTGCCCTTGGTGACGTTCAGCTCGGCGGAGATGTCCTCGACCGAGGCGCCGCGATAGCCTTTCTGGTTGATCACCCGGGTGGCGGCGACCAGAAAGGTCTCGGTCGAGATGTCGGAGCCGCCGGCCTCGGCCGGGGTCGGGTCTGGCAGGGCCGGCGGCGCCCATTGCCGCGCGCCGATCGCCAGTCCGCCGCTGAGGATGTCGAACATCCGGTCTCGGATGCGCGGGAAGTCCTCAACGTCGTACCGGCGCAGCCAGGTGACGGTCCAGAACGACTGCTCCAGCAACAGGTGGGTCCGCGCGGTGGCCTCGACGCGGGACAGGCCCGCGAACTCCGGATCGTCGAAGAAGCCGCGCACATTGCGGAAGAAGCTGTTGAACGCTTCGCCGACCTGGCTGCGCAGCGGCTCCTTCAGGGCGCGCATCTCGCTGAAGGCGACAAACGGCGGCGCTTCCTTCAGGCGGATCTTCTCGGCCAGTTCGAAGAACAGCTCCAGGAACCGCTCCAGCCGCGCCCGCGCGCCGCTGACCTCGGAGGCTCGCCGGGCCAGGTCGTCGTAGATCTCGATCCCGCGGATGAAGCAGGCCGCCGCCAGGTCTTCCTTCTTGCGGTAGTAGTAGGTCACCGACGTGGTGATCAGCCCGACCTCCGCCGCCACGTCGGCCAGCGTCATGCCCTTCACGCCCTGACGGTTCAGGATCGCGGTCGCCGCCGTCAGGATCGCTTCCTTCTTGGCGGCATAGCGGGCGGTCGCGGGGCTGTCGGTCAAGCGGCTGTCTCTGTCGCGAAGGCCGCCTTCAGTTCCGACTTCATGATCTTGCCGTTGGCGTTCCGGGGAAGCGTCTCATGCCAGAAGGCGACGCGGATCGGAACCTTGAAGGCCGCCAGCCGGTCGGCGACGAATGCCCGCAACTCCTGTTCGCTAGCCTGCGCGCCGGGCTTGAGCGTTACGACGGCAGCCGGCTCCTCGCCCAGCGTCCGGTGGGGCACCCCGATCAGCGCCGCGTCCATGATGGCCGGATGATCGTACAGGACGTTCTCGACCTCGATGCAGTAGATGTTCTCCCCGCCGCGGATGAGCATGTCCTTGGCCCGGTCGATGATGAAGCAGAAACCGTCCTCGTCGATCCGCGCCAGGTCGCCGGTCCTGACCCAGCCGTCGACGAAGGTCTGGGCGGTCGCCTCGGGCTTGTTCCAGTAGCCCTTCACCACCATCGGGCCCTTGCACCACAGCTCGCCGACCTCGCCGGCCGCCAGCTGCCGGAACGGTGCGTCGACGGTCATGATCTTCATCTCGCCGACCGCGGGCGCCGGGCCGCAGCTGTCGGGCCGATTGACGTAGTCGTCGCTGCCGTTGCTGGTGAAAGTGGCGCTGGTCTCGGTCATGCCCCAGCCGTTGCCGGCCGAGGCTGTCGGCCAGACCTCCTTGATCCGCCGCACCAGCTCCGGCGCCGCCGGCGCGCCGCCGTAGCTGATGCCCTCGATGGAACTCAGGTCGTAGCTGGCCCGCTCGGGATGCTCGATCAGCTGCCAGGCGATGGTCGGCACGCCGCCCGTGGTGGTCACTCGCTCGCGCTCGATCAGCTTCATGCCCTCCAGCGCGTCCCACTTTCGCATCAGGACCAGCTTGCCGCCGTTGTTGAGCGCCGGCCCCAGCGTCGCCGAGCAGCCGGTGACGTGGAACATCGGCACGACCAGCAGGGTCACCTTCTGCGGCGCGTCGGGGCTGGGCGCCGGCGGCTGCTCCCCGCGCCGCAGGAAGGGCCGCGCCAGGCCCGCGCCGCTGGTCATGACGTTGGTTGTCATCGTCCGGTGGGTGCCCAGCGCGCCCTTGGGCCTGCCGGTCGTGCCAGAGGTGTAGAAGATGGTCGCGTCGTCGTCGGGATGAATGGGCGTGGCCGGCAGCGGCCGGTCGGGCAGGTCGATCCAGCTTCCCGGCGCGCCGACGATGTCTTCCAGGCAGCGCACGCGCGGATGCTCGCCGGCGTCCGGATTGCGCACGGCGTAGACGACCTGCAGGTCCGGGCAATCGGGCAGATGGCCGACGATCCGCTCCAGTCGCTCACTGTCGACGATGGCGACCTTGCTGCCGGAATCGGCCAGGCCGTACTGCAGCTCGGGGCCCGTCCACCAGGCATTCAGCGGCGTGACGATCGCGCCCAGGCTGACGGCCGCGAAGAAGGCGACCGGCCATTCGGGCAGGTTGCGCATGATCACGGCGACCCGGTCGCCCTTGCCCACGCCGTCGGCGGCCAGCTGTTCGGCCAGCGCCGCGACCGCGCGGTGGAAGCCCTCGAAGGTGACGCGGTCCTCCTCGTAGACCAGGAACTCGCGGCTCGCGAACGCGCGCCCGTTGACCACCATGTCGCGCAGCGTGGCCGGCGCGTTCTTCCAGACCTTGGTCGGAATGCCGCGGATCATGATCTCCTCGGTTTCGAAACGGGAACCGGGGGCGGTGAGGACGGCATGCGCCTCTTCGATGGTCATCGCTGGCCAGGTGCTCACTCTGTCTCCTTCCCACTCCGCGCGTTCTTGCGACGCGTCGGGTTCGCACGCCGGGTATCGGCGGAGCTTGCCCCATGGGGCCGATTAAATGACGTCGCGGCAGTCGAGGCAATCGGTTCGAAGAAATAGTATGCGGATCTCAGGCCGCCGCGCCGTCCGCCGCCTGAGCATCGACGATGGCGGCGATGCGGGCGATCAGCACCGCCGGCGACAGTGGCTTGGCGACCACCCCGTTCATGCCGGCCGCCACATAGGCTTCGGCCTGGTGCGACAGAGCGTTGGCCGTCATGGCCAGGATCGGCGTCGCGCAGGCCGGCACCGGCATGGCGCGGATCAGCCGCGTGGCCTCGATGCCGTCCATCACCGGCATCTGCACGTCCATGAAGATCAGGTCGAAGGCCGAGCGCGCCGCCGCCTCCACACCCATGCGGCCGTCGTCGGCGGTTTCCACCTCGGCGCCGAGCTGTTCGAGCAGACGGGTGGCGATCAGGCGGTTGGTCGGGTTGTCCTCGACCACCAGCACCCGCAGACCTTCCAGGAGCGCGCCCGTTTCGAGCACGGGGGCTTCGGGCTCGGCGACCTCGTCGGAGGCGATCTCGACCCAGAAGGTCGATCCCTCGCCGAGGCGGCTCTCCATGCCGATCTCGCCGCCCATCAGTTCGGCCAGGCGCTGGCTGATCGCCAGACCCAGACCCGAGCCGCCGAACCGTCGGGTGGTCGAGCCGTCGGCCTGGTGGAAGCGCTGGAACAGCCGCGCCTGCGCCTCCTCGGCGATGCCGACGCCGGTGTCGGCGACCTCGAACCGCAACCGGCCGGCCGAGCGGACCAGCCGCACGTCGACCCCGCCGCGCAGGGTGAACTTCACCGCGTTGCCGAGCAGGTTGAACAGCACCTGGCGCAGGCGAACCGGATCGACCGCCGCCCAGCCCTGGCCTTGCTCGGCATGGACCCGCAGCCACAGCCCCTGGGCTTCAGCCTGCGGCCTCAGCAGACCGGCGACGCTTTCCAGCAGGGCGGCGGGATCGACGGGCTCGGGCGACAGGTCCAGGCGCCCGGCCTCGATGCGCGAGAAGTCGATGACGTCGTTGAGCAGTTCCGACAGCATCTGGCCGCAACCGATCGCCTCGTGAAGGAGGCTTCGTGCGTCGTCCGACAGCGGCTCGCCCTTCAGCAGATGCAGTACGCCCAGCACGCCGTTCATCGGCGTCCGGATCTCGTGGCTCATGTTGGCCAGGAACTGGGCCTTTGCGGCGGCGGTGGCCAGCGCCGCGTCGCGCGCCTCGGCCGCCTCGGACACGTCCTGGGTCATACCGATGACCAGCCAGGCCCCGCTTTCGGTCGGACGCAACCCGCGCCAGGCGACCCGGAAGCTTCCCCAGCGGTCTTCGCCCAGCATGTGGCGATACTCGATGACCTGAGGCGCGCCGGTGGCCAGCGTCACCGCGAAGGTCTCGACGATCCGCTGGCGGTCGTCGGGATGGATCTCGGACATCATCTGCGCGACGGTCAGGCGCCGCACGCCGACGACGCCCACGCTGCCCGGGCGGGAAAGATCGGCATCGACGTCATAGAGTCCGGTGGTCGGATCGAAGCGCCAGAACATGATGCCGCCGGCCTCGCGCAGCAGTTCGTTGGCGCGGGCCGCATCGTCGGCTTCCAGCCGGCGCAGATGCTCGTCGGTGATGTCCTCCAGCACCGCGATGGTCGTGTCATGCGCCCGCTTGGCGCGCGACCGGACCCATAGCACCCGACCCTCACGGTGCAGCAAGCGGTGCTCGGCCCGTACGTGGCCCTCGGCCTCCATGGTCTCGACCATCCGGGACATCAGCGGCATGTCGACGGGCGGAATGAAGGTCTCGATCGGACAGCCGACCGTCTCCTCGGCGGTCCAGCCGGTCAGCTCCGTCCAGGCCGGGTTGATGCGGACGATACGGCTCTCCCGAATGAGCACGAGGACGTCCACGGCGTTCTGGAAGAACCACCGCCCCGCCTCCACATCCAGCTCGGAGGGCCCGTTGTTCGGAACCGCTTCGGCCATTTCCGCCCCTTGATTTTCAAAGAGGATCGGCCCGGGCGAGTAAAGTTTGGGTTGCGACGTACCCGTGCTTCGATAAGTGAGGCGAGGTGTCGCAGCGGAGGGAAGCCATGACCAAGCCGGAAGCCATCGGACTGTCATCGGAGCGCCTGGGGCGGATCGCGCCTTTCCTGGACGAATGCTACATCCAGACCGGCAAGCTGCCCTGCGCCCAGGTGCAGGTCTGGCGGCGCGGCAAGCTGGCGCTGGACGCGACGCTCGGTCTGGCCGACCGCGAGCGCGACCGGCCCCTCGAGAGCGACGCGATCTTCCGCATCTACTCGATGACCAAGCCGGTCACCTCGGTGGCCTTCATGATGCTGGTCGAGCAGGGCCTGGTGTCGCTGGACGATCCGGTGGCCAAATTCATCCCGGAGTGGGCCGGTCTCACCGTGTTCGCCGCGGGCACCGACGCGGGCTGGGCCGGCACACCGCCGTCGCGGCCGATGCTGATGGTCGATCTGCTGCGCCACACGTCGGGCCTGACCTACGGCTTCCAGATGCAGGGCAACGTCGACGCCGCCTATCGCAAGCTGAAGGTGGCCGAGGACCTGCGCTTCGGCACGCTGCAGGAGTTCATCGAGAAGCTGGCCAGGATCCCGCTCGTCTTCTCGCCGGGCGACGCCTGGAACTACTCCGTCAGCACCGACGTGCTCGGCTACCTGGTCGAGAAGATCAGCGGCGTGCCGTTCGCGACCTGGCTCGAGGAGAACATCTTCGGGCCGCTGGGCATGGTCGACACCGGCTTCGTCGTGCCGGCTGAGAAGAAGCATCGGCTGACGGCCTGCTACGCCGCCGGCGTGCTGGGGTCCAAGGCGGTGAAGCCGGGCCTGCCCGCCCTGCAGGACGATCCGGAGACCAGCCCGTACCTCGCTCCCACCGACTTCCCGTCGGGCGGCGGCGGACTGGTCAGCACGGCGGCCGACTACATGCGCTTCGCCCGCATGCTGTTGAACGGCGGCGAACTGGATGGCGCGCGGCTGCTCGGGCCCAAGACCATGAAGCTGATGACCGCCAACCATCTGCCGGACGGGAAGGACCTGACGCAGATGTCCAGGTCGCTGTTCAGTGAGGCGACCTACGCCGGCGTCGGCTTCGGCCTGGGCTTCGGGGTGACGGTCGAGCCGGCCAAGACCCTGATCCCGGGCAGCGCCGGCGACTTCTTCTGGGGCGGCGCGGCCAGCACCTTCTTCTGGGTCGACCCGGCCGAGGACCTGACCGTGGTGTTCATGACCCAGCTGCTGCCCTCGTCGGCCTATCCGGTCCGGCGCGAACTGAGGACGCTGGTCTACAGCGCCCTCACCGAGATCGCCGGCTAGCTACGGCACCTGGCTGAGCGAGGCGTCCTCCGCCGCCTGGGCCTTGGCGGCCAGGCCGCGGAGCGTCTCCTCGTGGCTCTGTCGGGTGATGTTGTAGGCCTGCATCACCGCCACGGCGAGACCGTAGAGGATGATCAGGGTCGGCATGTAGATCAGCGCCAGGTTGGTCAGCGTCTCCTCGGGCACCTGGCCGGGCTTGGCGTTGTCAGGGAACTGGACAACGGCCAGCAAGGTGCTGGCGACGATGACGCCGATGCCGCCGACCGCCTTCTGGATCAGGCTGGTGAAGGCAAAGAACAGGCCCTCCGAACGACGGCCGGTCCGGGCCTCGCTGTATTCGACCACATCGGCCAGCATCGAGGTGATCAGGATCGCCGCGGTGATGCCCAGGATGCCGCGCACAACGCCGTCGATAAATAGCCAGGGCACGATCTGCGGCACCGGGCCCTTGCCGATCATGTCCTCGTTGCCGGGGAACCAGCCCATCACGCGCAGCAGCAGCGGCAGGAAGCCGATCAGCACCGAGGCGAGCAGCAGCAGCCCGCCGGCGGCCTTCTTGCCCGAGCGCTTGGTCAGCATGGGCGCTGCGGCCAGCGCGACGGCCGAGGAGATGTAGCTGTCCAGCACCAGCACGCCGGTCCAGAACGAATTGAGCTCCCAGAAGTAGGTCGAGAAGTAGAAGGCCAGCGAGAAACTGACGCCCTGGGCCACGGCGGCCAGCAGGCCGACGGCGGCGATGGTCAGGAACGGCCGTATGGCCAGGGTCTGCAGGACTTCCTTCAGCGCCGCCGAGGCGGGACGCACGACCTTCGGGCCGGGCTGCGGCAACCAGGGGATGAAGCGGTGGGTGCCGATCGCAGACACCAGGATCGACACGAACATCAGCACAGCCGCCACGTAGCCGTAGAGCGCGTAGCCGTCGCGATTGAGCTGGCCGTCCGGGTACTCCGCGGTCGGGCGCAGGAAGAACCAGAACATGATCACGGTCAGGGTCAGGCCGCCCCACCAGGCGAAGAAGTAGCGCCAGCCCAGGATCGACGAGCGCTCGGCGTAGTCCCGCGTAAGCTCGGCGGCCATGGCCGAGGACGGAATCTCGTAGAGCACGATGAAGGTGCGCACCACGACGACGACGACGGCCAGGTAGATGATCAGGGCCGTGTCGCTCCAGCCGGTCGGCGGGTTCCACAGCAGCAGGAACGACAGCGCCACCGGAATCGCCGAGGCGTACATGAAGGGGTGCCGGCGTCCCCATTTGCTGCGGAAATTGTCCGACATCCGGCCCACGAACGGGTCGATCAGGCAGTCGAGGAAGGTGGCGATGCCGATGGCGATCCCGACCGTCACCGCCGGCAGGCCGACGACCTGATTGTAGAACAGCAGCAGGAAGACCCGGAACCCGTTGTCCTTGATCCCGAAGGCGATGGAACCGAAGCCGTAGAGGGCCTTCACCCCGAGGGTGATCGGGGGGCGGGGTCCGATGGCGGCGGGCGGCGCCTTGGCCCCGTCCGATGCGCCACCCACGACAACGCCCCCTGGCGCGACGGCCTCGGTCATCCGGCATCCTCCCATGCGCAGGCGATCTTGGCGTCGCCACATGTTTTCGAAGGTGGAGTATGCCGCAGGCCCGAGTCAACCGGGCTCAGCAGTCCCCCACCCGTTCAACCACCGCCGAGGTCTTCGACGGATTGGTCATGCCCGGCGGGGCCGGCTGGGTCGTCGAGGTCATCTCCATCGTGTAGCGCTTCCTGAAGTCGCCCTCGAAGCGGATGTCGGTGGTGTGCGTGGCGCCCATGAACTCGCAGACCGAGTGGGCCACGACCGCCGCGCCGTCGCGCCGGTGGCTCTCCTCGGAGCATTTGAAGTCCGGCGGGCGCTGACCCGTGGCCCAGGCGTCTCCGGAAACCATCTCGGGCGTGAAGCAGGTCTCGATGACGATCGGCCGCGGCAGGCCGGCCTGCGTGGAGGTGATCTTCCACTTGCCGGGGATCGGCCGGGGCATGTCGCCGGGCGCCTCGATGGTCGAGGTCACCGACCCGCCGCCCGAGGCGGTGGCTTCGTCCGCCGCCTTCTCGTTGCGCGAGCAGCCCGCCAGGGCCAGCGCCGCCAGGCCCGCCATCGTCGCCGCCGTGGCGGCCATCCTCGTTCCACGCTTCATCCGCGTCTCCCGTTCCGTGTCAGCCCCGACGCCCGGCAGCCTACCGGCGTTACGCGAGCCGCGTCCACCGGCGACTTCGCGCCACGCGGGATGCTTGCCAGCCGCGCGCGGCCGGTATCTGCTGCCCCCGTCATGCCGACCGAGCTCATCCAGACCTGGGTGCTGCCGGCGCTGCTGGGCCTCGGGCTGGCGGCGGCCACGGGGCTGCGCGCCTTCCTGCCGCTGCTGCTCCTGAGCATCGCGGCGCGGTTCCAGCTGTTCGGCATCGACCTGAACGACAAGGCCGAGTGGCTCGGCTCCGACGCGGCGCTGATCGCGCTGGGGCTGGCCACGGCGATCGAGCTGGCGGCGGACAAGGTTCCGTTCCTGGACCACGCCCTGTCGGCCGTCGGGACGGTCACGCGGCCGCTGGCGGCGGTGCTGGCGGCGAGCTCGGTGTTCGCCGGCGTCGATCCGGTCATCGCGGCGGTGGCCGGGGTCATCATCGGCGCTCCCACGGCCCTGGCCTTCCACGCCGCGCAGAGCGGGACGCGGGTCGCCAGCACGGCGACGACCGGCGGCCTCGCCAACCCCGTGGTGTCGGTCGTCGAAGACCTGCTGGCCTTCGCCACGACCCTGCTGGCGCTGGCCGCGCCGCTGCTCGTGCCGCTGGTCCTGGTCCTGCTGCTCTGGCTGATCTGGCGGCTGGTCAAGGCGGTGCGGCGCAGGCTGTTCGCGGGGCCGGCCAGGCCTCCGGCCTAGCCCGCGCCGTCACCGGCGGGACGGCCGGGCGACCGCGCTGGCGACGCCCAGAAGGTCGGCGCGCACCGCGGCGCTGGGCGCGGCCAGCCAGGCGGCGGCCATGCGCGGGCCGCCCGGCTCGGCCAGCATGTCGCGGACCAGATCCTCCACGTCGCCGACGCCGATCCCGTTGGCGGCCGCGTCCTCGCCCGCGTCCAGCCCGACGAAGAAGGCGCCGGGCGCCAGGCCCAGGGCCCTGGCGGTGACGTAGAGGGTCGAGGCGCTGATCCGGTTGGCCCCGCTCTCGTACTTCTGCACCTGCTGGAAGCTGATGCCGATCCGCTGGGCCAGCGCCTGCTGGCTGAGGCCCAGGGCGCGCCGGCGCAGGCGGATGGCCTCGCCCAGATGCCGGTCGACGGCGGCGGTGTCGACGCTCATTCGCCCTCCGCCCGCCAGAGGTGGCGCAGCGACTCCGCCAGGCCCGTCCCGTCGAAGTCGCCGCCCCCCGCGCCGCCGGCGCCGCCGGCCGCATCGCCGCCGCTGTCCATGTCCCGGAACAGGTCGGTCAGGCCGCAGCCCATCGCGTCCGCCAGCTGCGACAGGATGCTGAAGGTGGGGTTGCGCACCCCGCGCTCCAGCCCGCTGATGTAGGACCGGTCGACGCCCGACCGGTGCCCGAGTTCCTCCTGGCTGAGCGACAGCGAGCGCCGCCGCTGCCTGAGCCGTTGTCCGAGCGTCTTGAGATGAGCCGTATCCACCTCCG
>JBIICO010000053.1:0-17564 GCA_044238855.1 Caulobacter sp.
GCCACCCCGCTGCCGCAGTCGCCGGACTACATCAGCGGCGTCATCAACCTGCGCGGCACGATCATGCCGGTGATCGACCTCCGGGCCCGCCTGGGCCTGGGCGTCACCGAGCCGTCCTCGCGACATGTGATCGTGGTGGTCCAGGAGGCCGGCCGCTGCGCCGGGCTGCTGGTCGACGGGGTGCAGGAGACCTTCACCATCGACGCGGCCCTCCCTCAGGAGCCGCCGACCTTCGAGGGCGACGACAAGCGGTTCGTCGACGCCATCATCCCGATGGAGGGTCGCATGATCAGCCGCCTCGTGGTCGACCGCCTGACGCCCGCCGAGGCGGTCAGGATCGCCGCCTGAGTTTCACGTCGTCCTGAGTAGCGTTGTGTGCCGTGCCTTGAGGCCGTCGGGACCCTCCGCCCCGACGGCCTTCCTTTGTCGGCGGTCTAGACGCCCTCGGCGACCAGGGCGTTGGAGGCGGTCTCGATGCGGGTTTCCAGTTCACGCATGAACTCGCCGCGCTTCAGGCCGGCGGGGATCGGAGGCAGGAACTCGAACACGATGGTGCCCGGGTAGCGCAGGAAGCCGTGGGCGGGCCAGTGGACGCCGGTGTTCAGGGCCAGCGGCGTGACCGGCATGTCGCCCAGGTCGCGGTAGATGCCGGCGATGCCGGGCTTGTAGTCGGGCGCCTCGCCCGGGGCCTTGCGGGTGCCTTCGGCGAAGATCACCACCTGGCGGCCGCTGTTGAAGCGGTCACGCGCGTCGGCGACCAGCTTGCGCAGCGCGGTTGCGTGCCCGCCGCGGTCGACGACGATCATCCGGGCTTTCATCGCGTACCAGCCGAACAGCGGGATGATCATCAGCTCCTTCTTCGTCACGAAGCAGGAGTCGGGCAGGAAGGCGAAGCTGCCGAAGATGTCGAACATGCACTGGTGCTTGGCCGCGATCAGCGCTGGCCCGGTCGGCATGTGCTCGCGCCCGCGCACCTCGACCTTGATGCCGCAGATCACCCGCAGCAGCCAGGTCACCGTCTTGCCCCAGACGCGGAAGGCGCCCATCAGCGCGCGCCGGGGCAGGGCGTACAGAGGGATCATCACCAGGGCCGAGATCGTGGAGACGAGATAGAAGGCGGCGGTGAAGGTCAGAGACCGAACCCAGATCAAGAAGTCTGTTCCTCAGGTTTTCGGCTGGGCCGAGGGCGCTTGCGGCGCGCCCTCGGGCTCGCCGTCCTTGGGACCCAGCGACAGGAAGGCCTCCCGCGCCAGAATCGCCAGGTACTTGCAATACTCCAGCGTCAGCCGCCGCGCATCGCCGCCCTTGCGGTACCAGTTGCGCACGTCGACGGGGCCGGTGACGACGGGGTACTCGATCAGGGTCGCCTCGGGCATGGCCGCGCGGATCTCCAGGATCGAACGCGGCATGTGGTAGTCGGAGGTGACGACGATCAGCCGGGTGTAGCCCTTGGCCTTGGCCCAGTCGGCGATCTCCTCGGCGTTGCCGATGGTGTCGGCGGCCGTGTAGCCCAGGTCGACGCAGCAGTCGTAGATCGGCTTCACCGCGCGGGTGACGGTCAGGATGTCCTCGCGGCTGGCCTCGCGGTTGACGCCGGAGATCAGCAGGCGCTTGCCCTTGCCGCGTTCCAGCAGGCGCGCGGCGGCTTCCAGGCGCAGGTCGGACGCGCCGGTCAGCGCGACCACGGCGTCGGCCAGCGGCGGCTCGGGCGGCGGCGTCGAGCGCTCGACCCGCTGGGCGAACGCCAGCAGGCCGAAGCCCCAGATCAACACCACGACGAGGATGGCCGCCAGCGTCCTCAAGCCATTTCTCCGATCAGCCCTCGGGCTGCGATGCGCGCGGCGATGGCGGCGACCAGCGCCGCGAGCAGCGGCGTCGGCGCGACCGCCAACAGATCCAGCCACGCCACCGGCAACACCGGGGTCAGCCCCATTCCCCCGCCGGCCAGTCTGGCCAGCGCCCCGATACTGGCCGCCCCGAGGGCGCCGAACAAGCCCGCCAGCGCGGCGGCCTTGGCGAAACGGGTCTGGAACAGGCTGACGACGAACTTTGCCTGCGCCCCGGACAGGTGCAGGACCTCGATGGTCTCGCGGTGGGCAGCCATGGCCGCGCGGGTAGCGAAGCCGATCACCGCCGCGGCCGCCGAGGCGATCAGCACGAACACACCCAGCGCCGCCCAGCGGGCGATGCTGGCCGAGCGCTCGATGTCGCCGATCCACTGGCTGTGGTCGTCGACGGTGGCGTCGATGCCGGCCGCGTCCAGCGCCTTGTCCAGCGCCAGGGCGGTGGCCGGCGTCCTGGGATCGAGGTCGACGGCCACCAGCCTCGGAATCGGCAGGTCGTCGAGCAGCGCCTCGCGGCCCAGCCACGGCTCCAGCAACGCCTCGGCCTTGGCCTTCTCCAGCGCGCGGGCCTCGGTCACGCCCTTCACCCCGGCGAGCGCCTCGGCCGCGCGTCCCGCGGCGGCGTCGGGGGTCTCGCCGCCGGACGCCCGGACGACGACGGTGGCGCTTTCGGTCAGCTGGCTGGTCCAGCCCCGCGCGGCGCGGTCGGCGGCCAGAGCCCCGATGGCGGTCAGGCAGGCCAGGAAGCAGAGCACGGCGACGACGAACACCAGCGACCCGTCGCGCGGGTCCTTGCGCGGCAGCAGCGGCGCGGGCTTCCAGCGGCTGACCTCGAAGAACGAACTCATTCCTCGAACCCTCGCAGCACGGGGGCCGGCGCCGGCGCGCCCCGGCCATAGATCTGCAGCCGGCCGCCGGTCAGGTGCAGCACCGGCTGGCCGGAGCGCGCGACCAGGTCCTCGTCGTGGCTGGCGATCAGCACCGTGGTGCCCAGCCGGTTCAGCTCGACGAACAGTTTCAGGATGCGCAGGGCGTGGGCGTCGTCGACGTTGCCGGTCGGCTCGTCGGCCAGCAGGATGTCGGGCCGGTTCACGACCGCGCGGGCGATCGCCAGCCGCTGCTTCTCACCGCCGGACAGGGTCGGGGGCAGGGCGTGCATGCGGTCCTTGAGGCCGACCCATGTCAGCAGCTCGGCGATGTCGGTGCGGTACAGTTCGGGCTTTCCGCCGGCGATGCGCAGCGGCAGCGCCACGTTGTCGAACGCCGACAGGTGGTCGAGCAGACGGAACTCCTGGAACACGACCCCGATGCGGCGGCGCAGGAACGGCCGGTCGGCCGGATGGATGGCCTCCACGTCGCGGCCGAACAGCTCGATCACGCCCCGCGACTGCCGCTCGGCCAGATAGATCAGCTTCAGCAGGCTGCTCTTGCCCGCGCCGGAAGCGCCGGTCAGGAAATGGAAGCTGCCCTGCGGCAGGTCGAAGGAAATGTCCTTCAGCACCTCGGGGGCGCGGCCATACCGCATCCCCACGCCGTCGAAGCGCAAAATGGGTCCGGCGAGAGCTTCGCCGGGGATAACGGCGTCTTGGATTCTGGACATGGGAGCCGAAATCGGCGACCTCGGGAGGAGGGAGCGGGAGCGTCCGATTCGCTGGCATGATACTGACCTGTCCCGAGTGCGCCACCCGGTATTTCGTGCCGGACGAGAAGGTCTCGGCATCTGGCCGGACCGTGCGCTGCTCGTCCTGTGGCAACCGCTGGACCGCCTACGGTCAGGACGATCTCGAACTCTTCGTCGATCCTGAAGCCGGCGCCGCCGCGCGCGATCCGAAGGTCGAGGATCTGCCGGTCAGCGAGCTGCCGGGCGAGGAGCTTCCCAAGGTCTTCCGGCAGAAGGCGACCAACGAGCGCCGTGTGCGCGAGGCGGCGACCGCCGGCGTGATCTGGGCCGGCATGGCGGTCGCCGTGGTGGCGATCGGGGCCGGGGCCTTCGTGTTCCGCGGCTCGGTGGTCGACATCTGGCCGAAGACCGCCAGCGCCTATGCCGCCGTGGGCCTGGACGTGAACCGCGTCGGGCTGGAGATCGAGGATGTCCGCGCCGAGGCTGCGCTGCAGGACGGCCATGCCGCGCTGGCGGTGTCGGGCGTCATGCGCAACGTCGGCGACAAGCCGGTGCAGGCCCCCCCGCTTCGCCTCAGCCTGCTGAACCGCAACGGCAAGGTGGTGATGGTGAAGCTGGCCGCGCCGGCCGATCCGGTCATCCCGCCGGGCGAGACCCGCCACTTCGCCCTGGCCATGCTGGACCCGCCGACGACGTCGGTGGCGCTGGAGGTGACCTTCGACCTGACCAAGGGCGCGAAGGGCGAGAAGGCCGCCGCGACCAAGGCGCCGGAGCCCAAGAAGGTCGAGCTTCGCGGCCTGGCCGATCCCGAGCCGCTGCCGCCGGTCGAGGCCGAAGCGGTGGCCGAGGGCCACGGCGCCGCGCCGGACAACCACGCTCCCGAGACCCAGGACGCCCACTGATGGCCGAAACCGCCCAGCCCACCGTGCTGATTTCCGAAGAGGAGGTCGCCGCGCGGGTGGCGGCGCTCGCCGGGCGGATCGCCCCGGTCATCGACGACGAGACGGTGATGGTCTGCCTGCTGACGGGCGGCATCTGGTTCGCCGCCGACCTGACCCGGGCCTTGGCGCGTCTCGGCCGCCTGACCCGCTTCGACGCCCTGTGGCTGTCGTCCTACCGCGACGAGCGCGCCAGCTACGGCCGCTGCGAGGTCCGCGCCGACCTGCAGCGCCCGGTCCTGAACCGCAAGGCGCTGATCGTCGACGACGTGTTCGACACCGGCCTGTCGCTCAGCGAGGCGGCCCGCCTGGTCAAGGACGCCGGCGCCTCGGAGGTTCTCACCGCCGTCTTCGCCCGCAAGCCCTGGCCCACCGAACGCGCTATCCAGCCGGACTTCGTCGCCTGGGAGGCCCCGTCGCGTTTCCTGGTCGGCTACGGCATGGACGTGGCGGGCGGCATGCGCGGCATCCCGTTCATCGGGGCGATGGACTAACCGGACTTATCCCCCTCGACCGGGCCGGCCTTGCTCTGCTCGGCATGATGCAGAGCGCCGATCACCCGCCCCACTGGAACACGTCCTCCACCCCCACGCCGAACACGCGGGATATCCGGAACGCCGCTTCGAGCGAGGGCGAGTACTTGCCCTGCTCGATGGCGACGATTGTCTGGCGGGTCATGCCGATGGCGTCGGCGAGGGCCTGCTGGGTCATCTCGCCGTGGTCGAAGCGCAGGCGGCGGATCTGGTTGGCGATCGGGGGCGGGGAGGCCAAGTCAGCGGCCCCGACGATAGCCGACGATCACGAAGCCGGACCGGACGACCTCGCCCACGACCATCGCCGCCAGGATGGCGTTGGCCATGAACAGCGGGCTGGCTCCGATCAGCCACAGCGCGGAGGCGCAGAAGCAGGCGCCGTTCAGGGCGTAGAAGCCGGCGCGGTTGCCCTTCAGGTCGATCAGTTGCTCGCGTTCGTCCATCGGCGCGTCGGCCGACTTGCCCGACGACAACGCGAGCACAATGGCGACGATGATCTGGATAATGGTCAGCACCACGACGCCGGTGATGAACAGGCCGACGGAGCCGGCGCCCAGCGAGCGGTCCTGCAGGTCGGGCCACAGTCGCCAGAAATAGACGCCCCACACACCGGCGGTGGCGAGCAGCGAGACCCAAGCGGTCTTTTCACGGAAGGACATGGCCGGCTTTCTTCAGAACGTGTCGTGTAAGTTGGTCATGATGTAAAAAATAACAGACATAAAGTCCAGTATCTTTTTCACGGCCACGCGTAATGGTTGCCCTCTCCCTCGCCGCGAGGATGAGGGGCAAGAGGCGAGCGGAGCCGGGACGCCCTGACGCCACGTCATACTTGTCGTCGCCCCGCGCGGCCTGACAGGCTCCCTCCCGACCGGCGGAAGACCGGCGTGCTGGAGGAAGCGGCATGGCCTACGAGACCATTCTGACGTCGCTGGAGGACGGTGTTCTCACGCTCACCCTGAACCGGCCGGAGGCCCTGAACGCCTACACGGCGCGCATGGGCGCGGAGCTGGCGCAGGCCTTCGTCGAGGCGGACGAGGACGACGCGGTGCGCGTCGTCGTGGTCACCGGCGCCGGTCGCGGCTTCTGCGCCGGGGCGGACATGTCGGCCGGCAGCGACGCGTTCGGCGGCGAGGGAGCCAAGCTGTTCGGCGAGGGGCGGCCGAAGACCGGCGCGCCGACGGGCGGCTTCACCGAGGCGATCTTCAACTGCCGCAAGCCGTCGATCGCGGCGATCAACGGCGGCGCGGTCGGGGTGGGCATCACCATGACCCTGCCGATGGACATCCGCATCGCCTCGACCAAGGCCAAGATCGGCTTCGTCTTCGCCCGCCGGGGCCTCGCGCCCGAGGCCGGGGCGGCCTGGTTCCTGCCCCGGCTGGTCGGCCTGCCGCAGGCGCTGCGCTGGTGCTACTCGGGCCGCGTGTTCGGACCGGACGAGGCTCTGGCCGGCGGTCTGGTCAGCGAGGTGGTGGAGCCGGAAGAGCTGCTCCCCCGGGCGCTGGAGATCGCCCGCGAGATCGCCCAGGAGACGTCCTCCATCTCGATCGCCGTCACCCGCCAACTGTTCTGGCGCTTCGTCGGCGAGCCCGAACCGCTGAAGGTGCTCGGCGTCGACGGCCCGCTCGCCATGGCCATGGGCGCCTCGCCGGACGTGAAGGAGGGCGTCGCGGCCTTCCTCGAAAAGCGCAAGCCGAACTTCCCGGGCAAGGTGTCTACGGACATGCCGAACGGCTATCCCTGGTGGGAGTAGGCGTTTTCCTCTCCAACCACGGGAGGCTGACTCAGCGCCACTCTCCGACGGCTTCGTCCGCCAGCATTTCCTCGTAGCTCGGCCGCTTGCGGATCACGGCATAGCGGTCGCCGTCGACCAGCACCTCGGGCACGAGCGGGCGGCTGTTGTACTCGCTGGCCATGGCCGCGCCGTATGCGCCGGCGCTCATGAAGGCGATGACCTCGCCCGCGCCCAGCGGCGGCAGAAGCCGGTCGCGGGTGAAGGTGTCGCCGGTCTCGCAGACCGGTCCGACGACATCGACGGGCACGGGCTCGGCGTCGTTAGCCTTCACCGGCCGGATGTCGTGGAAGGCGTCGTACATGGCCGGACGGATCAGGTCATTCATCGCCGCGTCGAGGACCAGGAAGCGCTTGCCCTCCGGGCGCTCGTGCAGGTGCACGACGCTGGCCAGCAGCACGCCCGCGTTGGCGGCGATCACCCGGCCGGGCTCGAAGGCCAGGCGCACGTCCTTCAGGTCGCGGGTCACCTCGGCGACCATCGCCGCGTAGTCGGCGGGCGAGGCGGGCTCGGGCTGGTCGAAGTAGGGCACGCCCAGGCCGCCGCCGAGGTCGAGGCGTTCGACGCTCATACCCTCGGCGCGCAGGCTCTCGACCAGGCCAACCATCTTGCGGAAGGCGGCCTCGAACGGAGCCAGGTTGGTGATCTGGCTGCCGATATGACAGGCCACGCCCAGCGGGCTCAGATGCGGGTGGTTGCTGGCGTTGGCGTATAGCCGCGCCGCCTCGGCGAACGAGACGCCGAACTTGTTCTCGGCCTTGCCGGTGGCGATCTTGGCGTGGCCGCCGGCGGCCACGTCGGGGTTCACGCGGAACACGATCGGCGCGCGCAGACCAAGCTCGCCGGCCACCTCGCCGATCAGCTTCATCTCCGGCTCGGACTCGACGTTGATTTCCGAAACGCCGGCCTTCAGGGCGAAGGCGATCTCGCCACGCGTCTTGCCGACGCCGGAAAAGACGATGCGCTCGCCCGGGATGCCCGCCGCCAGCGCCCGCCGGATCTCGCCTTCGGAGACCGTGTCCGCCCCGGCGCCCAGCGCGCCCAGCAGCTTCAGCACCGAGACGTTGCTGTTGGCCTTGACCGCATAGGCGACCAGCGGATCGACCACGCCGGCGTCGACCAGCGCGTCACGGAACACCGTGAAGTGCCGCTCGAAGGTGGCGCGGGAATAGACGTAGACCGGCGTGCCGACCTCGGCCGCGATCCGGGAAAGAGGGACGTTCTCGCAGTGGAGCTCGCCGCCCCGGACCTCGAAGTGGTTCACGCTGTTAGGTTCTTCTCTGGTCTAGCGGGGATCGGAGCCTGGGCCGGCGAAGGGATCGCTGGGGCCGCCGCCGATCGGGGACTCACGGGTGTTGCCCCGGCTGGTGGCGGGATCCATCAGCTCTTCGTCGGACTTCGGGTTCGAGGCCTTGTTGCCGCGGGCGGCGGCGGCGCGCTGCTCGGCTTCCCAGGCGGCCCGCTTGGCCGGGTCCGACGGGGCGGGACGCTCAAGATCGCCCAGCGAGCCGCAGCCGGCCAGAGCAAGGCCCGCCAGCAGAAGCGAGACGGGAAGCAGTTGACGGGCTTTCATCACAGGCGGTCCTTCCAGCGCTTGACCTGGGCCCGGACGCCGTCCGGGGCCGTTCCGCCATAGCTTACGCGGCTCCCGGCCGAAGCGGCAGGGGTCAGCACCCGGAAAACGTCCTCGCCGATGCCCTGATTGAGCGCTTGCAGTTCGGCCAGTGGCAGGTCGGACAGATCGACGCCCAGCTGCTCGGCCCGCTTCACGGCCGCGCCGGTCACGTGGTGGGCGTCGCGGAACGGCAGATCCAGCTCGCGCACCAGCCAGTCGGCCAGGTCGGTGGCGGTGGAGAAGCCCGCGCCGGCGGCGGCGCCCATCCGCTCCACGTTGGGCTCGAGGTCCAGAATCATGCCGGTCATGGCCAGCAGACTCAGCTCAAGGGCGTCGAAGGCCTCGAAGGTCGGGACCTTGTCCTCCTGCATGTCCTTCGAATAGGCCAGCGGCAGGCCCTTCATGACCACGGTCAGGGTGGTCAGCGAGCCCAGGATGCGACCGACCTTGGCCCGGATCAGCTCGGCGGCGTCCGGGTTCTTCTTCTGGGGCATGATCGAACTGCCGGTGGTGAAGGCGTCGCTCAGCTTGATGAAGCCGAACTGCGGCGTCATCCACACCACGATCTCCTCGGCCAGCCGCGACAGGTGCACGGCGCAGATGCTCGCCGCCGACAGGGCCTCCAGCGCGAAGTCGCGCGACGAGACGCTGTCCAGCGAGTTGGCGGTCGGCCGGTCGAAGCCCAGCGCCCTGGCCGTCATCTCGCGGTCGATGGGGAAGGGGCTGCCGGCCAGGGCGGCGGCGCCCAGCGGGCACTCGTTCATCCGGGCGCGGGCGTCGCGGAACCGCGAGGCGTCGCGGCCGAACATCTCGACATAGGCCATCAGGTGGTGGCCGAAGGTCACCGGCTGGGCCGGCTGCAGATGGGTGAAGCCCGGCATCAGGGTCGCGGCATGGGCCTCGGCCTTGGCGACCAGGGCGCGCTGCAGGTCCTGAATCTGGCCGGCCGTGCGGTCGGCGGCGTCGCGGACCCACAGGCGGAAGTCCAGCGCCACCTGGTCGTTGCGCGAGCGGGCGGTGTGCAACCGGCCGGCCACCGGACCGATCAGCTCGCGCAGCCGCGCCTCGACATTCATGTGGATGTCTTCGTATTCCTCGCGGAACGGGAAGGCGCCGGCCTCGATCTCGCCCTTGATGGCGTCCAGTCCGCGCTGGATTTCGGCTTCGTCGGCGCTATTGATGACCCCGGCCTTCGCCAGCATGGCGGCGTGGGCCTTCGAACCGGCGATGTCCTGCGCCCAGAGGCGTTTGTCGAAGCCGATCGAGACGTTGATCGCCTGCATCAGAGCGGCCGGCTGGGCGGAGAAGCGTCCGCCCCACATCGCCTGGCCCTGGTTGGACTTGTCGGAGGGTTTGTCAGTCATATGAGCGAAGTCCAGCCGGAGAAACGCAGGCCCGATCTGCTGAAGTGGGCCATCGGGTGCTTCGCCCTCATCGGCGTCGCGGCGGTTCTATACGTCATCGCCAGCGCTTCGTTCAAACCCAAGGAAGCCGCGGACCTGCGCGATTTCAAACGCGGCGAACTGGCCAAGCTCGACGTGCCCGCCACGCCGCGCCCCGCGCCGACCCAGACCTTCACCGACGCGGACGGCAAGACGGTCTCCATCGCGGACTTCAAGGGACGCGTGGTGGTGCTGAACCTGTGGGCGACCTGGTGCGCGCCCTGCAAGATCGAGATGCCGACGCTGGCGAAGCTTCAGGGCGCCTACCTGACCGCGCCGCTCGACGTCGTCGCCGTCAGCGTCGACCGCGACTCGGACCTGAACCTGGCCCGCTCGGACATCGCGAAGAACGCGCCCCTGAAGCTGTATCGCGACCCGGGCTACAAGCTCGCGTTCGGCCTGACGCCCCGCGCCGCCGGCTTCCCGACCACCATCGTCTTCGACAAGAGGGGCCAGGAACGCGCCCGTCTGGCCGGCGAGGCGGACTGGAACAGCCCCGAGGCTCGCCAGCTGGTCGAGGCCCTGCTGAACGAATGACCGTGGACGTCGTCGCGCTGGAAGACGTGTCGGCCCGGGCCTGGCCGTCGCTGCACCGGGACCGGATCGGCGGCTGGCGGCTGTACGCCTCGACCGGTCACACGGGCCGGGCCAACACCTGCTGGGCGCTGGAGCCGGCGGACCGGCCGCTCGACGAGGCGGTGCAGGTGGCCGACGAGTGGTATGCCGGTCACGGCCTGCCGACGAAGTTCAAGACCACCGACGGCGCGACGCCGCCGGACGTCGAGCCCTTCCTGCGCGCCAGCGGCTTCTCCGCCAACACCGAGACGCAGGTGATGGTCGGCCCGGTCGGCGGCGCGCTGGACGGCGTGATCCTGGAAGACCAGCCGAGCGACGCCTTCCAGTCGATCCTGTTCGAGACCCTCTACCGCGACAGGGCGGACGCCGAGGAACGGCTGGCCACCCTGCGCCGGATCGCGCAGCCGATCCGTTTCGCCCGTATCGAACTGGACGGCCGCGCGGTGGCCTGCGGCGCGGTGGCGGTCGACGGCGAATGGGGCGGCGTCTCCGTCATGCGCACCTCGCCCGACTATCGCCGGCGGGGCCTCGCGGAACGGATCGTCTCGGCGTTGCTGGAAGCAGCCGCCCGCGAAGGCGCCACGCGCAGCTACCTCCAGGTCGAGGCCGGAAACACCGGCGCCATCGCCCTGTATGAGAAGCTCGGCTTCCGGACTGCCTACGGCTACCGCTACTGGGCGCGGGCCTCGGGCGCGTAGGCTTAACGCGCCATGTCGTCCTAATCGGCCTTCTGCACCTTGGCCCGCTGGGCGATCACCACCCCGGCCAGGGTCAATACGCCGCCGGCGATCTGCAGCGGCGTCAGGGCTTCGCTGAACAGGATCCAGCCGGCGACCGCCGCGACCACGGGTTGGGCCAGGACCACCACGGACGCGATCGAGGCGGGCAGGCGGCCCAGCGCCCAGGCGATCGATCCCTGTCCCGCCACATGCACCACGGCCAGTCCCACGCAGGCGGCCCATCCGGCGCCGCTGCCGGGGAGGATCCGTTCGCCGAACGCGAAGGCGACGGCGAGCAGGATCGGCGCGCTGACCAGGGTCGACCAGAACATCGCCCGCGATGCTCCGGCTCCCTGCCGCGCCGAGCGCATGGCGATGAAATAGAGCGCGTACCAGACGGCCGTGGCCAGCGAGAGCGCATCGCCGAGCGGGGCGTTGATCGCCTGGCCGTGGTCGGCGGCCATGGCCATCGTCGCCGCGCCGGCCAGCGCCAGCGCCAGGCCCGCGACGAAGATCTTCGCCGGTCGCTCGCGGAACAGGAACCACGCCGCCACCGTCACGACCACGGGCGAGAGGTTGGTCAGCACCGTGGCGTTGGCGACCGAGGTCAGCTTCACGCCGTAGTGCCAGAACGACAGGTCGAGCGCGAACAGCACACCCGCCAGCAGCATCATCCGGCCCGGCGGCGTCGCCACGCCCTTGCCGTCGCGCATCATCAGCAGCGCCAGCAACGGCAACGCCAGGAACAGCCGCCAGAAGCCGGCCGCGGCCGGACCAGTCTCGGTCATCCGCACGAAGATCGGCGCGAAGCCGATGGCGCAAGCGCCGAGCACCAGCGCCGCCAGGGCGGCGGCGCGGGAACCTGTCGGCGCGGCCGGCGCGGCCGGCGCGGGGGCCTCGCCGTCGGTCATCCCGGGAAGCCGAGCTCGGCCCGAAGGTCGGCGGCGGAAACGCCGCTGGCCCGGATCTCGCTCAGGGTCTCGGCCTTGTCGCGCTTGGCGAAGCGGCGGCCCTGGGCGTCGAGGAGCAGGCGGTGATGGACATAGGCCGGAGTCGGCAGGTCGAGCAGCGCCTGCAGCAGCCGCTGGATATGCGTCGCCTCGAACAGGTCGTTTCCGCGAATGACGTGGCTGACCTTCTGCCTGGCGTCATCGACCGCGACGGCGAGGTGATAGGCGACGCCGACGTCCTTGCGCGCCAGCACCGCGTCGCCGGCCAGCTCCGGCCGTGCGACGATGCGGCCCCGCTGGCCCTTGGGGCC
The DNA here is from genome assembly GCA_044238855.1 of Caulobacter sp. Classification (GTDB taxonomy): domain Bacteria; phylum Pseudomonadota; class Alphaproteobacteria; order Caulobacterales; family Caulobacteraceae; genus Caulobacter. The sequence continues at coordinate 12,339 of JBIICO010000053.1, forward strand.
CTCGCCGTACTCGCGGAAGCTCAGCTTCTGGAAATTGCCGATCTGGTCGCGGGCCGCGTCGAGCGACAGCCGCCAGGCGAAGGGGCGTCCTTCTTCGAGGAAGCGATCTTCCTCGTGCGGATGCAGCGGCTCGCCGCGGAACGGCGCGGCTTCCGGCCCGTGGGGCGCACTGGCCGCGGCCTGGGCGATGTCCTTGCGGGTGCGGAAGCAGCGATAGACGAGGCCACGCGCCTCCAGCTTCGCCAGCGCCGCCTCGTAGTCGGCCATGTGTTCGGACTGCCGGCGCACCGGGCGCTCCCAGTCGAGGCCGAGCCAGGCAAGGTCTTCCTCGATGGCGGCCTCGAACTCGGGCCGGCTGCGCGTGACGTCGATGTCCTCGATACGCAGCAGGAAGCGTCCGTCCGCCTCTCTCGCCGCCGCGTGCGCGGTCAGCGCCGAGAACGCGTGGCCGCGATGCAGGCGGCCCGTCGGGGAGGGGGCGAAACGGGTGACGAAGGAGGCGCTCACTGGCCGTGTCTAGACCAGTGGGCGCCGTTTCGCATCAGTTGTTGGCGGGCGCGTCCGAGATGTCTTCGAGAACCGCGCCCGCCTTGCGGGCCGAAGCTTCGATGGCGACGTCGCCGAGCGAGACGATGCCGGTGAGCTTTTCGGAGCCGTCGACGATCAGGATCCGCCGGACCTGCTTGTCCTGCATCTGGTAGATGACATCGGCGATCGAGGCGTCCTCGCGGCAGGTCTGGACGTCGGTGGTCATCACGTCCTCGACCGGCGTGTCGAAGCTGCGTTGTTCGCCGACCACGCGCAGGACGATGTCGCGGTCGGTGATGATGCCGCGGATCTTGCCGTCCTCGACCACGGGGATGGCGCCGGTGTCGACATCGTTCATCCGCCTCGCCACATCCGCCACCGTGTCGGATGGTTTGGCGGTCTGCGGGCTGGCGGTCATCACGTCGGAAATCAGCATGGGTAGCTCCTCTGGTCGGGGAGCCTAACGGCTGCCTGTGGCGGCCCGTTCCCTTCGACCGTGCGTCAGCCGCCGTGCGGGCTCGGAAACATGCCCATGTGGGAGAGCACCGCGCGCAGGAAGTTCTCCTGGCCCCCGACGGCGTCCTTCAGCGCGTCGAACTGGTGGAAGGCGCTCATCTCGGCCAGGCCGTGGCCCGCGCACCAGGCGGCGATGGTGGCCAGCTCGACGTCGATCTCCGGCACGTCCGGACCGGCGGCGGCGCGGAAGGCGTCCTGGACCATGCAGTAGGCGCTGTCCTCGTCGGACTTCATGCCTTCCGGCAGGGAGGTCTTGTCGCGCGAGGCGTCGTACATCACCCGGTACAAGGCCGGGTGGGAGCGCGCGAACTGGACGTAGGCGACGCCGATCTCCGTCATCGCATGGCGGGCGTCCGGCGCGTTGTCGCGGGCGATGCGCATCATGTCGCCCATCAGCTCCCAGCCGACGTGGGCCACGGCGTCGAGCAGCTCGCCCTTGTCCTTGAAGTGGTGATACGGCGCGGCCGGACTGACGCCGGCCTCCCGCGCGACGGCGCGCAGCGAAAGCGCGCCCGGGCCGTCGCTCTCCAGAATCCGTCGCGCGGCCTCGACCAGGGCGCGGCGCAGATCCCCATGGTGATAGGGGCGGTTTTCGGGAGCAGCAGCTTCTCTCATCGTCCGCACTCTAAATCTGTAACCTAACGACGTAAAGATTGATCTTGACGCCGTTCAGATCGGTGTTATCTAAGCATCGTCCAGATCGGACAGCCCCTCCTCCCCGAGGGGAATAACGGGGGGCCCGGAGATCGGGTCCAAACTTAAAGGATGTGTGTCATGTCGGTTTCCAACCTGATCGCTTTTGAACGCTTCTTCGACCGCTCGGTGGTCGCCTTCATGCTGGTGCTGGGCGCGGCCCTGACCGGCGGTGTGATGTTCATCGGCGCGTAAAGACGGTTTCTAGCTCGATCCAGCCGCCCGCGCCCGCAAGGGCCGGGCGGCCAGCAGAGACTCGGGGCGCTTGGGCGCCCCTTTTCTTTGGGCGATCGGCGCCCCTAAGCTCAATTGCTGTGCAGTGAGTGGGGGGGCTCATGTCGTTCTCGCGTATCTTGGGGCTGGCGCTCGCCGCCCTGCTGGCGTTCGCTCTTCCGAGCGCCGCCTCCGCCGCCGAGCCTGTTCCGCCGGTCGTCATGGGCCACGCCAGGGCCTACGTCGCCGCGGTCAACGCCGATGGCGCCGCCGCCGCCGAGGCCTTCCATCGCGAGCACTCCACCAAGGTCATCGTCGAAGCGATCCCGATCGCGGCGGTCACCGGCTATTTCGCCAACCAGCACCGGGTGCTCGGCGGCGTGGAGCTGATCGAGGTCCGGATGACGGACCCCGTCACGGCGGTCGCCCTGCTGCGCGGCAAGCTTTATGGGGCGCTGATCGGGGTGACGATGAACCTCGATCTTAACGACGGGCTCAAGGTCATCGAATTCGATCCCGGCCCCGCGCCGGATTGGGCGCCGCCGGCGGGAGCGGCGCTGTCGTCCGCGCAGGTCGGCGCCGAGACCCGCGCCCTCGCCGCGAAGGGATGCGGTGCGAACGTCTTCTCCGGCGCCTTCCTGGTCGCGAAGGGCCGCGACGTGCTCGCCACCGGCGCCTGCGGTCAGGCAAACCGCCGCTACGGCGTGGAGAATACGATCGAAACCCGCATCAACCTCGGCTCGATGGACAAGATGTTCACCGCCGTCTCGGTGATGCAGTTGGTCGAGGCGGGCAGGATCGGGCTGGACGATCCGCTCAGCCGCTATCTCGACGACAGCTGGCTGCCGAAGGAGGTCAGCGACCGGATCACCATCCGCCACCTGCTGACCCACACCAGCGGGCTGGACAGCTTCCTGAACGCGGAATTCCGTCAGAGCTCGCCGACCCGCTTCCGCAAGCTGGCCGACTACAAGCCGCTGATCCACGACGAGAAGCCCTCATTCGAGCCGGGCGAGGGCTACCAGTACAGCAACACCGGCATGCTCCTGCTCGGCGCGGTGATCGAGGCGGTCTCGGGCGAGGACTACTACGACTACGTCCAGCGCCACATCTTCCGGCCGCTCGGCATGAACGACACCGGCGCCTGGTCGATGGAGGACCCGGTCCCCAACGTCGCCGTGGGCTATTTCGTCGACGCCTCGGCGCCGCTCGGCTGGCGGGAGAATACCCTGCGCTACCTCTATCGCGGCGTCCCCGCCGGTGGCGGATACTCGACGGTCGGAGACATCCATCGCTTCGCCATGGGTCTGCTCGACGACAGGCTGATCTCCAGGGCTTCCCGCGACTACCTCTGGACCCGCAACCTGCCCAACGAATACGGCGCGGGCTTCATGATCACCGGCTCGGGCGCCGGCAGGATCGTCGGCCACGAAGGCTCGTATCTCGGCGTCAGCAGCCAGCTCGAGATCTACGTGGACAAGGGCTACGTGGTGGTGCTGCTCGGCAACCAGGACTGGGCCGCGCCGGGCCTGGGCGACGCCATCCGGGGCCTGGTGACGGTCGCGCTCTAACGGCCACCGCCCCGCGCGCGGCGTCCGTTGCCAAAGCTTTGACACGCGTGTCGTGGCGCCGTCGCGAAAGCGGGTCTATCCTCTGAGTCGCGCTCGGGGATGATTGGCGATCCCTCGAAATATGCGGAAAGTCGAGGTCGGTCTTCAGGTCGGTCGCGTACCCCATCGCTGGGATGGCCCGGGAGGTTTCCGATGCAGGTGCTTAAGGCGCCACCGTCGGGATGGCCCGCGCTGGTGCTCAACGCGGACTATCGTCCGCTCAGCTATTATCCGCTGTCCCTCTGGCCGTGGCAGGAGGTGATCAAGGCGGTGTTTCTCGATCGCGTCGAGGTCGTCTCCAGCTACGACAAGGTGATCCACAGCCCGTCGTTCGAGATGCGGCTGCCCAGCGTGGTGTCGCTGAAGTCCTATGTCACCCAGGACCGGCCGCCGGCCTTCACGCGGTTCAACCTCTTCCTGCGCGACAGCTTCTCCTGCCAGTACTGCAACTCGCCCAGCGACCTGACCTTCGACCATGTCATCCCGCGCTCACGCGGCGGCCGCACGACCTGGGAGAACATCGTCACCGCCTGCGCGCCCTGCAATCTCAGCAAGGGCGGCCGCACCCCGCGCGAGGCCGGCATGAAACCGTTCCGCGAGGCGCGCCGGCCCTCGATGCACGAGCTCCAGGAACACGGCCGCCGCTTCCCGCCCGGCCACCTGCACGAAAGCTGGCTGGACTACCTCTACTGGGACATCGAGCTGGAGGCTTAGGCGCGCCAGATCGCGGCCAGGGTGGCGGCGATGAGCAGCAGGCTGAGGACGACCATGGCGAGGCAAGCGTAGGGCGCCGGGTTCTCGCGCATTCGGCGCAGCAGTTCACGCGGCTTGTTCTCGCCGTTCATGTCGATCTCCCCGACCCTTGCACTCATAACCGGGAGACGAAACGACGCCTCGGAAGGCCCGTTCCCGGGACTCACAGGCGCAATCCCCAAAATCGGGACGTGAGGGAGTAGAACGGGTTGTCAACGATGGCCGCGTAACCTGGCGTGATGGACAGCACCCCGTCAGCCCGCCCTCTCGAGCGTCGTGGCGCGCCGCGTCACCGCGCGCTGCTGGCCGGCAAGGTCGCCAACGAGGACGCGACCGAGACGCTCGACTGCGTGATCCGAAACCTCAGCGACGACGGCGCGATGATCGAGACCTCCGCGCCGCACCTGGTGCCGAACGAGCTGCATCTGGTGCAGATCCGCGAAGGCGTCGCCTGGGACGCGGAAGTGGTCTGGCGGCGCGGCAACCGCGTCGGCCTGAAGCTCGGCGTCCGCCACGACCTGCGCGAGACGACCGAGAAGCAGCTCCGCGCCCTGCGGGCGATCTGGAGCCACATGGCGCTGCGCTAGGTCAGGCCACCGTCGGTGGCGCTTCCGGGTCCAGCGGCGGGGCCGTATCGGGCTCCGTCGGCAGGTCGGGGTCGGTCGCCGGGGGCGTCGGGTCGAAGGCCGGCGCGGGATCGACGTCGGGAACTTGGTCAGGATCAGACATGGCTGGGTCTCCAGCCAAGCCAACCCTTCGCGGCGGGCGAAGTTCCTAGATCTTCTCGCTGATCCGGATCGCCGCGCGACAGCCGGCCTGGATCACCGCGTTGAGCAGCGGGTAGGCCGGGGCCTGGCGCGCGCCTTCCTCGATGGCGATGTCGCGGTGCATCAGTTCCTCGTCGCGGAACCTC
>JBIICO010000059.1:0-15795 GCA_044238855.1 Caulobacter sp.
GCGCCACCGACAAGTCAGCGCGCCCAATCGGGCGATGCGTCGCGTGCGCCTCTTCGCGGAAGTATGTCGGCTGCAGTTTGTCTAGCGCGTAGGCCTTGAACCGCCGAGCCAGCGAGACATGCTCGATCTCTAGAAGCGCACTACGGACACGCTCTGCCGTCTCATCTCCGGCACCTTCGAGGGCTCGGTCAATACGTGCGCGCTTGGTCTCGTCGTAGTCGTCCCAACTCGCCTCGTGTCCATCGAAGCCTTGAGCCAAGGACTCCACCGAGGCCACGAGCAGCGTGTAGGCGAGGTCCATGTCGTCGCCGAGCCTGTGAAGCCCGGTCACATACGTGCGTATGGCTCGCATCGCCGCGACATAGTGCTTGCGGTCGAGGGCTATCAAGTTTGCCATGAAAGCCGCCAGCGCTTCCGGCTCGCCCTCTTTTGACCAGACCTGAGTATCGAAAGTGCGCGGCATATATTTCTTCGGCCGCGAGTGCGCGTTGGGCGCGAGGGGGGCGTCACCGAGGAGTCGGTGAGCCAGATCTGGGTCGGGCGTGCACGTAACATCTAGTGCGAACGACACGATCGCGCTGATCTCACGCAGAAAGGGCTCGGCCCCGACGGACACCAGAGCTCCTGCCGCCGGCCCGCCTTCGTAGCGCTCTACGACCTCGTAGATGAAGGACTGTAGACCCGAGAGCGTCGATGAGGGGCTGAGCTTGCCAGCAGCGGTCTCGATGCCCGCATCAAAGTGACTGCGGTAGTTAGTGTAAAGCACGCCACGGATCAGGTTCTCGCGCCCGGCCTCGTGCTTGAAGAATTTACCGGCAATAATCTGGAGCATAGTCCTCCCAAGTCCCTCCCTAATCCGTCACCGCTTCCCGTTACCCTCGCATAGAATTCGAGCTGTCAGGCCTCGAAGGAGAAGAGGTGGCTTTTGCGGTTGATGTTCGGCCGAGCGCCATCTCCGCCTGGTGAGCTAAGTCGCGGTGAAAGCGGACGGTCAGCGGCGTGCGGCGCAAAATGTCCGCTTCTCGACGGCGAGCCAATGTCCGCTTCTGGCGCGGAACCGAAGTGATTGGAGTACAATCGAGGGGAGGGATGTCGGCCAACGTCGGAGGCCGCTATGGCCCAGCGCGATCTATTTCTCCCATCCAGTAGGCCTTGGAACTCGGGCCGGTTGATCGGACCCAAGCCGCCGCTCAAGCCAAAGCACATTTGGGCGATCCGCCAGCAGTTGAAGAACGCACGCCGGGCCCGAGACCTGGCCCTGTTCAACTGCGCGATCGACGCCAAGCTTCGCGGCTGCGATCTGGTTCGCCTCAGAGTCAGTGATGTCGCTCCCGGGGGTTCGCTTCGTGCGCGGGCGACGGTGATCCAGCAGAAGACCGGACGTCCGGTCCCGTTCGAGATCACGGAGCCGACCAGAGACGCCCTCGCAGCATGGCTTCAGCTCCGCGGGCGCCGCTCCGATGATTGGCTGTTCCCCAGCCGAAGCCGCCCCGGCCAGCACATCGGAACTCGGCAATACGCGCGGTTGCTTGATCGATGGGTATCGATGATCGACCTCGACCCAAGCGCCTTCGGCACTCACAGCCTGCGAAGGACCAAGGTGGCGTTGGTCTACAAGAAGACGGGCAACCTGCGCGCCTGCCAGCTGCTGCTCGGGCACCGCAAGCTTGAAAGTACCGTTAGATATCTTGGCATCGAGGTGGATGATGCGCTCGAGCTATCGGAGCAGCTTGACCTGTGAGGGCGTCCGCTAGCGGTGGATGACGGCTGTCAAATTTGATCGGATGGGATGGTCACTCGGCGCCAGGAGCGGACATTCGCTGCCGGCCTGAAAGCGGGCCTTGCGCACCGTGGCCCCGGCTATTCCTGAGCGCGATCTCTTGGCCGACGCCAACCAGGACGTCGCAAGGCCCGCCGCCTAACCGCCGATGAAGCCGGCGAGGTGCAGGCCGACACCGGCGGCCGCGGACGCCAGTAGCAGCGGGATGACGCCGACCTTGAACCGGAAGGCCGCGATGGCCGCCGCCGAGGCGAGCAGCAGGCTGGCCCAGTTGACCGAGGTCAGCACCGGCAGGTCCAGCGACAGCAGTCCGGCCTCGAACGTGCGGACGTCCGCGAACAGAACGTGCAGGCCGAACCAGAGGGCGAGGTTGAGAATGACGCCGACCACGGCCGCCGTGATCGCCGCCAGCGCCGCGTTCAGCGCCTTGGCGCCGCGCAGGGCCTCGACGAAGGGCGCACCGATGAAGATCCACAGGAAGCAGGGCACGAAGGTCACCCAGGTGGTCAGGATGCCCCCGAGCACCCCGGCGGCGAGCGGCGGCAGTCCGGTCTGGCCGCGATAGGCGCCCATGAAGCCGACAAACTGGGTGACGATGATCAACGGGCCCGGCGTCGTCTCGGCCATGCCGAGGCCGTCCAGCATCTCGCCGGGCTGGAGCCAGCCGTAGGTCTCGACCGCCTCCTGGGCGACGTAGGCGAGGACCGCGTAGGCGCCGCCGAAGGTGACGACCGCCATCTTGCTGAAGAAGACCGCGATTTCGGCAAAGGTGCTGTCCCACCCGAGCCAGAAGCCGATGGCGAGGACGGGGACGAGCCATAGGGCCGCCAGGGTCGATCCCAGCCGCAGCGCCCAGGCCAGGTTCGGCCGGGCGTGATCTGGCGTGCCCTCTCCCAGGATGGTGTCGGCGTCGGCCACCTCGTTGGCGACCTTCGGGCCGTGGCCACCGCCGCCCTGGAAGGCGGGCAGACCAAGCCGCCCCCCTATGAATCCGATCACGCCCGCCACGAGGATGATCAGCGGGAACGGCGCGTTGAAGGCGTAGATGGCGACGAACGCCAAGGCCGCGATGGCGATCATGACCCCATTGCGGAGCGACCGCCCGCCGACCCGGAGCACGGCCTGGACGACGACGACCAGCACCGCCGCCTTGAGGCCGAAGAACAGGGCGCTAACCGGACCTACAGAGCCGTACACCGCGTAGAGGATGCTGAGCGCCATGATCGCGAGAAAGCCGGGCAGAACGAACAGGGCGCCCGCGATCAACCCGCCCGCCGTCCGGTTCATCAGCCAGCCGATGTAGATCGCCAGCTGCTGCGCTTCGGGGCCGGGGAGAAGCATGCAGTAGTTCAAGGCATGCAGGAATCGCTTCTCGCCCAGCCAGCGCTTCTCCTCCACGAGGATGCGATGCATCACGGCGATCTGGCCGGCGGGGCCGCCGAAACTGAGGGCCGCGATCCGCGCCCAGGTCTTCACGGCTTCGGAAAGGGGAACGGGGGGTAGCGGGGTCTGGCCCATGCGCGGCTCCATGCGGAGTGGCGCGGTGATTGGGCGTGAGCCTAACCGGGACACCGCTTCATCCCGATCTGTCCGCGCTAAGGCAAGTCGGCGCGAAGCGCAATCCCGCGACGCACCTAGACAGGTGCGCGGCTAAGCCACTGAACAGATGATGCGAATGCTCTTGTGAGAACATCCGGCGCCAGCTAGGCCTAGCCCACGGATGACCCTGTTTCGCAAATGCGCCTCGAAGACAGTCGTTACGACGCTATGTGTCGTGCTCGCGATGGCGTTCGTGCAGATGTCCACGGCAAGCCTGGTCAACAGCATCCAGCACAGCTTCGCGCCGGAGCACCACCACGACATTGGCGGACTCCAGCTCGCCGCTGATGATCATCATGATGACGACCACGCGGATCAGGGTGAAGGCGACGACCTGCTCGCTGACGCGGCCGGTGACGACAACGCGCGCGGCGACCAGCCAACGCACAGTCACCACCACGCGGACGGCCCGAACGGCTCCCTTGTCATGACCAGCGCCGACGTCATCACGCTCTCGATCCGACGAAGTCCCAGCCTGGCCGTGTCCGAAGCGCCGGTTTCCGGCCTGGGCACGCATGGGCCCGAGCGCCCTCCCAAACCTCTGACGCTGCAAGCCTGATCTCCCGCGTCCTGGCGACGCGGGCCTGACAACGCCTGTCTCGTTGGGACTCTCCATGACTTCATCATCGCGCGCGCCACACCTGGCGCGTCTCTGTGCAACCGCCATCGCGATTGCGCTCACCCTGCCGCCTCACGCTCTGGCCGGCGAGCGGGTGACTTATGCCGACGCCCTGTGGCGCGCGGCGACGTTCGATCCTACTGCGGATGCCAGTGCGGCGCGCGTAGACGCAGCCGAGGCCGGCCTCCGTCAGGCCGGTGTACGGCCCAACCCGACGGTGGGGGTCGATCTCGAAAACTTCGCGGGGGTCGGCGGTAACATCGGCGCCTTCGACCGCACCGAGGCGACCTTCTACTACGAGCAGACCTGGGAGCGGGGCGACAAGCGCAGCTCACGTCAGGACATCGCGCGCGTCCAGCTGGAGCTGGTTCGCCTGCGAGGGGTCATTCGGTCGCTCGATCTGCTGGAGCAGGTGCAGGCGGCTTGGGTCGAGGCGCAGGCCGCCGAAGCGGCCGTCACGGTGGCCCAGAGCCGACTGAAGATCGCCGAGAGTCTGGAACGTGACGTCATGCGCCGGGTGCAGGCGGCGCGTGATCCGTTGTTCGCCGGAGAGCGGGCGCGCACCGAGGTCGCCAAGGCGCGGATTGCGCTGGACCAGGCCCGTGATGCGGCACGCGCCGCGCGGGCTCATCTGGCCGCCTTCTGGGGTGGCGCGACCGACATCGAACTCGATAGCGCTGCGTTCCTGGTCTTCACCCTGGCCTCCCCGCCGCCGCTCGGCGACGATCTTCCCGAGCTGCGACTGCTGGCAGCCGAGCGGGACTTCGCCGGCGCGCGGATCGCCCTCGAACGTAGCCGCGCCGTTGCGGATCCGCGCCTCCGCGCCGGCGCGCGCTACCTTGCCGATGGCGAAGGCGTCGCGCTCGTCGTAGGCGGGTCCATCCCGCTGCAGCGCTATGACACCAACCAGGGCGCCATCGACCAGGCCCAAGCTGAACGGGTCGCGGCCGAGAGGGACTTCTCGGCGTTCCGCATCGAACGCGACCGAGACATCGCCCGGCTGGTCACACGACGGGCCGCCGCCATCCGCGAAATCGAACGCATCGACAAGGAAGTTCTCCCTAGCGCCGACCGCGCCGTGCGGCTGGTGCGTGACGGCTTCAATCGAGGCGGCGGGGCCTTCACGCTCATCGAGGTGATGCAGGCGGAACAGGCTGTCACCGACGCGGAAGTCCGTCGCATCGAACTCCTCAAGGCCTTCCACCTGGACGGCGCCCGGCTCGACCGGCTGCTGGCCGTTCACCTTCCCCTTATCGCCACTCGGGAGAGCCGCTAATGCCGGGTCGCTTCCTTCGCGGCCCTGCCGCCATCGCCATCCTCGTCGCCGTCGTCGCCGTTCTCGCTGTCGGCGCCTTCCTGTTGCTGAAGCCCGGCAAGGCGAACGGGCCATCAGCCGAAGCCGGCCACGGCGCTGCGGCCGCCGAGTTCGAACGCGGCCCCCATCGCGGGCGAATGCTTCGCGACGGCGACGTCGCCATCGAGATGACCATCTTCGAGGACGGCGTCGATCCGGAGTTTCACGTCTACGCCTACCGGAAGGACAAGCCGCTCGATCCGAAAACGGTTCGCCTGACCGTCGAGCTGACCCGCCTCGGCGGCAAGGTCGACCGCTTCGCCTTCGCGCCGGTTGAGGACTACCTGCGCGGCAATGGCGTCGTCACCGAGCCTCACTCGTTCGACGTCATGGTGCGGGCGGTGATCGACGGCCGGACCCACGAGTGGCGCTACGCCTCCTATGAAGGCCGCACCACCATCACCGCCGCCGCCGCACAGGCCGGCGGTGTGAAGACGGAAGTCGCCGGACCAGCCGATGTCTCCGAACTCATCTCGCTGTCCGGGCGCGTCGAAGTCACGCCGGAAGGCAAGGCCGAGGTCCGTGCGGTCTATCCGGGCCGAATCCTGTCGCTGCCCGTCGAGCTGGGGCAGCAGGTTCGCCGGGGCCAGGTCATCGCCCGCGTCGAGTCCAGCTACAGCCTTCAGGCCTACAACATCACCGCGCCGATCAGCGGCGTGATCGTGGCCAAGACCGCCAACGTCGGCGGTGTGGCCGGCGACCAGCCGATCCTCGTCATCGCCGATGCGACGAAGCTGCACGCCGAGTTCTTCATCTACCCCCGCGACGCCGAGCGCATCCGGCCGGGCCAGACGGTCGAGCTGCGCAGCCTGTCCGGCGACGTCCGGGTGGTGGCGAAGATCGAGGCCGTTCTGCCGACCGCCGACCTCGCCAGCCAGACACTGGTCGCCCATGTGGCCATTCCGCCGGGCGTGGCCGCCAGCTTCCGGCCGGGCATGGGCGTCGAGGGCTCGGTCGCCGTGGCGTCCCTGCGTGTCCCGCTCGCGGTCCGGACCAGCGGGCTGCAGCCGTTCCGTGACTTCACGGTCGTCTACGCCAAGGTCGGCGACACCTATGAAGTGCGCATGCTGGACCTCGGCCGCCGCACACCCGAATGGACCGAGGTTCTCGGCGGGCTCGAACCGGGCACGGTTTATGTCTCCGACGGCTCGTTCCTGATCCGCGCCGACATCGACAAGTCGGGGGCCAGCCATGACCACTGACGCCATCGACGTCTCCGCGACGCGGCCGGGCGTTCTGGAGCGCATTATCGCGCTCTCGATCCGCTTCCGGTGGGCGGTGCTGGCGGTTGTGCTGGCCACGGCGGCCATCGGCGTCTGGAGCTTCCAGCGCCTGGCCATCGACGCCACGCCGGACATCACCAACGTCCAGGTGCAGATCAACACCGAAGCGGCCGGCTTCTCGCCGCTCGAAGCCGAGCAGCGCGTCACCTTCCCGGTCGAGACCGCCATCGCCGGCGTGCCGGGCCTGCAGTACACGCGCTCGGTCTCGCGCTACGGGCTGAGCCAGGTCACGGCCGTCTTCGCCGACGGCACGGACATCTACTTCGCCCGCCAGCTGGTGAATGAGCGGCTCCAGGCCGCCCGCGCCCAGCTGCCCGAAGGCCTGACCCCGGAGATGGGGCCCATCGCCACCGGCCTGGGCGAAATCTTCATGTACACGCTGGAGGCCAAGCCCGGCGCGCGGAAGCCTGACGGCACGGCCTACACCCCCGAGGACCTGCGCACCCTGCAGGACTGGGTGATCCGGCCCCAGCTGCGCAACACGCCCGGTGTCACCGAGGTCAACACCATCGGCGGCTTCGAGCGGCAGTACCACGTCACGCCGCTGCCCGAGCGGCTGTCGGCCTACGGCCTGACCATGGCCGACGTCACCCAGGCGCTGGCCCGCAACAACGCCAACGTCGGCGCCGGCTATGTCGAGCGCTACGGCGAGCAGTACCTGATCCGCGTGCCGGGCCAGGCGACCGGCATCGAAGACCTTCGCGGCGTCATCGTCACCAATCGCGGCGGCGTGCCGATCCGCGTGGCCGACGTCGCCGATGTCCTGATGGGCGAGGAACTGCGCACCGGCGCGGCGACCGAGAACGGCAAGGAAGTCGTGCTCGGCACCGTGTTCATGCTGGCCGGCGAGAACAGCCGCGTGGTCGCCCGCGCTGCCGCCGCGCGGCTGGAGGAGGCCGCAAAGGCGCTACCATCTGGCGTGGTGGCGCAGGCCGTCTACGACCGCACCGAACTGGTGGAGCGGGCCATCGGCACGGTCGAGACCAACCTGCTCGAAGGGGCGCTGCTGGTCATCGTGGTGCTGTTCCTGCTGCTCGGAAACTTCCGGGCGGCGCTGATCACGGCGGCAATCATCCCCTTCTCGATGCTGCTCACCATCACCGGCATGGTGCAGGCCGGCGTGTCGGGCAACCTGATGAGCCTCGGGGCGCTCGACTTCGGCCTGATCGTCGATGGGGCGGTGATCATCGTCGAGAACTGCCTGAGGCGGTTCGGCATCGCGCAGCACCAGCTCGGCCGGCTGCTGTCCCGCGAGGAGCGGTTCGCACTAACGGCCCAGGCGACCAGCGAGGTCATCCGCCCGTCGCTGTTCGGGGTGCTGATCATCACCCTGGTCTATGTGCCGATCTTCGCCCTCACCGGCGTCGAGGGGAAGATGTTCCATCCGATGGCGATCACCGTGGTGATGGCGCTGTCGGCGGCGCTCGTGCTCTCCCTGACCTTCGTGCCGGCGGCGGTGGCGATGTTCGTCACCGGCAAGGTCGAGGAAAAGGAAAGCCGCGTCATGCGCGGCGCCCGGCGCGTCTACGAGCCGCTGCTGGACACCGCCCTGCGACTGCGGACGGCCTTCGTGGTCGGCGCCGTGGGACTGGTCCTGATCGCAGGCCTCGCCGCCAGCCGGATGGGCTCGGAGTTCGTGCCGAACCTCGACGAAGGCGACATCGCCATGCACGCCCTGCGCATCCCCGGCACCAGCCTGAGCCAGGCGGTCCAGATGCAGACCGCGCTGGAGGCCCGTATCAAGCAGTTCCCGGAAGTCGAGCGGGTCGTCGCCAAGATCGGCACCGCCGAGGTGGCCACCGACCCGATGCCGCCCTCGGTGGCCGACACCTTCATCATGCTCAAGCCACGCAAGGAGTGGCCCGACCCGCGCAAGCCCCGCGCCGAGCTGGTCGCGGAGATGCAGGCGGCCGTGGCGAAGATCCCGGGCAACAACTACGAGTTCACCCAGCCGATCCAGATGCGGTTCAACGAGCTGCTCTCGGGCGTGCGGGCCGACGTGGCCGTCAAGGTGTTCGGCGACGACCTCGACCAGCTTCTGGCCATCGGCAACGACCTGAAGGGCGTCGTCTCCGGCATCGAAGGGGCGCAGGATGTCGGCGTCGAGCAGGTGACGGGCTTGCCGGTGTTGCAGATCACGCCCCGGCGCGACGCTCTGGCCCGGCTGGGTCTCAACATCCAGGACGTGCAGGACGTGGTCCAGGCCTCGATGGGCGGCGTTGTCGCCGGCCAGGTCTTCGAGGGCGACCGCCGCTTCGATGTGGTCGTGCGTCTGCCGGAAGCCATCCGACAAGACGTGGACGCCATCGGTCGCCTCCGCGTGCCCCTCCCGGCCACCGGCGATGGCCCACGCGGCTTCGTACCGCTCGAAGAGGTCGCCGATATCGCCGTCGAGGTCGGCCCCAACCAGATCAGCCGCGAGAACGGCAAGCGACGGGTCGTGGTCACAGCCAATGTGCGCGGTCGCGATCTCGGCTCGTTCGTCACCGAGCTGCAGGAAAAGGTCGGCGCAGAGGTTGAAGTCCCTGCCGGCTATTGGGTGAGCTACGGCGGGACGTTCGAGCAGCTGATCTCGGCGGCCAAACGTCTGCAACTGGTCGTGCCCGCCGCCCTGCTGCTGATCTTCGGGCTGCTCTACGCGCTGTTCCGCAGCTTCAGGGATGCCGCCATCGTCTTCTCCGGCGTGCCGCTGGCGTTGACCGGGGGCGTCGCGGCGCTGCTCCTGCGTGGGCTACCGCTCTCGATCTCCGCCGGTGTCGGCTTCATCGCGCTCTCCGGCGTGGCTGTGCTCAACGGCGTGGTGATGGTGACCTTCATCCGCAGCCTGCTCGCCGAAGGCAGCACCCTCGACAACGCCATCCGTGAGGGCGCGCTCACGCGCTTGCGGCCGGTGCTGATGACGGCACTGGTGGCGAGCCTGGGCTTCGTGCCGATGGCCTTCAACGTCGGGGCTGGCGCGGAGGTGCAACGGCCGCTGGCGACGGTGGTGATCGGCGGCATCATTTCCTCAACCATCCTGACCCTGCTGGTTCTGCCGGCGTTGTATCGTCTGGCGCACGGACGCCGAGGAGCAGCGCGGCCATGAATCTGAAGAGCTATCTCGCCTGGCCCGGGGCACCGCTGGCCATCGCCTCCGCCGCCCTGTTCGGGGCCAGCACGCCGCTGGCCAAGGCCCTGCTTGGTGAGGGTGTTAGTCCGTGGCTGCTGGCGGGATTGCTCTACCTCGGGTCAGGGCTGGGTCTGGGTCTGTTCCGGCTGGGCCGGGGCCTTGCCGGCCGCCCTTCGACCGAAGCTCCACTGGCCCGCGCTGACCTCGGTTGGATGGCGCTGGTGGTGCTGTCGGGCGGCATCGTGGCGCCGTTGCTGCTCATGGCTGGATTGAGCACCACGCCCGCGTCGACCGCCGCGTTGCTTCTCAACCTTGAGGGGCTCGCCACAATGGGCATCGCCTGGCTCGCCTTCCGCGAAAACGTCGACCGGCGGCTACTTGTCGGCGCTCTGGCGATCCTGATAGGCGCCGTGGTGCTCTCGTGGCGGCCGGAGGAAGGGCTGGGCGGTCTGGGCATCGGTACGCTCGCCATCGCCGGCGCCTGTCTGGCGTGGGGTATCGACAACAATCTGACCCGAAACATCAGCGGCTCCGATCCGGTGCAGATCGCCATGATCAAGGGTCTCGCGGCCGGAACGACCAACCTCACCCTGGCGCTGGTCCTCGGCGCTCATCTACCTTCGATCCCGGTGATGGCCGCCGCCGGCCTGGTGGGCCTGCTCGGCTACGGCGTCAGCCTGGTGCTGTTCGTGCTCGGTCTGCGATACATGGGCACCGCCCGGACCGGAGCCTACTTCTCGACCGCGCCCTTCATCGGCGCGCTGCTCGCCATCTTCCTGTTCGCCGAGCCGCTGACGCTCCCGCTTCTGGTCGCGGCCGGGCTCATGGCCTTTGGCCTGTACCTGCACCTCGTCGAACGCCACGACCATGAGCATGAGCACGACCCTATGGAACACGAGCATGCCCATACGCACGACGAGCACCACCGGCACGAGCACGGACCGGACGGGCCGTCCGGCGAGCCGCACACCCATCGCCACGCTCACGCGCGGATGATCCACAGCCACCCGCACTATCCCGACCTGCATCACCGGCATGACCACAAGCACTAAGGATCGCCGCCCCATGACCCTTCTTCGCATCTTCCCCCGACGACTGACGCCGCAGATCGTCGGGCTGCTCCTCATGGCGGCTGGCCTACTTTGGTCCACCGCCGCCGCCGCCCATGGCGTGCCCGAAGAAGAGGTCCAACGCCTCGTCAACGGGGGGGCGCTGGCCTACCTGCGCTCCGGCGCCATCCACATGGTGACCGGCTACGACCACCTGCTCTTCCTGTTCGGGGTGATGTTCTTCCTCTCCCGGTTCGGGGAGATCGCGAAGTTCGTGACCGTCTTCACAATTGGCCACTGCATCACCCTGCTCGGCGCGACGCTGCTGGGCATCAAGGCGAACTACTATCTGGTCGATGCGGTGATCGCGATCTCGGTCATCTACAAGGGTTTCGATAACCTCGACGGCTTCCGCAAGACGCTAGGCGTGAAGCCGCCGAACCTGCTGTTGATGGTGTTCGGCTTCGGGCTCATCCACGGCTTCGGACTCTCGACACGGCTGCAGGGCCTGCCGCTTCCGGAAGACGGCCTGGTGCTCTCGATCCTGGCCTTCAATGTCGGCGTCGAGCTGGGCCAGATTGCCGCCCTCGTGGTCATGGTCGCGGTCCTGACCATCATGCGAAAGACGCCCTGGTTCGGGGTGTTCTCGAAGCTGGCCAACGCCGGCCTTGTTGCCGCCGGTATCCTGTTGTTCCTATTCCAGATGCACGGGTTTCTGCACACCCGCTATCCGGACGAGTTCGGGTTTAGCGAAGACGCCCACTACCATTCCCACGAAGCCGAGCGTGAAAAGGCCGCCAAGGCCGCGCGCGACCGCGACAGCCTCATGCCCGCTGAGCCGGGCCTCTAGTTTCCAGGAGACTTCCATGAAAGCCATCATCCGCATCGCAGCTGTGCTCGCGCTCAGCGTCGCCGCACCTGCCTTTCCGGCCTTCGCCCATCCCGGCGGCCATGAAGAGGACGAGATGACCGTCGGCCGCCCCGAGGCGATCACCAAGGCCAAGGCGGTCGTCGACACCATGATCGGCCGCAGCCTTCTCGATGCCAGCTGGAAGGGCCTTAACCCGACCACCTCCGACCTCAAGGAAGGTCGTACGGGCGGCATCGAGTGGGTCGTCGTGTTCAAAAACCCGAAAGCGCCCGACCCTGCGAAGCAGACGCTCTACGTCTTCCTATCGGGCAGCGGCATGTACCTGGCCGCGAACCACACCGGGAAATAGCCGAAGGCGGGGCGCCGCGATCCAGTGGCGCCTCTGTCCTGGTTGGTGTAACCAGATCGGACCGGGCCAACGCGGGCGCCCGGCGACAGACGGTCCCCGTCCAAGTTCCGCTCCGCCTTCCGAAAGGAAGGGCATGGAGCCGCTTTATGACCCCCTCCCATTCTTCCAGAATTTCCCATTTGCGCGTCGGCGTGGTCTGGCGCAGCGATACGGAAACCCGCGCGACGGCGCGCGGCGATAACAGCCGCCTTGCCGCGATCTTCGCCGCCCTGTCAGGCCAGGGGTTTGCCCCTGAACCGCTCATCTATGACGAAGCCTTCAGTGACGCGTTCCTTTCTCGCGCCCTCACCCTGGACGCGGTCCTCGTCTGGGTGGACCCGATTTCCGGCGGTCGCAGGCGGCACGGGCTGGACGACCTCCTTCGCCAGGTCGCGGCGGCCGGCGTCTTCGTCAGCGCCCACCCCGACGTCATCGACCGCATGGGCGTAAAGGCGGTGCTTCATCGCACCCGCTCGCTCGGCTGGGGCAGCGATGTCCATCTTTACGAGACGTTCGACGCCTTCGAGCGGGCGCTTCCCGAGAGTCTCGCCAGCGGACCGCGCGTGCTCAAGCAGAACCGGGGCAACGGTGGTATCGGCGTCTGGCGCATCGAGCGCCTGTCCGGCGGTGAAGTTCATGTGCGCGACGCGCGGGGCGAGACCGGCGAGCGCACGATGCCGCTTCCGGCGTTCCTCGCCGAGCGCGCCGTGGACTTCGACGCCGGCGGCGGCCTGATCGACCAGCCGTTCCAGTCCCGCCTGACCGACGGGATGGTCCGCTGCTACATGGCCGGCGACCGCGTGGCCGGCTTTGGCCACCAGATGGTTCGAGCCCTGGCCGCGCCTGACGAAGGCCCGGCCGGGCCGAGGGTCTACTCAGGACCTGACGATCCGCGCTTCCAGCGGCTGCGCGTCCTCATGGAGCGCGAATGGGCGCCGGGCCTATGCGAGACACTGGGGTTCCCCCGCGACCGCCTCCCCGTCATCTGGGACGCCGACTTCCTGCTCGGCCCTTGGGAGGCCGACGGAGCGGACAGTTACGTCCTCTGCGAGATCAACTGCAGCTCAGTGTTTCCCATACCAGATGAGGCGCCGGCGGCTTTGACTGTGGCGCTGGCAGAGCGTGTCGGACCTTGAGAAGGTCGGTGCAAGCTTGGCGAGGATCAGCCTGCACACTTTCCGGCTGCGAAGGTCCGGACGTCGCCATGGAGTCACCTCCGGCCCATCTGCGAGACCGAGACCAATGACCGCTCAGGGTCGAGAGCGGACACTCAGCCGCGATGGGTTGCGAGGTCTGCTTCCCGGCTGCGAGTGAACGTCCGGTTCTGGCGCAAATCGGAAGTCGCACGTTCGACCTGGCTTGATAGGGGCAGGGGTTCAGGTGAGGGCGATCTCGAGGTCGTCCAGGATGGCCGCCAACTCCGCATCGCAATCCCATAGGCGAGGCGCGGCGACCGTCATCAGCTTGGGCAGGGCGCGGTCGTACAGGGCGATGCAGGGCTGATCGTTGAGACGGGAGGCGTAGTAGACTCCGTCGGGTTGGTCCTCGTGGGCATGGAAGCCGGCCGACCAGGCTCGGGCCAGCGTGTGGTCGGCGGCCCCGGTTACGTCGGAGGGGATGCCCATCACCAGCCGTGCGTCCTGCGTCAGGTCGACCAGCCGAAGCGGGGTCTTGACCCGGAGGGTGGCCAGCGAGCGCCGCTGGATTTCGACAATGTCGATGACGAAGTCATCGCCCCGGCCATCGGCGGCGTCGCGCAGGATGGTCTCGACGAAGGCCGCCTTCGCGGTCGATGCGAGATAGACGACGCCAAAAGCCGCGCCGGTCGGGTCGCTGAACCGGCTCAATCCGGGCCCCCATCCCAGAGGGTCGGGGAAGCGGGTCTCGTACATGCGCCGCCAGATCTCGCCGGCCGGAATGGTCTTCAGCACCAGCGCGCGTCCCGCCAACGCCGGACCCGGCCCTGCGGTGGGCGCGACCATCTAGCTGAAGGCGCCGGAGGCCTGGTTGGCGGCCACGTCGAGCACCGCTTCGATCCGGCCTGCCTTGAGGGCGTCGAGCGCCGTCTGCCCGCCGAGCTCAGAGTGCCGAGTCTTCAGGAAGCGGAAGACGGTCCAAGGCTCGGCGCCCAGGGCTTCAAACAGATTCTGCAGGCCGGGCAGGGGCAGGCCCGCGTCGGTGACCTGCCAGCGCGGATACTTCACGCCGCGGGTCGCGCCCTCCAGCCCCAGCACCTCATGGCGTTTGCGCTTGATGTTGACCGTCTCGTGCGAGGCGCCGATCAGCGGGCCGAAGTCCCGCGCGGTCAGCATGTCGTCGCCCCTCAGGATGTCGGCGATCTTGATCGCGCCGCGCTTTATCGCCCGCGATACGGCGCCGGTCAGCGGACTGGGCTCCGCCGGGACCGTCGTCGCAATTTCGACCGCCTGGCCGTCGGGCGTGACGCGGAAGGCGATGATGTGGTCCTTGCCGGTCTGTTCAGCCTTGGCGGCGGCGTCGGCGTAGCCGGAGATCATCTTGCTGAGCTCGCGCTTTCTCTGGGCGATCCGCTGGAAGCGGGCCTTGGTCACGGGGACCTGCGCGATCGTATCGCCGGCCTGGACCGCCACGAACTGTCCCGTCGCCGCCTGCCGAGCCACGCCGGATTTGAGGCGGCGTTCGGCCTTGGGGGTCGCTGGGCGAGCGTGTTCGCGAGTTTGGGTCATGAACATAAGATGGGCCAATCCGTCAGGTTCGTCAAGTTCGTCAGGTTTGTCAGATATCGTATCTAGCGATCGCGGGCGGCGTTGTCGGCTGATCGCGTGCGATCTCGGCCGCCGCGGGCCAAGGCGACGATGGGTGTCATGCGGGCCCTGGCGGCGTCGAGCAGACGTCGGGCCCGCTCAGGGTCGAGCATCCGGGCGGCGACCACGGCTTCGACGATGGCCGCCCGTCGCTCGGCGGACATCGGCTTGGGCGCGGCCGGCGCCGGCCGTCGTGGCTCGGCGCGACCGTGATCGCGTTTGGCTTCGGCCTCCAGGTCGCGGCGCGTCGGGGCGTATCCGCGCACCTCGATGCCCTTGCGACGCGCCTCCCGCCAGACTTCGCGGCTGAAGTCCCTGTCGCCCCGAACCGAGATCGTCATCCAGCCCCGGTGCGCGGCGACGGTCACCATAGCCCGGATCGCGGGCGGGTCGTTGCGATCCGCTAGCAGCCGGTCCCCACGGTCCCGGAAGGC
The DNA here is from genome assembly GCA_044238855.1 of Caulobacter sp. Lineage (GTDB taxonomy): Bacteria > Pseudomonadota > Alphaproteobacteria > Caulobacterales > Caulobacteraceae > Caulobacter. Next base: position 15,270 of record JBIICO010000059.1, read on the forward strand.
GGGCCGTGTGGCGCGCGCATCGACGTAGAAGCCCAGGCTGCGGCCCCTGGCGGCGTCGGTCAGATAAGCGGCGAGGATTTCCTCCGGAACGTCGCCCCGTTTGACCGATCGGCTGGCGCCCTCGGCCTTGAGCACGGCGGGGCGGCGGACGTCTTCAGCGGGCATGATCAATCTCCGTCGCGATGGCGGGGGCGGTCGTGGTCAGGAAACGGTCGACCCAGGCTTCGACCTCATGGTCGGCGGCGCCGGCGAGAGGCGGGGGCTCCAGTCCGTCGGCGGCGAGGAGCGCGGCGGCTTCGGTCAGCGACATCGTGTCGGGCGCGGCGGCGACGTCGGCGGTCCGGATCAGGAGCGGAGTCGGCAGGTCCGGCGGCGGGGCCACGCGGCGGGCGAAGTCCGGCTCGCGGTAGTAGGCGAGCTTGCGGCCGAGCACCGGCGGCGCACCGGCCGTGAGGACGATCAGGGAGCGAGGATCGAGCTGCAGCAGCTCCTGCGGCAACATCAGGGCGCGGCGCTGCTCGGACTG
>JBIICO010000235.1:0-5204 GCA_044238855.1 Caulobacter sp.
CTTGTCCTCGGGCGGGGCAGGGGCGTGGGCGGAGACGACGATGTCGACCAGCCCGCTCGCCAGCGCCTCGATCAGCGCCTGGCGGTCGTCCTCGGACCGCAGCGGCGGGTCGACCTTGGCGAAGGTGCGGTAGTCGCCGATGTCGAGCTCGTTGAAGCTCAGGTGGTTGATCGAGGCGGTGGCGACGACGTTGACGCCCCGGGCCTTGGCCCGGGCCAGCGCCTCCAGCGCCCCGGCGCAGGTTATCTGGTCGACCAGCAGCCGCCCGCCGGTCAGCTCGGCCAGCGCCAGGTCCCGCTCCAGGCCGATCCGCTCTGCGGCGGCGGGGGCGGACGGCAGGCCCATGTGGGCGGCGAACGCGCCCTCGGTCGCCACCGCGCCCTTGCTCAACCAAGGGTCCTTCGGCCGGTGGGCCAGCGCCAGGCCGAAGGCGTTGGCGTAGGACATCACCCGGCGCATCACCTTGCTGTCGACGATCGCGTGGTCGACGTCGGTCACGTAGCGGACGCCCGCCTCGCGCATCAGGCCGATCTCGGCCATCTGCTCGCCGCGCAGGCCCTTGGTCGCCGCGCCGGCGGCCAGGATGTGGGCGGTCTCGATGTCCTGGGCCCGGCGCAGGATGAAGTCGACGACCGACGGATCGTCGACGGCCGGGTTGGTGTCGGGCTGGACGACGAAGCTGGTCACGCCGCCCGCCGCCGCCGCCTGGGCGGCCGAGCGCAGGGTCTCCCGCGTCTCCGCGCCGGGCTCGCCGGTCTTGACCCGCAGGTCGACGAGGCCCGGGGCCAGCATCGAGCCATTGCAGTCGATCACGCGAACATCTTCGGACAGGTCGCTGAAATCCTTGCCCTTCGAGATGTCGGCGATGACGCCCTCGAAGACCACCAGCGCGCCGGGGCCGTCGTATCCGGTCTCCGGATCGACCAGGCGGGCGTTGTTGAAGGCGAAGGGGCGGGTACGGCTCATCGGTCGTTGTCCAGTCGCGCCGCCAGCGAGGCCAGCACCGCCATCCGGGCGGCGACGCCCATCTCGACCTGGTCCTGGATCAGGCTTACCGCCGGATCGTCGGCCACGTCGCTGTCGATCTCCACGCCCCGGTTCATCGGGCCCGGGTGCATGACCCGCACCCGGTCGGAGGCGCTCTTCAGCTTCTCTCGGTCGAGGCCCCAGTAGCGGAAGTACTCGCGGCTGGACGGCACCAGCGCGCCCTGCATCCGCTCCAGCTGCAGGCGCAGCATCATCACCACGTCGGCGCCGGCGATGCCCTTCTCGAAGTCGTGGAACACCGTCGCGCCCCAGCGGTCGGCCCCGGCCGGCATCAGGGTCGGCGGACCCACCAGGCGAACTTCCGCGCCCAGAACGTTGAGAAGATTGACGTTCGACCGCGCCACGCGGCTGTGCAGGACGTCGCCGCAGATGGCGACCGTCAGACCCGCCAGCGCCCCGAAGGCCCGCCGCATCGACAGCGCGTCGAGCAGCGCCTGGGTCGGATGCTCGTGCTGGCCGTCGCCGGCGTTGATCACGCTGCAGCCGACCTTCTGCGACAGCAGCGCCGCCGCGCCCGACGACGCATGCCGGATCACCAGCAGGTCGGGCCGCATGGCGTTGAGCGTCACCGCCGTGTCGATCAGCGTCTCGCCCTTGGCCACGGAGGAGGTCTTCACCGACATGTTCATGGTGTCGGCGCCCAGCCGCTTGCCGGCCAGTTCGAAGCTGGACTGGGTGCGGGTGGAGTTCTCGTAGAACAGGTTGACCAGCGTCCGGCCCTTGAGCAGGTCCAGCTTCTTGGTGGTCTGCCGGTTCAGGTCCACGAACGTGTCGGCCAGATCGAGAAGCGCGTTCGCCTCGACGACGTTCAGGTCCAGCGCGGAAAGGAAGTGACGGCGTGGAAAGGGGAAGGTCCGCGCGCGGACCTCTTCGATACCCGGAGCCGATGTGGTCATGAGCGGTGGTTCTACGGGAGCGTGGAGATTCCGCCAACCTAAAACCCCTCTCCCAGAGGCAGAGGGAGCCGACCGAAGCGAGGTCGGACAGGGATAATCCGAGCCCCACCCCGCTCATCCCGCGAAAGCGGCGACCCAGGCTTGATGGCCGCGAGTCCATCAGGACGGGCCGCCGTCATCGACGCGGCGAATCCGAAACCAAGGTCCCCGGTTCTGCGAGCACGAGCGGGGATAATGGGGATGCGCAGGTATAACTCGCTGATTCAGCTCGGCTTTTCGAGCAATCGCCGGCCGGGAGTCAGAAAGTTATCCCCGCCCTTCCAGACCACATCATCCTCAACGGGTCTCGAAGCACGGGGAGGGCGCATGGCCAGCGACCTTGCGGCGACGGGACGGGGTTCGAACGGGAGACAGCCGGCAGGGGGTTACTGCCCGGTCCGGGACAAGGCTCGCTGCCTTGCCCGCCCGTCGGAGGCATGGCGGCTAAGCCCTAATACGGCTGCCTACCGGCTGCTTCCGGATCACGGACTTCGCGGAGCGCTTTGGTTCACGCCACCGTTCACACGTTCACACACAGACTTCCGGGGTGAGCCCGGAGCGCTCCGCACCACCTCCCCACTCGCGGGCCGAAAGGCCTCCGGGCGGCGGAGCCGTGCCCGTCGATCACGGCTCCGCTTGCCCCGGCTGCGCCCGCTCGTCAGATTGCCTCCCAACCGACACAGGGAGCGCCGCCATGACCGCCAATCGCCAGATCGTGCTCGCCGAGCTGCCCGGCGGGGCCAAGCTCGCGCCGGAGCACTTCGCGCTCAGCGAAGCCGCCGTGCCGGCCCCGGGCGAGGGCGAGGCGCTGCTCAGGATCCTCTACGTCAGTCTCGACGCCGCCAACCGCGCCTGGATGCAGGGCGCGACCTATCGCTCGGCGATCAACGCCGGCGACGTGATGGCGGGCGGGGCGCTGGCCGAGGTGGTCGAGTCGAAGGACCCGTCGCTGTCGCCCGGCGACCTCGTCTTCGCCGACACCGGCTGGCAGGAGTGGGCCGTGCTGCCGGCCAGGAAACTGCAGAAGATCCCGCGCATCGAGCCTCTGACCAACCTGCTCAGCGTCTACGGCGTCGCCGGCCAGACGGCCTACTTCGGCCTGCTGGAGTGCGGCCGGCCGAAGGCGGGAGAGACGGTGGTGGTCAGCGCCGCCGCCGGCTCGGTCGGCTCGATCGTCGGCCAGATCGCGAAAATCAAGGGTTGCCGCGTCATCGGCATCGCCGGCGGCCAGGCCAAGTGCGACCTGCTGGTCAATGAACTCGGCTTCGACGCCGCCGTCGACTACAAGGCCGGCAACGTCTTCAAGGCCCTGCGCGCCGCCGCCCCGGACGGGATCGACGTCTATTTCGACAACGTCGGCGGCGACATCTTCGAGGCCGCCCTGTTCAATATGAACACCTTCGGCCGCATCGCCTGCTGCGGCGCGGTCAGCGGCTACGACGGCTCGGCCCCGCCGGCCGGCCCGCGCGGCGTGCCCGGCCTGATCGTCACCAAGCGCCTCAACGTCCAGGGCTTCATCGTCAGCGACTTCTACGACCGGCTGGAGCCGGCGTTGGCCGAGCTGAAGGGCTGGGTCGAGAGCAGCCAGCTGAAGGTCCGCGAGGACGTGCTGGAGGGGCTGGAAAGCCTGCCCGGCGCCCTGATCGGACTGCTGGCCGGAGAGAACGTCGGCAAGCGCATGGTGAAGGTGGCGGGGTAGGCGATGACCCGCGGCCGTCCAAAGGACGCCGCAGGGTCGGAGTGGGAAGCGCCGTCAACCACCTTCAGGACGCGCGAGAGGGGCCGTTTCGCTACCCGTTCCGCATCCGCTCCAGAGCGCCCTGCAAAATCCAGGCGGCGGCCATCTTGTCCACCACCTCGGCGCGGCGCTTGCGGTTGACGTCGTGCTCCTCGATCAGCACCCGGGTCACCGCCGCCGTCGACAGCCGCTCGTCCCAGAAGGCGATCGGCAGGTCCTTCAGGCGCAGGATGTTGCGGGCCAGGGCCCGGTTGGACTGCGCCCGCACGCCCTCGGTCCCGTCCATGTTCATCGGCAGGCCGATGACGATGCCCAGGGCGCCCCGGCTTTCCATCAGCTTGAACAGCCGCTCGGCGTCCTGGGTGAACTTGACCTTCTGGATGGTTTCCAGCGGGCTGGCGACCGTGCGGGTGACGTCGGAGACGGCCACGCCGATGGTCTTCTCGCCCGGGTCCAGCCCCACGAGCGGCGCGTACTGGGGCAGGGCGGCGGCGAGTTCGGTGATGTCGAGGATGGGCATTTGCGCCGTCTCTAGCGCGAAAGCGGGCGAACGGCTTGCATTTTAGGGGTCCGGGCGGCTAACCCCACCGTTCAAGACAAAGGAGGCCAAGATGGCCATCGACGCCGCGACCGTCCGCAAGGTCGCCCGGCTCGCCCGCATCGCCGAACCCGAGGAGCGGATCGAGCCGCTCGTGCAGGAACTGAACGGCATCCTTCAGTGGATCGAGCAACTCGCCGAGGTCGACACCGACGGCGTCGAGCCGCTGACCTCGGTGGTCCACGCCAGGCTGCCGCTGCGCGACGACGTCGTCACCGACGGCGGCGACGCCGCCCGCGTCCTCTCCAACGCCCCGAAGAGCACCGACGGCTTCTACGTCGTGCCGAAGGTGGTCGAGTAGCCATGTCCGAACTCACCAAACTCACCCTGAAGGCCGCCCTCGACGGCCTGAAGAGCAAGGCCTTCTCGTCCGTCGAGATCACGAAGGCGCACATCGACGCCGTCGAGGCCGCGCGGCCGCTGAACGCCTACATCCTGGAGACGCCGGAGAAGGCGCTGGAGATGGCCGCGGCCTCCGACGCCCGCATCGCCTCGGGCGACGCCGGCGCCCTTGAAGGCGCGCCGCTGGGCATCAAGGACCTGTTCTGCACCCAGGGCGTCCGCTCGACGGCGGCCTCGAAGATCCTCGGCAACTTCATCCCCGAGTACGAGTCGACGGTCACCGCCAACCTGTTCGGCGACGGCGCGGTCATGCTCGGCAAGCTGAACCTGGACGAGTTCGCCATGGGCTCGTCGAACGAGACCTCGGCCTTCGGCAACGTCATCAACCCGTGGAAGTCGGCGGCGGCGGGCAACAAGGCCCTGACCCCGGGCGGCTCCTCGGGCGGTTCGGCCGCCGCGGTGGCCGCCGACATCTGCCTGGGCGCCACGGCGACCGACACCGGCGGCTCGATCCGCCAGCCGGCCGCCTTCACCGGCACGGTCG
>JBIICO010000236.1:0-5153 GCA_044238855.1 Caulobacter sp.
CTGCGTCGGCCCGCCCGAGCACCTGTTCATGTACGGCGGCATCGGCCTGGCCGCTTCGATCTCGGCGCTGGAGCAGACCTGCGGCCGGCCGGTGGTCTGGGCGACGGCGCAGTACCTGTCCTACGCGCGGCCGCCGTCGGTGGTGGATTTCGACGTCTGGATCGCCAACGCCGGCAAGTACACCACGCAGGCCAGCGTGAAGGTGCATGTCGGCGAGACCGAGGTCGTCACCGTCAACGCCGCGCTCGGGGCCCGGCCGGACCCGCACGACCACCAGTGGCCGCGCATGCCCGTCCTGCCGCCGCCGGAGGACTGCGACCCGATCATCCTGTGGCCCGACGACGGCGACAACCTGAACCGCCGCATCGAGCGGCGCGCGCCGGGCGGCATGTACGACCTGGCCAAGCGCAACGGCCAGATCAGCGAGGACGGCCGCATGCAGATGTGGATGCGCACCGTCGAGGACGTGCCGGTCGACGCCGCCATGCTGGCGGTGTTCGCCGACTATGTGCCGTCCGGATTCGGCCATGCGCTCGGGGTCTGGGCCGGCGGCAACAGCCTCGACAACACGCTGCGCGTGCTCAAGATCGTGCCGACCCGCTGGGTGCTGGCCGAGATCACCATCGCCGGCGTGCACGCCGGCGTTGGCCACGGCTCGATGAACCTCTTCGCCGAGACGGGCGAACTGATGGCCGTCGCCAGCCAGACGGTGATCCTGCGGGTGCGGGGCTAGAGACCCGCGACCGCCGCGACCGCCTTCGCGCGGAGGTCGCCCTCCAGCGGCAGGATCGGCAGCGGCGGCTGCGCGGCCGTCCGGCCGAGGTGGTTGGCGACCGCGTACATCGCCCGCATGCCGCCGACGGCGCGGAACACCTCCCAGAGCGGTGCGAACGCCGCGTCCAGCCGGTCGGCCTCGGCGCGGTCGCCGCGTAACGCCGCGGCGGTCAGGGCCACGGCGCGCTCGGTGAACATCCCGCCCGAGACACTGAACCAGGCGTCCGCGCCGGCCAGCAGGCCCTCCTTGCAGCCCCAGTCGCCGCTGTAGCCGATCTTCAGTCGCGGCGCGGCCTGGCGGTAGGCCTTGAGGTCGGCGGCCAGGTCGCCCTTCGGCAGCGGCAGCTTGATCGCCTTCACACTGGGGATCGCCTCGGCCAGGCGCGCAACCAGCTCGGGATTGAAGGTGAAGTTGGTCGTGGACGGGTTGTTGTAGATGCAGATCGGCAGATCGGTCGCCTCGGCCACGGCGACGAAGTGCATGAACACCTCCTCTTCGGTCGGCGGCGTGTAGCTGACCGGCGCCAGCAGCAGCCCGGCCGCGCCCGCCTCCGCCGCGTCCTTCGCCAGCGCTTGGGCGTGATCGGTCCGCAGCGCGCCGACACCGGCCATCACCGGGGTGGTCTTCACCGCGTCGACGGCGACCTCGATCGCGCGCCGCCGCTCGGCGCGGTCGAGGAACATGTAGGTTCCGGTGCTGCCCAGAAGCCCGATCGAATCCGCGCCGCCGGCCTCGACCCGGCGCAGGATGTCGCGCAGGTCCTCCTCGATGATCCGACCCTCAGGCGTCGCGGGCGTGATCGGGAAGGCCGAAAGGCCGGTGAAGAGCGTCATGGGCTGCCTCCGACAAGGGCGCGCATAGAGCCCGCCGAAGTGCGCGGCCTCAAGTCATGTCTCGCTTCGGATTGTGTCCGCAGACCATGCACCCTCGTCATCCTCGCGCTTGTCGCGAGGACCCATGAACACGGACGGATGCAAAAGGGGCGCGGATCGCTCCGCGCCCCAATCGTTCGAGTCATCACGCATGGACCCTCGCGACGAGCGCGAGGGTGACGGAGGTGCGGCTACGCCATCTTCCCCGGCACCACCGGGTGGCTGCTGCTCAGCCCGCCGTCGACCGCGATGGCCTGGCCGTTGACGTAGCTGGCGTCGTCGGAGGCCAGGAACAGGGCCACGCGGGCGATCTCTTCCGGCACGGCCCCACGCCGCAGCGGGTTGAGCTGGCCGATCTTGCCCTCGGTGCCGCGCTCGCGGGCGCGGTCGAAGACGATCTGGGTCATGCCGGTCTCGGTCAGGCCCGGGCAGACGGCGTTGATCCGCACGCCGCTGCCGGCCATCTGGTTGGCGCCCGTCTGGACGATGCTGATCACGCCCGCCTTGCTGGCGCTGTAGGGCATGCCGCCCGCGCCCGAGCGGATGCCGGCGACGCTGGCGGTGCAGATGATCGAGCCCTTCCCGCGCGGGACCATCACGCGGGCGGCCGCCTGCACGGCCAGAAAGACGCCGACGGTATTGATGCGCAGCACCTCGTTCCAGTGGTCGGCGGTCAGTTCGAACAGGCCCGGCAGGCCCCCGGATACGCCGGCGTTGGCGAACATGACGTCCAGCCCGCCGTTGGCCTCGGCCCGCGCGACCAGGGTATCGACCAGTTCAGAGGTGGCGACATCGCCCACGTAGGCCTCGCCCTTGCCGCCGGCGGCCTTCACCTGCGCCAGCGTCTCGTTCACGCCCTCGGCGACGTCGGCGAGCACGACATAGGCGCCGGCCTCGCTGAACAGCTTCGCCGCCGCGCGGCCGATGCCGCTGGCCGCGCCCGTGATGATCGCCGTCCGGCCTTCGAGAGACGCCATGGTCGTTCCCCTGCGTTATGTTTTTCAAACGGATGTTTGACATGCCCGAGGGGCGGCGCCTAGCGCCGATCGGTCGCGAAGCTTGTGCGGGGCAGGCGCTGGCACTAGTTTCGCGACCTTTCCGGGGCGGCCCGCGTTAGGCGATTCATGGCTCATCACTATCTCGACTTCGAACGGCCCATCGCCGAACTGCAGGGCAAGATCGAGGAGCTCTCGAAGCTCTCCGAAAACGCCGGCCCCGGCTCGTTCGACACCGAGATCGATGCCCTGCGGGCCCGGCTGGCCGAGCTGCGCCGCGATTCCTACGCCAACCTGACGCCGTGGCAGAAGACCCAGGTCGCCCGCCACCCGGAGCGTCCGCACTTCGTGGACTACCTCGCCGGGCTGATCGAGGAGTTCGTCGAGCTGCGCGGCGACCGCAAGTTCGCCGACGACCAGGCCATCATCGGCGGCCTCGGCCGTTTCCGGGGGCACCCCGTGATGGTGATCGGCCAGGAGAAGGGCCACGACACCACCACCCGCCTGAAGCACAACTTCGGCATGGCCAGGCCGGAGGGCTACCGCAAGGCGGTGCGCCTGATGGACATGGCCGAGCAGTTCAACCTGCCGGTTCTGACCTTCGTTGACACGGCCGGCGCCTATCCGGGCCTGGGCGCCGAGGAGCGCGGCCAGGCCGAGGCGATCGCCCGCGGCACCGAGCGCTGCCTGACCCTGAAGACCCCGATGATCGCCATCGTCACCGGCGAGGGCATGTCTGGCGGGGCCATCGGCATCGCCGCCGGCAACAAGGTGCTGATCCTCGAGCACGCCATCTATTCGGTGATCTCGCCCGAGGGCGCGGCCTCGATCCTGTGGCGCGACGGCGCAAGGGCCAAGGACGCCGCCGAGCAGATGCACATCACCGCCCAGGACCTGATCAAGACCGGGGTGGTCGACCGCATCATCGACGAGCCGGCCGGCGGCGCGCATTCCGATCCGGAGGCCGCCATCGCCGCCGTCGGCGACGTGGTCGAGGAAGAGCTGAACGCCCTGCTGGCGCTCACCGCCGACCAACTGCTGGCCCAGCGAGCGGACCGCTACTACGCCATCGGCCGCAAGAGCCTCTCCTGAGGCCGCGACCTCAACGTCCTTAACGCTTGGTTGAACTCCCCCCTGCTATCGCCGAGGCCGGACGGGGGTGTTTGCGTTGTCCGACGAACCAGTAATAGCGACGGCGGGCGACGAGTCGTCGCTCAACCCGAACTCGATCTTCAACCTCGGCAAGGCCGTGGTGATGGTCGTGGACGACAATCCCTTTTCCATGCGGCTGATCACCCAGACCCTTCTGGGCTTCGGGGTGCAGACCCGCTTCAAGTGCACCTCGGCGGAAGAGGCCCAGGCGATCCTGGGCGCGGCGACCGTCGACCTGCTGATCGTCGACTGCGAGATGCCGGTGATCGACGGCTACGACCTCGTCCATGCGCTGCGCCGCTCTGACGGTGAGAATGCCTGGGTCCCGGTGATCATGGTCTCGGGCCACACCCCGCACGACAAGGTGGCCAAGGCGCGCGACTGCGGGGCCAACTTCGTCATCGCCCTGCCGCTGTCGCCGAAGGTGCTGCTGCAACGCATCCTGTGGGTCGCGCGCGACAGCCGCCGCATGCTGCAGAGCGCGGGCTACTACGGTCCCGACCGCCGCTTCCGCGAGTACGGACCGCCGGAAGGCATGGAAGAACGCCGCAAGTCCGTCCTGCGCGCCGCCAGGGCGGCCGCCGAGGCGGAACCCACCGCAACCGACGAACGGAGCCTGCCGCAATGAGCGCCGTCATGTGGGTGACCCAGAAGTCCCGCCTGTCCAGACTGATCGACGACGCCGGCGGTATGACCGTCGGCACGGCGCTGGCCGAGGCCGACACCCTGACCCAGTCGATGCGCGAGGCGGCCCTGCAGGCTGTCGTCGAGGGGCTCGGCGACCTGGAAGGCCTGGTCGGCGCCGGCCCCGAAGAGGGCGAGGAGACGCGCTGGCTGGAGCGGATCTACGGCCTCGCCTACGGCCTGCTGGAGCTGGCCGGGCCGTTCGGGCTGGAGGACATGTGCGCCGCCGCCTACAGCCTCTGCGCCCTGGCGGATGGCCAGCGACGGCAGCGGCGGCTCAACGCCGAGCCGATCCGCCTGCATGTCGCCGCACTGCGGCTGCTCACGCGGGACGGCGAAAGCGACGAGACCCGAAAGGAGGTTCTGGCCGGTCTGGCGCACATTTCCGAGCGGGTCGCCAAGGCCGGAACCTGAGCCGAAACAGGCTATTGCCTGACGTGGGGTGACGTGTCTCAGTCTCTTCCAAACAGACGTTTGGGAGACGCACCATGGCCATCAAGACCCGCTTCACCGAGATGTTCGGTGTCGAGCATCCGATCGCCCAGGGCGGCATGCAGTGGGTCGGCAAGGCCGAGCTGGTCGCCGCCGTGGCCAACGCCGGCGCGCTGGGCTTCATCACCGCCCTGACCCAGCCGACGCCGGAAGATCTGGCCAAGGAAATCCAGCGCACCAAGG
>JBIICO010000259.1:0-4570 GCA_044238855.1 Caulobacter sp.
GAAGGAAAACGGCTGGATGACCATCCCGCTGGGCGCGGCGCGCGATCACATCGAGGCCCAGCCGCAGACGCCCGATCCGCTGGCGCCGGGCCCGTTCGCCTTCGCCGATCCCGAACGGGTGCGCGGCATCCTGTCGGGCGCCGGCTTCACCGACATCGCCATCGAACCGCGCGACTTCATGATCGGCGGCAACGACCTGGACGAGTCCGTCGAGCTCAGCCTGCGCGTCGGCCCCTTGAGCCGGCTGCTGGCCGAGCATCCGGACGCCCGTGACGCGGTGATCGCCACCCTGCGCGAGACCTTGGCCGGGCATCTGGGCCCCGACGGAGTCCGCATGCCCGGCGCGGTCTGGATCGTCACGGCCCAAGCCTAGCCTCTCCTCCAACCGCCATGGCCCAAACAAGTCGGGCCACGAGGTGTGGAGGAGATGTGGGCCCTACGAGCGTCTTCAGGTTTTCTGGCGCGTTCAATTCCTATTTAATCGATAGGGTTTTGAAATCGAAACTCCATCGCCCGAAGGAAGACCGCCGATGACCGCCGTCCGCAGCCCCCTCGATTTCCTGTGGTTCATCCCCTCGGCGGGAGACAACCGCTACCTCAGCCATCCGGAGACCGACCGGGCGCCGACGCCGGAATATCTGCGCGAGATCGGCGTGGCGGCGGATCGGCTGGGTTATGCGGGCGTGCTGCTGCCGACCGGCGCCCACTGCGCCGATGCCTGGATCACGGCGGCCTCGATCGCGCCGTTCACCGAGCGGCTGAAGTTCCTCGTCGCGGCGCGGCCGGGGCTGATCGCGCCGGCGGAGTCGGTGCGGCAGGCGGCGGCGCTGGACCGACTGACCGGCGGCCGCGGCCTGCTGAACATCGTCACGGGCGGCAGCCCGCAGGCGCTGGCCGCCGACGGACTCTTCCTCGGGCACACCGAGCGCTACGAGCAGACCGAGGAATTCCTCGACATCTGGCGCAAGCTGGCCTCGGGCGACACGGTCACGCAGGAGGGCAAGTACCTGTCGATCAAGAACGGCCGCCTGCTGTTCCCGTTCGTGCAGGAGCCGCACACGCCGATCTGGTTCGGCGGCTCCTCCGACATCGCCCGCGAGATCGCGGCCCAGCACGTCGACGTCTACCTGGCCTGGGGCGAGCCTCCCAACCAGCTGAAGGAAGTGATTGACGACGTCCGGGCCCGGGCGGCGAAGTACGGCCGCACCATCCGCTTCGGCATCCGCCTGCACATCATCGTGCGCGAGACCGAGGGCGAGGCCTGGGACGCCGCCAACGACGTGATCAAGTACGTCTCGGACGACGCCATCGACGCCTTCCAGGCCGCCATGGCCAAGGGCTCGGACTCGGTCGGCCAGGCGCGGATGAGCGCCCTGCACGGCGGCAAGCGCGACAATCTGGAGATCAGCCCCAACCTCTGGGCCGGCATCGGTCTGGTGCGCTCGGGCGCCGGCACGGCCCTGGTCGGCGACGCCGAGACCATCGCCGAGCGGCTGCAGGAGTACGCGGACATCGGGATCGATACGGTGATAGCGTCCGGCTACCCGCATCTGGAGGAGGCGTATCGCGTGGCCGAACTGCTGTTCCCCAAGCTGAACCTGAAGCATCCGACGGGCCAGACCCGGCTGAAGTTCCCGCATGTGTCGCCGTCGTTCTCGGCCACGCCTCTGAAGGCGGCGGCGGCTTCGTGAGCGCGCGCAAGCCGAACATCATCGTCATCCTGGCAGACGACCTCGGGTACGGGGACCTCGGCTGCGACGGCGGGACCATCATCCGCACGCCGAACCTCGACCGCATGGCGGCCGAGGGGACGCGGTTCAGCGACTTTTACGCCTCCGCCAACCTCTGCACGCCGTCGCGCGCCGGGCTGCTGACCGGCCGCTATGCGGTGCGCATGAACCTGGCGCACGAGGTGATCCAGTCGCCCGAGAGCCGCGGCCTGCCGACCAGCGAGTGGACCATTCCCAAGGCGTTGAAGCCGGCCGGCTACGCGACCGCGCTGATCGGCAAGTGGCACCTGGGTCACAAGGGGGAGCACTGGCCGCCGACCCAGCACGGCTTCGACGTCTTCAAGGGCCTGCCCTACAGCCACGACATGCAGCCGCTGGCCTACTACGAGAAGGACGGCGACGCGCCGCTGACCGAGGGGCCGGTCGACTTCCCCAGGCTGACCGAGGCCTTCTTCCGAGAGACCGGGAATTTCGCCGAGGCTAACCAGGACCAGCCGTTCTTCGTGCTGCTGGCCCTGACCGCGCCGCACGTGCCGCTGGTGCGGAACGACGACGCGGCCTGGGATTCGCCCGCCGGCGCCTATGGCGACGTGGTCGAGGAGATCGACCGCAACGTCCGCAAGCTGCTGGACCGGCTGAAGGCGCTGGGCCTCGACGAGGACACGCTGGTGATTTTCACCTCGGACAACGGGCCGTGGTTCGAGGGCTCGTCCGGCCTGTTCCGCGATCGCAAGGGCCAGTCAGGCTTCGACGGCGGCTATCGCGTGCCGTTCATCCTGCGCCAGCCGGGGACCGTGCCGGCGGGCGTGGTCACCGACGCCATCGCCAGCAACCTGGATCTGCTGCCGACCCTGGCGACGCTGGCCGGGGGGACTTTGGCCGAGGGCGTGGAGCTGGACGGCGCGGACATCTCCGATGTGCTGCTGAACGGCGCCGCGTCGCCGCACGAGCAGATCGTGCTGTTCGACAACACCAAGGTCGCGGCGATCCGCACACAGGACTGGAAGTTCGTCGCCCGCGTCCACACCCGGGCCTGGCACGTCAACCTGGCGCGGTTCAACTATCCGCTGGTGTTCGACGTGAAGCGTGACCCGGGCGAGAATTACAGCGTCGCCTCGCTGCATCCCGACGTCACCGCCGAGCTGCGCGAGCGGCACAAGGCGGCGCGGGACAAGTACGAGCCGATGGTCGACCTGTTCCCGCCCTGGGAGCGCCCGTCGATCGCCGACTGGCATCCGGACTGACGGTCAGAGCCACCAGCCGCCGCCGTCAGCCGGGTCGCTCGAACCGCTGACGCCGTCCCACGCGACGGGCAGATCGCGCAGATCGCCCATGACCCGGATGTCGTGGTCCGACTTGCCGTCGCCGTCGACGTCGAGGCGGATCGTCGTGTACTCACCGGCCGCCGAATAGAGCACCAGCGCCTGCCCCGCCTGGCCGGTGAACTTCGTGACCAGGGTGAAGGCCTGGTCGCCGCCGGCGGTCGCATCGGCGTCGATGCCGCTCAGATCGACGATGTCGCCATCGGCGAAACTGAAGTCGACGATGGTGTCCCGCTGGACGGTCTGGCCGAGCGTCGAGAGCCGCACCGAGGCCTCGGTGAACTGGAACAGGTCCGCGCCCTCGGCGCCGGTCAGCGTGTCGGCGCCGGCGCCGCCGATCAGAGTGTCGTCGCCGAAGCCGCCGACCAGATGATCCAGGCCATCGCCGCCTTCCAGATGGTCGTCGCCTGCGCCCCCATAGAGCCAGTCGGCGTCGTCCCCGCCATAGACCGTATCCTCGTCGTCGCCGCCGGAGAGGATATCGTTGCCCTCGTCTCCGTTCAGTTCGTCCGCGCCGCCGGCGCCGGAGAGCGTGTCCGCGCCGCCGAGGCCGGTAAGGACATTCTCCTGGTCGTTGCCGTTGATCACGTTGGCCAGCGCATTGCCCGTGCCCGTGACGGCCGCGTCATACAGCGACAGTTGCTCGACATTGGCCGACAGGGTGAAGTCGACGGTGCTCTCGATGGCGTCGTAGCCCCCGTTGACGCCTTCGATCACCAGGTCGCCGACGCTGTCTACGAAGTAGACGTCCGCGCCCGCGCCGCCGCTCATCTGGTCGTCGCCCTCCTGGCCGAACAGGAGGTCGTTTCCGGCGCCGCCGGCCAGAACGTCATTGTCCGCGCCGCCGTACAGGCTGTCGACGCCCACGCCGCCGTCCAGAGCATCCGCGCCGAGGCCGCCGATCAGATTGTCGTCCCCGCCCATGCCGAACAGCGTGTCGTCGCCACCTTGGCCGATCAGGCCGTTGTCGAAGCTGTTGCCGGTGATGACGTTGGCCAGCGCATTGCCCTGGCCGGAGATCGCCGAGCTGGCGCCCCCGCTCTGGAGGGTCAGGTTCTCGACCTCCGCGCCCAGGACCAGGCTGATGTAGCTCAGCACCGTATCGACGCCTTCGCCGGCGAGCTCGGTAATGGCGTCCGAGGCGCTGTCGACGACGTAGGTGTCGGCGCCCGCCCCGCCGGCCAGAGCATCCGCGCCGGCGCCGCCGTGCAGATAGTCGTCGGCCGCCCCGCCCGTCAGACTGTCGTCGCCGCCGCCGCCCAGCACCGTGGCCGCCGTCGCGCCGCCCACGAACACGTCCGCGTGGTCAGACAGCCGGTAGCGCTCGATGCTGGAGAAGCTGTCCCCCGCCGCCTCGCCGCCATGCACGCCGCCGACCAGGTCGATCGTCACGCCGGCGGCCGCGTCGGTATAGACAACGGTGTCGTAACCGGCCCCGCCGCTGAGGCTGTCCGCCCCCACGCCGCCGACCAGGGCGTCGTCGCCGGCGCCGCCCTGCAGCAGATCGTCGCCGTCCTC
>JBIICO010000238.1:0-5056 GCA_044238855.1 Caulobacter sp.
TTCCGCACCGATCTGTTCTCGGACGTGAAGATCGACCTGCAACCGAACGGCGACCTGCTGGTCCGCGTGGTCGAGAACCCGATCATCAACCGCGTCATCTTCGAGGGGAACTCGGCCCTCAAGGAAGAGAAGCTGAAGGACGAGGTCACGATCCGTCCGCGCGGCATCTTCACCCGCGCCAAGGTGCAGGGCGACGTCCAGCGCATCATCGAGCTCTACCGTCGTTCGGGCCGGATCGGCGTCACCGTCACGCCGCAGATCGTCGAGCTGCCGCAGAAGCGGATCGACCTGATCTTCAAGATCGACGAAGGCCCCAAGAGCGGCGTGCTGTCGCTCAACTTCCTGGGCAACAGCGAGTTCTCGGACGGCGACCTCACCGACGTGATCGTCACCGAGGAGAGCCACTGGTACAAATTCCTGTCGAACAACGACAACTACGATCCCGACCGGATCGAGTACGACAAGGAACAGCTCCGCAAGCACTACCGTAACAAGGGCTTCTACGACTTCCGCGTTATCTCGGCCGTGGCCGAGCTGGCGCCGGACAAGAATGGCTTCGTCGTCACCTACACGGTCGATGAAGGCCCCAAGTACAAGTTCGGCAAGCTGACCGTCGAGACCGAGCTGAAGAAGCTCGACGGCGCCGTCCTGCAGCAACTGCTGCCGGTGCGCGAAGGCCAGCTTTACGAGGACGAGGCCATCGAACAGGCCACGGACGCCCTGACCTTCGCGGCGGGCGCGGCCGGCTTCGCCTTCGTGGACGTCCGTCCGCGCTACGTGCCGAACCGCGAGACCCGCACCGTCGACGTGGTGTTCCAGGTCCGCGAGGGGCCGCGCGTCTACATCGACCGCATCGACATCATCGGCAACACGCGCACGCTCGACTACGTCATCCGCCGCGAGCTGAATATCAGCGAGGGCGACGCCTACAACCGCGTCCTCGTCGACCGCTCGCGCAACCAGATCCGCGCCCTCGGCTTCTTCAAGGACGTGACGATCGAGGAAGTCCCTGGGTCGCAGCCTGACCGAACCGCCCTGCGCGTGAAGGTCGAGGAACAGCCCACCGGCGAACTGTCGTTCAGCGCCGGCTACAGCTCGGTCGACCAGCTGGTCATCGACCTCGGCATCAGCGAGCGCAACTTCCGCGGCCGCGGCCAGAACGTCCGGGCCCGCGTCTCGGTCGGTTCGCTGCGCCAGCAGATCGACTTCTCGTTCACCGAGCCGCGCTTCCTGGGCCGTGACCTGCGCGCCGGCCTCGATCTGTATTCGTACCGCTACAACTTCAGCACCCAGACCTCGTTCGACACCGCCTCGGTCGGCGGCGGCGTCCGCCTGGGCTTCCCGCTGACCCAGAACGCCTCGATGTCCCTGCGCTACACCCTGCGCAGCGACGAGGTGATCATCGACGACTCGCTCTGCGTCACGGGCGCGGAACTGCTGTCGCCCAGCCTCTGCTCGCAGCGCGGCTCCTACCTGACCTCGCTGGTCGGCTACGGCCTACGCATCGACCGTCGTAACGACCCGATCCGGCCGACCCGCGGCTTCTACGTCGATCTCAGCCAGGATCTGGCCGGCGTCGGCGGCGACGTGAACTACCTCCGCACCGAAGTCGGCGGCGGCTGGTACTACGGCTTCAACAAGGACTTCGTCCTCAGCGCCACCGGCAACGCCGGCTACATCGACGGCTGGGGCGGCGACAGCGTCCGCATCAACGACCGCTTCTACAAGGGGGGCAACAGCTTCCGCGGCTTCGAGGTCGCGGGCATCGGTCCCCGTCAGATCGACCGTCAGGACGCCCTGGGCGGCAAGGCCTATGCCATCGGCTCGCTCGAGCTGACGGTGCCGACCTTCCTGCCCGAGCAGTACGGCATCAAGGCCGCGCTGTTCAGCGACTTCGGCACGCTCGGCATGCTGGACGACGTCGACAAGGTCGACTCGACCGGCGCGATCGACGACAGCTGCGGAACGACGGCGAAGCCCGAGCTTTGCGTCCAGGACGACCTCAGCCTGCGGGCCTCCGCCGGCCTCTCGATCTTCTGGCGCTCGCCGATGGGGCCGATCCGCTTCGACTTCAGCCAAATTCTGGCCAAAGAAGACTACGACAAGACCGAAACGTTCCGGTTCTCAACCTCCACAAGGTTCTAGATTCCAATGACCTTCAAGAAGACCCTCGCGGTCGCGACCTGCGTGGCCGCCGTCGCCTCTGTTGCGTCGGCCGCCATGGCCCAGACGCCGCCGGCCGCCGCTCCGCGTCCCGCCGCCGCGGCTCCGGCGCAGCAGATCCGGCACGGCGCGCCGATCCCCGGCGTCTGCGTCTATTCGAGCGAGCGTGCGTTCGCCCAGTCGGAAGTCGGCAAGTACGTCCAGACCCGCGTGAAGCAGCTCGCGACCGAAGCCAACGCCGAGCTGACCAACGAGCGCACCGGCGTCCAGAACGACGCCAAGGCCCTCGACGCGGCCCGCCCGACCCTGACCCAGGACGTGTTCGAGCAGCGCGCCGCGGCCCTCCAGGTGCGCGCCAACGCCCTGCAGCGCAAGGCCGAGCTGCGCCAGCGCGAAGTCGAGGTGACCGAGCGCAAGGCCTTCATGCGCGTGCTTCAGGAGCTCGATCCGATCGTGGTCGGCATCTACCAGCAGCGTAACTGCGCCCTTCTGCTGGGCGACGGCGTCCTGCTCGGCAACGAGCAGATGGACCTGACCGGCGGCGCCGTGACGGCTCTGAACGCGAAGCTGAAGACCTTCCCGTTCAACCGTGAACGTCTCGATACGCCGCAGCAGGCTCCCGGGACCGTGACGGCCCCGGCCACGCCGCCGAAGAAATAAGCACGCGACTCGCGGTATCGCGGTCCGTAAGAGGACCTCATGCCTGACGCGCGCTTCTATCTGAACCGAGGCCCGATTCTGCTGGCGCAGCTGCCGGCGGCGTCGGGCCTCGACGTTTCCGCCGCCGCCCTGGCCATCGAGGGCGCCGCGCCGCTCGATCGCGCCGGCCCGGCCGACATCGCCTTCCTGGGTGATCGCAAGCACCTGGCCGCCCTGCGGACGACCAGGGCCGGCGCCTGCTACCTGACGGCCGATTTCGCCGACGAGGCGCCGCCGGGCTGCGTGGCCGTGGTGGTTCCGCGCCCGCACGGGGCCTGGGCCGCCGCCGCCGCCCAGCTGCATCAGCCGCGCGGTCACGACGCCGGCGCTCCGGCCGTCCATCCGGAGGCGGAACTCGAGGACGGCGTCCTGCTGTCGCCCGGTGTGGTGATCGGGGCCGGGGCCCGCATCGGCCGCGGCACGCGGATCGCGCCCGGTGTTGTGATCGGGCCGGGTGTGGCCATCGGCCGCGATTGCGAGATCGGCGCGAACGTCTCGATCGGCTTCGCGCTGCTCGGCGACCGGGTGAAGCTCTACGCCGGCGCGCGGATCGGCGAGGCCGGTTTCGGCGCCACGGCGGGCGAGGGCGGCGTGACCGACGTGCCCCAGTTGGGCCGCGTCATTCTGCAGGACAATGTGACCATCGGCGCCAACAGCTGCGTGGATCGGGGCGCCTGGGAAGACACCGTGGTCGGCGAGAACACCAAGGTCGACAACCTGGTCCACATTGGCCACAACGTCCGGGTCGGCCGGAACTGCGTCATGGCCGCCTACACCGGCATTTCCGGCAGCGTGACGATCGGCGACGGCGCCCAGTTCGGCGGCCGGGCCGGGGTGGCCGACCATGTGCTGATCGGCGCGGGCGCGCGGATCGGCGCGGCGGCCGGGGTGTTCCGGGAAGTGCCCGCGGGCGAGACCTGGGGCGGCTATCCGGCGCAACCTATGAAGAGCTGGCTGCGGGAGACCGCCTGGCTCTCGCGCAACGCCCGCAGGGGCAAGGGGGAGAAGGCATGAGCCAGGAGACGGACAAGGGCGTGGAGATCGGCTTCGACGAGGTCCTGCAGCGTCTGCCGCACCGCTACCCGTTCCTGCTCGTGGACCGGGCCGAGCACTACGTCGAGAACGCCTCGATCGTCGGGATCAAGAACGTCACCTTCAACGAGCCGTTCTTCCAGGGCCACTTTCCGGGCAACCCGGTGATGCCGGGCGTGATGATCGTCGAGGCCATCGCCCAGACCGGCGCGCTGATGATGTCCAAGACGCTCAATGTCGACATCGAGCGGACGACGATCTTCTTCATGTCCGTGGACGGCGCCCGCTTCCGCCAGCCGGTGCGGCCGGGCGACACCCTGCGGATGGAGGTCCAGGTGACCCGCGCCCGCGGCGACGTGTTCAAGTTCGCCGGCAAGGCGCTGGTGAACGGCAAGCTGGTCGCCGAGTGCGAGTTCGCGGCCATGAAGGCGGACCGACCCCAGTGACGAAGATTCATCCGACCGCCATCGTCGATCCCAAGGCCCGGCTCGGCGCGGACGTCGAGATCGGCCCCTTCTGCATGGTCGGTCCGGACGTGACGCTGGGCGACCGCGTGAAGCTGCTGTCGCACGCCATCGTCGAGGGCGTGACCAATGTCGGCGAGGACTGCGTCCTGCATCCGTTCGCCTGCCTGGGCGGACCGCCGCAGCACGCCGGCCACAGGGGTGAGCCGACCCGGGTGACCGTCGGAGCCCGCAACACCTTCCGCGAGCACGTCACCGTCCATGCCGGCACGGCCATGGGCCGGGGCGTCACGGTGGTCGGCAACGACGGCCTGTTCATGGTCAGCACCCACATCGGCCACGACTGCATCATCGGCAACAACGTCATCGCCGCGCCCAGCGTCGCGGTCGGCGGCCATGTCGAGGTCAGCGACTTCGTCTTCCTGGGCGGCCTTGCGGCGATCCACCAGTTCACCCGCGTCGGCCGCTACGCCTTCGTCGGCGGCGGCGGCATCGTCACCAAGGACGTCATCCCCTACGGCTCGGTGTGGGGCAACCACGCCCACCTGGAGGGGCTGAACCTGATCGGCCTCAAGCGCCGGGGCTTCACGCGCGAGCAGATCGCCACGCTGCGCGCCGCCTATCGCGGCCTGTTCGCCGACGAGGGCACCTTCCAGGAACGCCTGGACGACGTCGAGGAGACCTACTCCTCGGTCGCA
>JBIICO010000239.1:0-5050 GCA_044238855.1 Caulobacter sp.
CTCGTCTGTCCCTCCCCACAAGGGGGGAGGGAGGCTACCCAGGCATGCTCTTGCGCTTATAGTCCCCTTCGTCAGCACCCTGCGGAGCCTGCCCCATGCGTCGTCGCACGTTTCTCGCCGCCTTGCCGGCCGCCGCGTTCGCCGGTGCGGCTGCGGCGCAGAGCCGGCAGGAGAATCCGAACCTCAACCGGCCGGACGTCCACTCCGGCGACCGGGTCGACGGGGCGACGTACGCCAGCCGGTCGGCGGCCTGGGGGCTGCACGGGGCGGCGGCGACGGCGCATCCGCTGGCCAGCCTGGCGGCCATCGAGATCCTCAAGAAGGGCGGCAGCGCGGTCGACGCGGCGATCGCGGCCAACGCCTGCCTGGGCCTGCTGGAGCCCATCGCCTGCGGCATCGGCGGCGACTGTTTCGTGATGCTGTGGGACCCGAAGACCAGGAAGGTCGTCGGCCTGAACGGTTCGGGCCGTTCGCCGAAGGGCCTGTCGCTGGAGACCGTGCGCGGGCGGGCGAAGAACGGCCTGATCCCCAGCTGGGGCGCGATCACCGTCAGCGTGCCCGGCGCCGTCCAGGCCTGGTGGGATCTGCACCAGCGCTACGGCAAGCTGCCGTGGAAGGACCTGTTCGCCCCGGCCATCGCCCACGCCGAGGAGGGCGCGCCGGTCGCCCAGAACGTCGCCTACTACCTGTCCGGCTCGTTCAAGCGGTTCAACAACCGGGCCACCGGGCTGGAAGAGGTCGCCAACTTCAACAGCGTCCGGGCGCCCAAGGGGCGTACGCCGCGCGAGGGCGAGGTGTTCCGCAATCCGGCGCTGGCGAGGACCTACCGGATGATCGCCGAGGGCGGCCGCGACGCCTATTATGACGGGCCGATCGCCGACACGATCGAGGCCTACTTCAAGCGCATCGGCGGCTGGATGACCCGCGGCGACCTGAAGGCCCACAGGAGCGAATGGACCACGCCGCTGGTCAGCGCCTATCGCGGCGTCGACGTCTACGGTCTGGCGCCCAACAGCCAGGGCCTCTCCACCCTGCAGCTGCTCAACATCATGGAACGGTTCGACATCAAGGGGATGGGCTTCCAGTCGGCCGCCGCCATCCACCATTCGGTCGAGGCCAAGCGCCTCGCGTATGAGGATCGCGGCCGCTACTTCGCCGACCCGGACTTCGCGAAGATCCCGACCGAGTGGCTGATCTCCAAGGACTACGCGGCTGAGCGCGCCAAGCTGATCAAGCCGGACGCGATCCTCAATCCGGCCTTCCCCGGCCAGGCGCCGTCGAAGGGCGACACCACCTACTTCTGCACCTCTGACAGGGACGGGATGATGGTCTCGATCATCCAGTCCAACTTCCGCGGCATGGGCTCCGGTCTGGCGGCGGACGGGCTGGGCTTCATGTTCCAGAACCGGGGCGAGCTGTTCAGCCTGACCGACGGCCATCCCAACCTCTATGCGCCCGGCAAGCGGCCGTTCCAGACCATCATCCCCGGCTTCGCGACCCGAGGCGGCGAGCCGTGGCTGGCGTTCGGCGTGATGGGCGGCGACATGCAGCCCCAGGGTCAGGCGCAGATCATCAGCAACATGGTCGACTTCGGTCTCGACCTGCAGGCGGCCGGGGACAGCCCGCGCTGGCACCACGAGGGCGGGACCGAGCCGACCGGCCAGCTGCTGGGCCAGCCGGGCGAACTGCACCTCGAGTCCGGCGTGCCCGAGGCCACGAAGGCGGCGCTGCAGGCGATCGGCTGGAAGCTGGGGCCCAACCCCGGCGGCTACGGCGGATACCAGGCCATCGAGCGGTGGCCGGGCCGCTATTCGGCCGCGACCGAAATGCGCAAGGACGGCGTGGCGCTGGCCTACTGAGAGGCGCGCATTGAGAAAAGTTAACGCGGCGAGTCCTTTACGCGCCCGCCGCCGCGACGCCTACTGACCGCCACACGAGGGAGCTGTTCCAATGCGTCATCTGCTTCTGGCCGCCGCCGCGGTCTCGATCACCGTCACCGCCTCGGCCCTGGTCGCGCCCGCTCTGGCCGCCGCGCCGCCGGAGCTGATCAAGCGGAGCGACCTGTTCGGCAACCCGACCAAGGCGGCCGCCCGCCTGAGCCCCGACGGCAAGTGGCTGTCCTGGGTCGCGCCCAAGGACGGAGTGCTGAACGTCTGGGTCGCGCCCGTCGGCAATCCGTCGGCCGCCAAGGCCCTGACCAGCGAGACCAAGCGTCCGATCCGCCAGTACTTCTGGAGTCCGGACAGCGCCATGGTGCTGTTCATCAACGACAAGGGCGGGGACGAGAACTTCCTGCTCTACGGCGTCGATGTCGCCAGCGGGGCGCAGAAGCTGCTGACGCCGTTCGAAAAGACCCGCGTGGTCATGGCCGGCACGAGCAAGGAGCGGAAGGACACGCTGCTGGTCGGGGTCAACAACCGCGATCCCAAGTGGCACGACTTCTACGAGCTGAACCTGAAGACCGGGGCGCTCAAGGAGGTGTTCCACAACGACGGCTTCGCCGGCATCACCGCCGATGAGCAACTGGTCCCGCGCCTGGCGGCCAAGGTCCGCGACGACGGCGGCGTCGACTACTACCGCATCATCGGCGGCAAGGCCGAGGACAAGCCCTTCACCAGCGTGTCGTTCGTCGACAACGACACCACGCCGCTAGCCTTCTCGCGCGACGGCAAGACCCTCTACTGGACCGAGACCCGCGGACGCGACAAGGCGGCGCTGGTCGCCCAGGATTACGCCAGCGGCAAGACCACGGTGCTGGCCGAGAGCGATAAGGCCGACATCGGCAACACGATGTGGAATCCCAAGACCGACAAGTTCGAAGCCTATTCGGTCAACTATCTGAAGAACGAGTGGACCGTCGTCGATCCGGCCATCAAGGGCGACCTCGACTTCCTGGCCGGCAAGCTGAAGGGCGAGGTCTTCGTCACCTCGCGCACCGACGAGGACGACCGCTGGATCGTCACCTCCGATCCCGTCATCGCGCCGGCGGCGACTTACCTCTATGACCGCAAGACCCGGGCGCTGACCGAGCTCTACGTCAGCCGGCCGGAACTGGTCGGCAAGCCGCTGGCGCCGATGCAGGCCGTCGAAATCCCGTCGCGCGACGGCAAGACGCTGGTCTCCTACCTGACCCTTCCCGCCGGCAGCGACGCCGACGGCGACGGCAAGCCCGAGCAGGCCGTGCCGCTGGTGCTGTTCGTCCACGGCGGCCCCTGGGCGCGCGACAACTATGGCTACAACAGCTGGCACCAGTGGCTGTCGAACCGCGGCTACGCGGTGCTGTCGGTCAACTACCGGGGCTCGACCGGCTTCGGTAAGGCCTTCACCCGTTCGTCCGACGGCGAGTGGGCCGGCAAGATGCACGACGACCTGATCGACGCCGTCGACTGGGCCGTGGCGGGCGGGGTCGCCGATCCGAAGAAGGTGGCCATCGCCGGCGGCAGCTACGGCGGCTACGCCACGCTGGTCGGCATGACCTTCACCCCGGACAAGTTCGCCTGCGGCGTCGACATCGTCGGACCGTCCAACCTGAAGACGCTCTACGACACCTTCCCGCCCTACTGGTCGTCGGGCCTGAGCATCTGGCGCAAGGCGATCGGCGATCCGTCGACGCCGGAGGGCCTGAAGCTGATGCAGGACCGCTCGCCGATCACCCGTGTCGACGCGATCAAGAAGCCGCTGCTGATCGGCCAGGGCGCCAACGACCCGCGCGTGAAGCAGTCGGAGAGCGACCAGATCGTCGCCGCCATGAAGGCCAAGGGCATTCCGGTGACCTATGTGCTGTTCCCCGACGAGGGCCACGGCTTCGCCCGGCCGGTGAACAACATCGCCTTCAACGCCGTGACCGAGAACTTCCTCCAGGCCTGCCTGGGGGGGCGCGCCGAGCCGATCGGCGACGCGCTCAAGCCCTCCACGGCGCAGGTCCCGCACGGGGCCGAGTTCGCGCCCGGACTGGCCGACGCGCTGAAGGCGAAGTAGCGGCGGGTGAGCGCGCCCGTCCTGCTGATCGTCGACCTGCAGCGCGCGATCGACGATCCGCGCTGGGCGAAGGACGGGCCGCGCAACAACCCGGACGCCGAGGCGAACGTCGCGGCGCTGCTGGCCCACTGGCGCTCGACCGGCCGGCCGGTGATCCACGTGCGCCACGCCTCGACCGAGCCCGCCTCGGCCTATCGCCCGGGCCAGCCAGGGCACGCGTTCAAGCCGGAGGCCACGCCGCTGCCGGGCGAGACGGTGGTCGGCAAGTCGGTCAACAGCGCCTTCATCGGCACGGACCTGGAGGCGCGGCTGATGGCCGGCGGCGTCACGGCGCTGGTCGTGGCGGGGGTGATCACCAACAACTCCGTCGAGGCGACGGTACGCCACGCGGGCAATCTCGGCTTCGCGGTTTCGCTGGTCGAAGACGCATGCTTCACCTTCGCGCGCCGCGACCACGGCGGGGTCTTGCGCGACGCCCAGACCGTGCATGACATGTCGCTGGCCAACCTCGACGGCGAGTATTGCGCCGTCGTCACCACAGCGGCCGTCATCGAGGCTCTGTCATGAAGTCCTTCGCCGTCTACGGTCTGGCCGCGCTGGCCGAGATCGGCGGCTGTTTCGCGTTCTGGAGCTGGCTGCGGCTGGGACGGAGCGTCTGGTGGATCGCGCCGGGCATCGTCTCGCTGGTGCTGTTCGCCTGGCTGCTGACCCTGGTCGAGACCGAGGCGGCCGGGCGAGCCTACGCGGCCTATGGCGGCGTCTACATCCTGGCCTCGCTCGGCTGGCTGTGGGCCGTGGAAGGGATGCGGCCCGACCGCTGGGACGTGATCGGCGCGTGCGTCTGCATAGTTGGCGCGGGTATCATCCTGCTCGGACCACGCGCCGCCGGGGGATGATCCCATGACCCATGACGAGTTCGCCGCCATCGTGCTGTCGTTTCCCGGTGTGGAGGCGGGGACAAGCTACGGGCAGCCGTCGTTCCTGCTGAGGGGCAAGTTCTTCACCCGGGTGCGGTCCGAGGACGATAGCGCGGTGATCCAGGAGGTCCCGCTCGACGAGCGCGACATGCTCT
>JBIICO010000253.1:0-4726 GCA_044238855.1 Caulobacter sp.
CGTAGGTCAGCAGCCAGCCGCCCACGGCGACGACGGCCAGGAGCGCCAGCAGAAGCAGTCCGCCGTTCATGCCGCCGCCGGTGCGCTCGACAGTGCGGTTGATAGTCGTGTGCTCGCTCATTCAGCCCTCCATAAGTGGTAGCAAAGTGATATCACTTTTACACGGACCGTCAATCGGACTTGCGCCGCCGCCCCCCCGACCGCTAGGCGGGTGGAAACGGGGGTTCCGATGGCGCGTATTCTGTTCACCACCTGGGAAGGCGGCGGCCATGTCCAGCCGCTGATGCTGGTCGCCCGGGGCCTCCAGGCGCGCGGGCATCAGGTGCTGGTGCTCAGTGACGCCTGCAACGCGGCCGACGCGGAGGCGCTGGCCCTGCCGTTCCGCCCCTGGCGGCACGCGCCGTCGCGACCGGACAAGACGGCGGCCAGCGACCTCCTGCGCGACTGGGAGGCGGACAACCCGATGGAGGCGGTCGGCCGCCTCTGCGCACGGATCATCGCCGGCCCGGCCGCCCTCTACGCCCGCGACGTGCTGGAGGCGCTGGACGCCGCGCCGTTCGACCTGGTGGTCAGCCAGGAACTGCTGTTCGGCCCGATGATGGCGGCGGAGAAGGCCGGCGCGCCGCTGGCCCTGTTCTGCGCCAACGTCTGGCCCTTCCCCACCCTGCCCGGCCTGCCGCCGTTCGGGGCCGGCATGGGACCGGCGACCGGCGCACAGGACGAGATGCTGCACCAGATGGTCGGCCAGACGACCCGGACCATCTTCCAGATGGGCCTGCCGGCGCTGAACGCCGCGCGCGAGCAACTCGGCCTGGCCCCGTTGGCCGACCTGTTCGACCAACTCGGCGTGGCCGAGGCGATCCTCCTGGGGACCAGCCGCGCCTTCGACTTCGCGCCCGATCCGCTGGCCGAGCCGTTCGCCTATGTCGGCCCCTACGTCGCCGATCCGGTCGACGTGCGGGACTGGACCTCGCCCTGGGCGGCCGACGACGCGCGACCGCTGGTCGTCGTCACCTCGTCCAGTCTCTACGAGGCTCAGGAAGAGTGGCTGAAGCGCGCCATCGCGGCGCTCGACGGCCTGCCGGTGCGGGCGGTGGTCACCCTCGGTCCGGCGCTGGATCCGGCCGGCTTCCTGGGCGGCGAGAACGTCCATGTCGTGCGCAGCGCGCCGCACGGGGCCCTGTTCGAACAGGCGGCGGCGGTGGTCACCCACGGCGGCCACGGCTCGGTGATCCGGCCGCTGATGGCGGGGGTTCCGCTGCTGAGTCTGCCGGGCCTGCGCGACCAGCGTGACAACGCCTCGCGAGTGGTCCACCGGGGTGCCGGACTGATGCTGGAGCGCGACGCCTCGTCGCAGGCCGTCGCCGAGGCGGTCGGCCGCCTGCTGGCCGAGCCCGCTTTCCGGGAGGCCGCCGCCGTTCTGGGGCAAGGGATTGCGGCCGACCTCGCCGCCCGCTCGGCCGAGGACGCGCTGGAAGCGTTGCTGACCGGCCGCTGATCGGCGATCCCCGCTCGCGGGAAAGCCGTGGCGGGAGCCCGGACGCAGGCGCTAGCGTTTCTTCCGTGGCGCCGTCGGGGCGCCGAGGAAACCGATCATGGCCTTCGACGCCGAACGAGGGGGAGATCCGCGCGGTCCGGTCTGCCCCGGC
Source organism: Caulobacter sp. (assembly GCA_044238855.1). GTDB lineage: Bacteria > Pseudomonadota > Alphaproteobacteria > Caulobacterales > Caulobacteraceae > Caulobacter. The sequence continues at coordinate 1,650 of JBIICO010000253.1, forward strand.
TGCCGCCGCCCGATCACGGAGGGCCAGCCCTCGACGAAGATGCACTTCGCCAACGACCCGGACGGCAGCAAGGGCATGAGCGGCCCCTGGCACGGCGAATGCGCCCGCCCGTACTGGGACACCATCACCCCGGCGCTGGACCGCCTGAAGCGCGGGTTCGGGTTCTAGAGTTTGCGCGGACGGGCGATCCGGCTATAGCGGCCCGCACGGGCGGCTAGCTCAGCTGGTCAGAGCATCTCGTTTACACCGAGAGGGTCGGGGGTTCGAACCCCTCGCCGCCCACCATTTGCCTCAACATCCGCGCCGCCACCGTCGCGCCGTCGCCGCGGATCGTCCCGGCCACCGCCCTCGCCCGCTCAGCCGTCTCCGTCGCCAACGCCGTCGCCAGGGCGGCGGACAGGCTCTCGAACGTCGGAGCCGGGCCGTCGTGGGCGACACCGACGCCCATGGCCGCCACCCGGCTCGCCCAGTAGGGCTGGTCGGCGATCTGGGGCACGACGACCTGCGGCGCGCCGGCGCGGGCCGCCGTGGTCGTGGTGCCCGCGCCGCCGTGGTGGACGACGGCCGCGACGCGCGGGAACAGCGCCTGCTGGTTGGTGTCGCCGACCAGGAAGACGTCGTCCCGCCCGTCGGCCGGGGCCAGCTCGGCCCAGCCGCGCGACAGCAGAACGCGGCGGCCTTGGGCGCGCGCGGCCTCGATGGCCGCCACCGCGGCGTCGCGGGCCGCCTGCATCGGCATGCTGCCGAAGCCGACATAGACCGGCGGCGAGCCGGCCTCGAGGAAGGTCAGCAGCTCGGCCGGCAGCGGACGGTCGTCGGGCAGGATCCAGGCTCCGGTATGGACGACCCGCCGCAGGTCGGTCGGCCGCCAGGGGCTCAGCACCGGATCGGCGGCCAGCCAGGGCCGGTCGGTGAAGACATGGTCCCTGACGTTTTCGACGCCCGGCAGGCCGACGGCCGCGCGGTGGCGGTTCGTCGCCTCGCCGAACAGGGCGTTCATCACGCCGATGTCGAAGTCCCAGAGCGCGCGGTTGTCCGCCCCTTGGGGCTGCGGATGGCCGGGATAGGCGAACGGCCGGTGGTGCTCCGACGGGACGAACATCGGGCAGTAGGCGCCGTAGACGTACGGCAGCCCGCGATGCTCGGCGACCGACTTCGCCGCCGCCGTCGACGGGAACAGACCGGTGGCGACCACCAGGTCGCAGCCCTCGGCCGCCGCCGAGACGGCTTCGAACTGCGCGGCGACGATCTGCGCCGCCCGGGTGCGGATATCGACGCCCGGGTTGGACAGCGCTTCGGTCACCCAGGCCCGCACCGGCATGAAGGCCGGGGCCAGCTCCACCCCCGCCCGCGCGGCCAGGGCGATGAACTCCTCGTCGGCCGGGGCGCAGACCACCGCGTCCGCGCCGAGCGCCCGCAAGCCCGCCGCCAGGGCCACCACCGGCTCGACATCGCCCCGCGATCCATAGGTCGACAGCAACACGCGCATTTCAGCTCTCCGCTTCCGCTTTGGGCCGCGCAATCTGCGTCATGACCGGGGTCTTGCGGCAAGCCGGGGGGTCCACCACATATTGAAAACGGGAGGACGGAATATGGTCTCCCGGCGAAACGAAAACGGCCGCCCCTCGCGGGGCGGCCGTTTTCGTTTCCGGGCTGACGCGACGCCCAAAGAGAAAGGCGGCCGCCGTTTCCGGCGACCGCCTTTCGTGATCCCTTGGGACCGCCTGTTCGGCTTAGCCGTTCAGGGTGGTCTTCAGACCTTCACCCACCTGGAAGCGGGCGGTCTTCGAAGCCGGGCGCGTGACGGTTTCACCGGTGCGCGGGTTGCGCGCGGTGCCGGCGGCGCGGTTCACGGCCTTGAAGGTCCCGAAGCCCACCAGGCGGACGTCGTCGCCCTTCTTCAGCGACGCGGTGACCGCATCGACGAAAGCCTGCAGAGCGGCGGACGCTTGAGTCTTGTTGAGACCAGCGCCATCGGCGATGGCGGAGACCAGTTCGGCCTTGGTCGTCATAGATATCTCCCAGCCAGTAGGGGTAGGTGCAAAGTGTTGTGCGGCGCGGCGTTCCCCCCTAGGGCAAAGCCGTTGCGTGCAAGGGATTATGGCGGATGCCACCCCCCCGTCAAACGAAAGGCCGCCCGGGAATCACCCGGACGGCCAAAATTATCGTTGATAACTTACCCTAGGTGACGATCAGTGGGTGATGACGGCGTCCGTATCGCCCTCTTCCACCTTCGCAGGTGCAGCAACCGAATCGTCCGAGTCGGCCCATTCGATCGGCGTCAGAGGGCCGGTAAGGGCCAGCTTGAGCACCTGATCGGCCGTCGAGACCGGGATGATCTCCAGCTGCGACTTCACGTTTTCCGGGATGTCGGCCAGATCCTTCTCGTTCTCTTCCGGGATCAGCACCGTCTTGATGCCCGAGCGGAGCGCCGCGAGCAGCTTCTCCTTCAGGCCGCCGATGGCGGTGACCCGGCCGCGCAGGGTGATCTCGCCGGTCATGGCGATGTCCTTGCGGATCGGGATGCCGGTCAGCACCGAAACCATGGCCGTGACCATGGCCGCGCCGGCGGACGGACCGTCCTTGGGCGTGGCGCCGTCCGGCACGTGGACGTGGATGTCGGTCTTGTCGAACACCGTCGGCTTGATGCCGAAGGCCGGGGCCCGCGAACGAACGTAGCTGTTCGCCGCCGAGATCGACTCTTTCATCACGTCCTTCAGGTTGCCCGTGATGGACATGCGGCCCTTGCCCGACATGCGGACGGCCTCGATGGTGAGGATGTCGCCGCCGAACTCGGTCCAGGCCAGACCGGTGACGATGCCGACCTGATCGACCTCGTCCGTCTCGCCGTAGCGGTACTTCTTGACGCCCGCGTACTTGGCCAGCCGCTCGTCGTCGATGGTGATCGACGCGACACTCTCACGCGACAGGTCGCGAACGACCTTCCGCGCCAGGTTGCCCAGTTCCCGCTCGAGCGACCGCACGCCGGCTTCCCGGGTGTAGTAGCGGATCAGGCTGCGGATGGCCTCGTCCGGAACGATGAACTCTTCCGGCTTCAGGCCGTGATCCTTGGCCAG
>JBIICO010000240.1:0-5014 GCA_044238855.1 Caulobacter sp.
TCCAGAACAGCCTGCAGCTGGTGTCCAGCTTTCTCACCCTGCAGGCCCGCGAGCTGGCCGACCCGGCCATGCGCGCGCCGCTGGAGGAAGCGGGCCGGCGCCTGCACGCCGTGGCCCTGGTCCACCGTCGCCTATATCGCGCCGACCAGATCGAGATCATCGACCTGTCCCGCTATATTGAGGAACTCCTCGGCGACATGCTGGATGCGATGGGACCGGAGTGGGCGCGGCGCGTGTCGATGGACCTCAGCCCCGTTTACGTCCCGACCGATCGGGCGGTGACCTTGGGCCTGGTGCTGACCGAGCTGGTCATCAACGCCAACAAATACGCCTACGGCGGCGCGCCGGGACCGATCGAGATCGTGCTTGAGCCCCATGCCGGCGGACTGAAGCTCGTCGTCGCCGACCGGGGCAAGGGCAAGCCCGGCAAGCGCGAAGGCTTCGGCACCCGGATGATGGCGGCCATGGTGACCCAGCTCCAGGCCACGCTGGAGCAGCTGGACAACAGCCCCGGCCTGCGGACGGTGCTGACCGCGCCGATCCATACGGGCTCGACCGAAGGGTAAGCCGCCTGCCCTCTTGCCCCGCCGGCCCGCGACGGCCATGCAGGCGGCATGAGCGAGAAGCGTCCCTGGTACGCGGGCCTGAAGCCCGATCCCTACATCATCGCCATCCTCCTGATGGTCGTGCTGGCCAGCCTATTGCCGGTCAGCGGCCAGGGGGCGGTGTGGTTCGGCTGGCTGACCAAGGCCGCCATCGCGCTGCTGTTCTTCCTGCACGGCGCACGCCTGCCGCGCGAGCAGGTGGTGGCCGGGCTGATCCACTGGCGGCTGCACCTGACGGTGCTGGCCTCGACCTTCGTGCTGTTCCCGCTGCTGGGGCTGGGCCTGGTGCAGCTGCCGCACTGGCTGCTGCCCGAGCAACTGGCGGCCGGCGTGCTGTACCTGTGCCTGCTGCCCTCGACGGTTCAGTCGTCGATCGCCTTCACGTCGCAGGCGCGCGGCAACGTGGCGGCGGCGGTGGTGGCGGCCTCGACCTCCAACCTGATCGGCGTGATCCTGACGCCGCTGCTGGTCGGCGTCTTCCTGCACACCACCAGCGGCGGCATCTCGCTGGAGGCGGTCAAGGACGTGGCCCTCCAGATCCTGCTCCCCTTCGCCGTCGGCCAGATGGCCCGGCCGCTGGTTTCCGGCTGGGTCGGACGGCACGGCAAGCTGGTGAGCTATACCGATCGCGGCTCGATCCTGCTGGTCGTCTACGGGGCTTTCAGCGCCGCCGTGGTCGGCGGGCTGTGGAAGCAGGTCAGCGCCGTGGAACTGGCCGTGCTGCTGACGATCTGCGTGGTGCTGCTGGCTGTCGTCCTGGTCGCCACCGTGACGGCCGCGCGGGCGCTGGGTTTCTCCAGGGGCGACGAGATCGTCGTGGTCTTCTGCGGTTCAAAGAAGGGCCTCGCCACGGGCGTCCCGATGGCCAGCATCCTCTTCCCGGCCGCGACCGTCGGCTTCATCGTCCTGCCGGTGATGCTGTTCCACCAGATTCAGCTCATGGCCTGCGCGGTGATCGCGCAACGTTACGGAGCGAGGCCGGAGGATGACGCGGCAGGCCTGACCCGCTAGAACCCGCCGCATGGATTCCAAGCCTCTCCAGAACCGCATCGCCCTCGTCACCGGCGCCACGCGCGGCATCGGCCAGGCGGCCGCGCTCGGCCTGGCCCGGGCCGGCGCCCACGTCATCGCGCTGGGCCGTACGCAGGGCGGGCTGGAGGCGTTGGACGACCAGATCTTCGCGGAGACCGGCGCCCACGCCACCCTCGTGCCGTTCGACCTGCGTCAGCCGGAACAGCTCGATGTGCTGGGCGCGACGATCCACGAGCGCTGGGGCAAGCTGGACATCGTCGTCCACGCCGCCGCCGTGCTAGGCGCGATCACGCCGACCGGCCATATCGAGCAGAAGCGCTGGGACGAGACGGTGACCGTGAACCTGACCGCCACCTGGCGGCTGATCCGGGCCATGGAGCCGCTGCTGAAGGCCTCCGACCGGGGCCGGGCCATCTTCCTGACCACGGGCCGCGTCGCGCGTCCCAAGGCCTTCTGGGGCGCCTACGCGGCCACCAAGGCGGGCATGGAGGCGCTGGTGCGCTGCTGGGCCGACGAGGTGGAGAACACCACCGTCCAGGCCGTGCTGCTCGATCCCAACCAGATGCGCACCCGCATGCGGGCGGAGGCCTATCCGGGCGAGGACCCGCTGACGCTTCCCGAGCCGTCGGAGATCGCGCCGCTGGTCGTCCAGCTGGCCCAGGCCGACCTCGGCCAGCCGCATCGCCCCGTGGTGTTCAGCGACTGGAAGGCGGCGGGCGGCCGACTGGAGGCGGGGACCGCCTAGAGCAGCCCCACTACTTCCGCTTCTTCGGCGCGCCCTTGGTCGAGCCGCCGCCGCGCAGCTTCTGAATACCCGAGCCGGCGCCCTTGGCGCCCTTGGCCCTCGTGAACTTGGCGGCCGTGACGGCGCGCGCCTTGGCGGCCTGGATCTTTGTCGGCTTGGGCGCGGCGGCCTTGGCGCGGGCCTTCACGGCCTTCTCTTCCTTGGCCTGGGCCGCGAGTTCCTTGGCCTTGTCGCGGTTGATCTTGCCGCCCTGCTGGAACGACGGCGCCCCGCCCTTGGCCTCGCCCTCGGCGTAGGGGTTCTTGTTGCTCTTCAGCGTCACGCGGATCGGCACGCCGGGCATGTCGAAGCTCTCGCGAAGGCTGTTCACGAGGTAGCGGCGATACTGCTCGGGCATCTGCTCGGCGCGGCTGGAGAACAGCACGAACGTCGGCGGACGAGCCTTGGTCTGGGCCATGTACTTGGGCTTGATCCGCTTGCCGCCGACCGCGGGGGGCGGATGCCGCTGTATGGCCATGGCCAGCCAGTCGTTCAGGTCCCGGGTTTTGATCTTGGTCGACCAGTCCGTGTAGGTCTTCAGGATCGACGGCATCAGCTTGCCGATCCCGAAGCCCGTCTCGGCCGACAGCGCCACGACCGGCGCGCCGCGCACCTGTGGCAGCATGCGCTCGGCGTGCTCGCGGAAGGCCTTCAGCTGGCCGGCGGGGTCCTCGACCAGGTCCCACTTGGCCAGCACGAAGACCAGGCAGCGCCCTTCCCGTTCGACGAGGTCGGCGATCTGCAGGTCCTGGATCTCGAAGGGGTGTGTGGCGTCCATGACCAGCAGCACCACCTCGGCGAAGGTGATGGCGCGGATCGAATCGGAGGTGGAGAGCTTCTCCAGCTTCTCCTGAACCTTGGCCTTGCGGCGCAGGCCCGCCGTGTCGACCAGCCGGATCCGACGGCCCTCATGCTCCCATTCGATGGAGATCGAGTCGCGGGTGATGCCGGCCTCGGGGCCGGTCAGCATGCGATCCTCGCCGATCAGGCGGTTGACCAGGGTCGACTTGCCGGCGTTCGGGCGGCCGACAATGGCGATCTGGATCGGCTTGTCGCCTTCCTCGTCGTCCTCGCCCGCCAGCTCCTCGCGGGCGACCAAGGCTGCGTAGAGGTCGGCCATGCCGTCGCCGTGCTCGCCGGACAGGGCCAGCGGTTCGCCGAAGCCGAGCGCCCAGGCCTCCGCGATGCCGCTGTCGCCCTGCTTGCCCTCGGCCTTGTTGGCCCCGAGGATCACCGGCTTCTCGGTCAAGCGCAGCAACTGGGCGAAGATCTCGTCGCCGGGGGTGATCCCCTCGCGCGCGTCGATCAGGAACAGGACGACGTCGGCTTCGTCGATGGCCAGCTCGGTCTGGGCGCGCATCCGCGCTTCCAGGCTCTCGTCGGTGACGTCCTCGAACCCGGCGGTGTCGATCAGGGTCAGTTCGAGATCGCCCAGGCTGCCCTTGGCGAAACGACGATCACGGGTGACGCCGGGCTGGTCGTCGACGATCGCCAGCTTCTTGCCCGCCAGCCGGTTGAACAGCGTGGACTTACCGACGTTCGGCCGACCGACGATGGCGAGCTTGAGGGGCATCAGGAAACGACCTTTGGACGGCGTCCCAGGGGACGTCGCCGGAAGATAGCAGATACGCCGGAAATAGAAGGGGCGCGGCCTGCGGGGCCGCGCCCTTAGCACGCTTGTGGCGTGCGAGGCAAAGTCGAAGCCCGTTTTCGGCCTAGCGGATAGCCACCAGCTCGGCCTCGTCAGTCACCACATAGACCATGCCGCCCGCCGCGATCGGCGAGATCAGCACCGGCGAGCCGATGTTCAGCGTCTTCTGGACTTCACCCGTCTTCGGGTTCAGCGCGATGGCGCGGCCGTCGCTCGAAGCGACGATCAGGCGGTCAGAAGCCAGCACCGGACCGAAGTAGAGGATGCGGTTCTCGTCACGGCCGATGCCGAGGAAGCCCTTCTTCTTCTTTTTGCCGTCCTCGGCGTGGCGGCCTTCGTTCAGATCCTTGATCCAGTAGACTTGGCCGCTTGAACGCGAGGCGCAGATCACTTCACCGGCCTGGGAGACGATGTAGACCACGTCGCCGGCGGCCCACGGGCTGGTGATCGAGGCCACCGGCAGCGACCAGCGGGCCTGGCCGCTGCGCAGATCGGTGGCGGCGAACACGCCCGAGTGGCTGGCCGCGTAGACATCGCCCTCGTAGATCACCGGACGGCCGGCCACGTCGCGGATTTCCGACAGCGCGCTGGTGCGGCTGGCGCGCGACAGGGTGTTGTTCCACAGGTCGTTGCCGTTGCTGGCGCGGAGCGCGACGACTTCGCCCGAGGCGAAGGCGCCGATCACCGTGTCGCCGGCCGCGGCCGGGCTCGGCGAGGAAAGGATGCGGGCCGGCTCGATCAGAGCCTGGTAGGTCCAGCCCGGCGCGCCGGTGGCCGCGTCGAAGGTCAGCATCTCGTTGTCGGTGCTGACCACGAAGACGCGGTTGTGCGTGACGATCGGAGCACCGTGGATCGGGGCCGCGGTTTCCTTGCGCCACAGCACTTCGCCCGTCGCCGGGTCGAGCTGGGCCACGAAGCGGAAGCCCGACGCGACGTACAGCT
>JBIICO010000241.1:0-5013 GCA_044238855.1 Caulobacter sp.
TCCAGGCTATTCTGCGCCGGGCCGGCGGCGGCAAGGCCAGCGACGGCGACGCGCCGGCGGCCCCCATCGTGCGCGGCCGGCTGACCCTGAACCTCGACGGCTGGAGCGCGGCCTGGGACGACCAGGAAGCGGCGCTGACCGTCACCGAGTTCGGCATCCTCAAGACCCTGGCGGGCGCGCCGGCCAAGGTCTTCACCCGCGACGCCATCATCGACCGGCTGCACGGCCCCGGCTTCGCCATCACCGACCGGACCATCGACAGCCATGTGCGCAACCTGCGCGGCAAGTTCGCCGGACTGGGCGGCCATGACGTGGTCGAGACCCGGGCGGGGGTCGGCTACCGGCTCGGCGCCTGCACCGGCGCGCGGGCGTGATCCGAAAGGCCAAGGACTTCCTGCGCCGTCACTGGCCCCGGCTGAGGCTGAGGACCATCCTGCTGATCGTGCTGCTGGCCGTGGCCGGGCTGCCGATCGCGGGCATGGTGCTGCTGCGCGTCTACGAGAACACCCTGGTCCGCCAGACCGAGGTCGAGTTGGTGTCGCAGGGCGCCGCCCTGTCGGCGACCGCCTCGGCGCTGTGGCCCGGCGCGGTGGCGCCCGGCCGCGCGCCGGACAAGGACGCGCCCGGCTACTACAGGCCGGAAAGCACGGGAATCGACCTGTCGACCTCGCAGGTGCTGCCGGCCCGACCGCGCGCGGTCTTCTCGGCCCGGCCGCCGGAACCGGACGCCGTGGCGGTGCTGGACGCGCTGCGCCCGATCCTGGACGAGACCACCCGCACCACGCTGGCCTCCGTCGTGGTGCTGGACCGAAGCGGGCTGGTCGTGTCCGGCCTCGGCGAAGGCCGCAGCCTGGCCGCCCTGCCCGAGGTCCGGAGCGCGCTGGCGGGACGACCGAAGACCGTGATGCGGCGGCTGTCCGACTACCGTAAGCGCTACGACTTCGAGTGGCTGAGCCGCGCGTCCGGCATCCGCCTGCACCACGCCCGGCCGATCATCGTCAACGGCCAGGTGAAGGGCGTGCTGCTGCTGTCCCGGTCGCCGCGGGCGCTGTTCCGGGGCCTGTACGAGGATCGCGGCAAGTTCCTGCTGGGCCTTGCGGGGATCATCGGCACGCTGGTGGTGCTGTCCGGCCTGGTCTCGCGCGGCATCACGCGGCCGATCGAGACCCTGAGCCGCGCCTCGCGCGACGTCGCCGCCGGCCAGGGCGAACCGCCGCCGCCGCCGCAGACCGCCGCCGTCGAGATCCAGCAGCTGTACGAGGACTTCGCGGCCATGGCCGGGACCATCACCCGTCGCTCCCGCTACCTGCGCGACTTCGCCGCCGCCGTCAGCCACGAGTTCAAGACGCCGCTGGCCGGGATCACCGGGGCGGTCGAGCTGCTGCAGGACCATGGCGAAGGCATGAGCCGCGAAGACCGCGAGCGGTTCCTGGCCAACATCGCCGCCGACAGTGGGCGGCTGAACCAGCTGGTCACTCGGCTGCTCGATCTCGCCCGGGCCGACATGGCGCGGCCCGAGGCGGGCGTGTCGGTCGAGGTCGCACCGGCGGCGCGGCGAGTGGCCGACGCGCTGGGTGGGCGGGGGCTGGCGGTGACGCTGGACCTGCCCGAGCCCCTGCCCCGCGTCGCCGCGCCGGAGGCGACCATCGAGACGGTGCTGACCGTGCTGGTCGAGAACAGCCGCCAGGCCGGGGCCACCGCCGCGACCATCGCCGCCGCCGAGCAGGACGGCCGCGTCGTGCTGGCCGTCACCGACAACGGGCCGGGCGTGGCCGAGAGCAACCGCGAGCGCCTGTTCGAGCCGTTCTTCACGAGCCGTCGCGCCGAGGGCGGCACCGGCCTGGGCCTGGCCATCGCCCGGTCGCTGCTGGCGGCCAGCCATGCCGAGATCAAGTGCGAGAAGGCGGCCAGCGGCGCTCGGTTCGTGGTGATGCTGCCGGTGGGGGCGGAGTAGCTGCACCGTTTCTCCACATCGCGCGGATCAACAGTCAAAGCGCGGCCGCCAGGCTTCCTCCAACAACGGAGGAAGGCCATGCCCCATCAACCCGAAGGCTATGCCGTGATCGTCCAGCCGTCCGGCGACCGCTGGATCTGGGCCATCACCGACCTGGACGCCAACGTCGCCGCCAGCGGCGAGGCCGGCGATCGCGCCAGCGCCTGGCGATGCGGCTCGGTGGCCGCCGCGACGCTGGGCGCTCTGGCGCGGGTGGGACGGCGACGGTTCTGAAAACCGTCTCAGGCGGCGGTGGTCAGCTCGCTGACCGGCGTCGAGCCGATCTCGACCGGGATGCCGAGGAAACTCATCTCGCCGCCCTCGAAGCTGATCTCGTCGTCGGCGACGTCCTTGCTGCGCTTCAGCAGCGACGCGTCGCGGTGGGTCAGGCGCAGGCGCAGGTTGTCGCGCTTCACGCCTTGGGCCTCGGCGGTGGTGATGGCCGAGCGGATATCGTTGACGGCGTTGCCCAGCGTCGCGAGCGCGGGACGCCTCGGCGCCTCCGGAGCAGGGGCCGCGGCGGTCTTCTTGGTTTTGGTCTTGGTTGCGGCCTTGGCCATCTCTAGTCGCCTTTCTCCCCCGAAGCCCCACGGCGCGGGACGGAAGTCGGGCAGGCCGGCGATGAAGCGACTCGTCGGCAGGGCCCCCGTTCGGAAGCGAGGGGCATCCTAGCACGCTCCGGCGCCAAAACGGGCGCACAAATGAAAAACGGGCCGGCGCGAGCCGACCCGTCGTCCGTGCGGTGAAGCCGTCGATCGCCTATTCGGCGGCGGACAGCTGGCCGGCGGAGGTCTTGCCGCTGCGCTGGTCCTGCTCGAGCTCGTAGCTCAGCTTCTGACCTTCGTGGATCGTGCCGAGCGACGAACGCTCGACCGCCGAGGCGTGGACGAAGACGTCGCTGCCGCCCGCGTCAGGTTGGATGAAGCCGAAGCCCTTGGTGGTGTTGAACCACTTGACCGTACCGGTAGCCATGAATTGTAGCCTTGTAGAAATATAGTATTACGGCCCACGCGATGCGGCCGTCTGATCAAATCTTCTGGATGAAAGGAGGCTTTCGAGGCGTCGTTTTCCGACGACCGGGAAGTCTGGCCGCGCCAGATCGAACTTGATGCCTTGCAGATGGTCACGAGAACCGGGTTCCGGCAAGGCGTTTATTTTTCGCCGCGATCGCGACTGCACGGGAACCGGAACCGTCCGGCTCAGCCGCCGCCGATGAAGGTCACGATCTCGAAGCGGTCGCCGTCCAGCACCGGCGTGGCCGCGTGCAGGCTCCGCGGGACGATCTCGAGGTTCCGCTCGACCGCCACCTTGCGGGTTTCCAGGCCCAGGGCGGTGACCAGATCGGCCACCGTGGGGGCGTTTTCCACGTCCCGCTGTTCGCCATTGACGAAGATGCGCATGCCGCGAGCTTGTGACCCCGGCCAACGGAAGATACAAGGGCCGCCGAAACGACGGCGGGGCTAATGGGCAAACCCATTCATGTGCTGAGCGGGCCGAACCTCAACCTGTTGGGGACCCGTGAGCCGGAAATCTATGGATACGACACCCTGGCCGACGTCCAGGCGCGGTGCGAAGCCCGCGCGGCGACGCTGGGCCATACCATCGTGTTCCGGCAATCAAACCACGAGGGCCAGCTGATCGACTGGGTCCAGGAGGCCCGGACCGACGGCGCGGCGCTGATCATCAACCCCGCGGGCTATGGTCACACTTCCGTGGCCCTGCTCGACGCGCTGAAGACTCTCGCTATACCGATCGTCGAATGCCACCTGTCGAACCCCGCCGCGCGCGAGGCGTTTCGTCGGGAGACGTATGTTTCACTGGCCGCCACCGGAGTCGTCTCGGGCTTCGGGGCCGCAAGCTACGAACTGGCGGTGGAAGCCGCCGCCGGCCTGATCGGCGCCAAGCGCGCCTCGGCCTGACAGAGAACCCTAAGGTAGACGACATATGACCACGCCCAAGGCCGCTCCCGATTCCGTGGAAGCCCAGCCCATCATCGATACCAAGGTGGTGCGCAAGCTGGCCGATATCCTGAAGGACACCGGCCTGACCGAGATCGAGGTCGAATCCGGCGGCCTGAAGATCCGCGTCGCCCGCGAGCTGACCGTGGCCGCTGGCGCCGTGGTGCACGCCGCTCCCGTGGCCGCGCCCGCCCCGGTCGCCGCCGCGCCGGCTCCGGCGGCCGCCCCCGCCGCTCCGGCCGCGCCCGCGCGCGCCGCCGGCGACGAGGTGAAGTCGCCGATGGTCGGCACCGTCTACCTGCAGCCGCAACCCGGCGTGCCCGCCTTCATCAAGGTCGGCGACACGGTCACCCAGGGCCAGACCCTGCTCATCGTCGAGGCGATGAAGACCATGAACCCGATCCCCGCTCCGCGCGCCGGCAAGGTGGTGGAGATCCTGGTTTCGGACGCCCAGCCCGTCGAGTTCGGCGAGCCCCTGGTCATCCTCGAGTAGCCGCCGTGTTCGACAAGATCCTAATCGCCAACCGGGGCGAGATCGCCCTGCGGGTGCACCGCGCCTGCAAGGAGATGGGCATCGCCACCGTCGCCGTGCACTCCGAGGCCGACGCCAACGGCATGTGGGTGCGGCTGGCCGACGAGAGCGTCTGCATCGGCCCGGCCCCGGCCGCCAAGAGCTACCTGAACATCCCCTCGATCATCGCCGCGGCGGAGATCACGGGCGCCCAGGCGATCCACCCCGGCTACGGCTTCCTCTCCGAGAACGCCCGCTTCGCCGAGATCGTGAACGCCCACGGCTACACCTTCATCGGACCCAAGCCGGAGCATATCCGGATGATGGGCGACAAGATCACCGCCAAGCAGGCCGTGAAGGACGCCGGCATTCCGGTCGTCCCCGGCTCCGACGGCGGCGTGACCACCGAGGAAGAGGCCTTCGAGGCGGCAGAGCGCATCGGCTTCCCCGTGCTGATCAAGGCCGCCGCCGGCGGCGGCGGACGCGGCATGAAGGTCGCGGCCACCCAGGAAGACCTCTACGAGGCCGTCTCCACGGCGCGCTCCGAAGCC